>CALVHT010000001.1 GCA_944328645.1 uncultured Clostridia bacterium
AAGCCCATGAATAAGACGGACAAACGAAGTCGCAAAACGGTTTGCGCCATTCAAAGCGCAACGTTGCTCCTTTTATGCACACACCGCATCGATGAGATCAAGATCATCGACTTGTGTACCTCAGCCGACATCAATCGAACGACCTTTTACCTGCACTATCGTTGCATTCCCGATATTTTGCGGGCGCTGCGATCGGAGATCATCGATCGAATCTTCGCGGAAAGCGAAGCTCTGATCGATTTTTCGGAACCGACCGATCCTCTGCCCTTCCTGAACGTATGCACGGAGGTACTCAGTTCTTATCCGAATTTTGAAAGTTTTGTGCAGCGTTCTTCGACGGCGGAATTTTTCTTGACCGCTCTGAAAAACGAATTTTCAAAAAAACTGGCCGATCGTTATCGCCTGCAATACGGCAACGACATGGCGAATTTTTCCCACGTCCTTCGTTTTTTGACAGCCGGTGTATTGGATACATATGCGGAGTGGCTCAAGAGTGAACGAAGCATTCCTTTTTCCGAAGTGATTGAGCCGTGCACCCCCATGATCGCGGCGGGACTTCGGTGCCTGGCGCGGGCCATCGGAGAATGATGTCCCCCCAAAAAAACAAATTGAGAAAAAAACAAATCGAGAAAAAACAGACGGAGAAAACAACATGCGCATCGCTATCATTGCAGATGTCCTGGGAGAAGAAAATAACGGGACATCGATCACCGTAAAACGCTTGATCTACAATCTTAAAAAAAGAGGGCATGAAGTCTTCGTGGTCGCGCCCGGCGAGACAAACGAGGACGGATTTTATCCGGTTGAAAAAATCGACTTCAAAATCTTCAACGACTATGTCGCCAAAAACGGCGTGGTTCTTGCCAAACCCGACGAGGAGGCCTTGCGCCCGATCATCGAACGGTGCGACGTCGTGCACGTTCTGATGCCCTTTCCCCTCGGACGCAGCGCCGTTCGCCTATGCGCGACCATGAAAAAACCGGTCACCACGGCTTTCCATGTTCAACCCGAAAACGTGAGCAGCCATTTCGGCATGCAGCGCAACGGTCCCATCAACAACTACCTCTACCGGAACTTCCGTAAAGGCTTTTACGAATATTCGGATTATATCCACTGCCCGACGCAATTTATTGCCAACAAACTGCGCGAACACGGCTACACGCAAGACCTGCGCGTTATCTCCAACGGCGTAGACCCCATTTTTATCCCCGCGCCTGTACCCAAGCCGAAAGAATATGCCGACAAATTTTGCATTCTCTCGACGGGGCGTCTTTCCAAAGAAAAATGCCAAGCGGACTTGATCAAAGGGATCTCTCTTTCGAGATATGCCAACCGCATCCAGCTCTTTATCGCAGGCGACGGTCCCCTAAAAAACCGGCTGCAAAAACTGGGGAAACGGCTTCCGAATCCCCCGGTCATCCGCTTCTACCCCAAAGAAGAGTTGGTAAAACTCATCAATTTCTGCGACCTTTATGTACATCCCTCCTATGCAGAGATCGAATCGATCGCCTGCGTCGAGGCCATTACCTGCGGGCTGGTTCCCCTTATTTCGGATAGCCCGATGTCCGCCGCCAAATTTTTCGCGCTCGACCCGAAAAATCTGTACACGGCCGGAAACTGTTCCGCGCTTGCGCATAAATTGGATAATTTGATCGAAAATGCAGAATTTCGAACGGATCAGCGGCTCGAATACATTCGCTATGCGGAACGTTTCCGCATCGAAAAATGCATCGATCAAATGGAGATCATGTTTGAGGACGCCGTCCATGGCGTTCACCGCCCTGTACAATCATGAAATATTCGTCCCTTCGAACCGCTTTGCCCGGCGACGCCGCTCTGCGGCGCTATACCCAACCGACCGCCGGCAGGCTCACGCTCGCCAAAACGGTCTTGCTCTATATGTTGGGCGGCGCGCTCGGCACGCTGTGGGAAGTGATCTTCAATCTTGTAAAACTGCATCGCTACGTCGAATGCGGCGGCAGTCTCTTTACGCCCTTCAATCCCGTCTACGGGTGCGGTACGCTCGTCATCGTGTTTTGTCTGAAACGCCTTCGCCGCCCCTGGCAGGTCTTTCTTGCAGGCGGTTTGGCCGGCGGAGCGCTGGAATATTTTCTCAGCTATTGTGAGGAGACGATCCTCGGCACGCGTTCGTGGAATTACAGCACCTGGCTTTGGAACCTCAATGGCCGCACCACCGTTCCCATCATGATCGTTTGGGGCATCTTGTGCATGGTCGTCGTGTTCTGTATCTTCCGGCCGCTGGACAAATTGTTTGAAAGTCTCCCGCCGCGCACCTTTCGAGCGGTGGGCATCCTCTGCCTGCTTTTCGTGTGCGCCGACCTGTTCGTCACGGTCTCGGCTCTCTTCCGCTATGTCGCGCGCGCCGAGGACGCGCCGCCGCTGACCGCATACGGGACCTGGCTGGATCGGACCTTCCCTGACGCGTGGATGCGCAAAAAATTTCCGAGCATGCGCATTCAATGACGCTTTTCGGATTCAACGAATCAAAAGCGAGCCTGTCGGCTATGGCCGACAGGCTCGCTTTTTTGCCGCGCTCTCAAAGCGTCAAGAGCAACTGTTGCAATTCCGTAAAATCCGAAGCAAACCGTTCCGCACCCGCTTTCAACAGCTCCTGTTTGGATCGATACCCCCAAAGAACGCTGACCGAACGCATGCCGGCATTTTTGGCCGTCTGCACGTCCGTATCCCCGTCTCCGACAAACGCCGCTTCCGACGGGTGAACGCCCAGCCGGTCCAACAGCGCGAGCGTTGACGTGGGATCCGGTTTGACCGGAACGTTCGGACGGTTTCCTACGATCTCCGCAAATCCATATTCACGCAAGAGCGTCGCCCCGAGGATGTCTGCCGCCGCCTGCGATTTGTTGGTAACCACCGCAAGGCGCATCCCCGCACGCCGCAACGCTGCCATGCAGTCCGATTCACCCGGAAAGGGCTTTGTCTGTTCGTTCTTGCAACGCACATGGATCGCACAATAATGTGCGTAAAACTCGTCTACCAACTCACGTTTGTCCGCCGGCAAGGCGGCAAGCGCAAAATTCCGCCCGCCATGACCGACATACGCCATCGTTTGGGCGCGGTCGATTGCGGGGAACCCGTAGTCGGCCAGCGCCGCGTTCATACAGGCGTTCAAATCGGGCAGCGTGTCCAAAATTGTTCCGTCCAAATCGAAGAGTACTGCTTTGAGCATCGGTTTCCTCCGCGATCACATCTTTTCGGGAACGCCGATCCCGAGCAATCCCAACGCATTTTTCAACGTGATCAACGTCGCCTCTGTCAGGGCAAGGCGGAATTGGCGCGTCTTTTCCTCTGCGTTCAGGATCGAACAATCAAAGTAAAACTTGTTGTATTTTTGCGCCAGATCGACCGCGTACCGCGCTACAAAGCAAGGTTCGTATTTTTCCAGCGCGTCATGCACTGTCGCCGGGAATTCCGCAAGCTGTTTGATCACTTCAAATTCTTGCGGACAAATGGCCTCCGCCTTCGTCGCTCTCGCCCGGCCGCCCTTTTGCAGCACGCTGTTCGCGCGCGCACAAGTATACTGCACATAGCAGGAGGTCTCTCCTTCAAAGTTCAAAACCTTGTCGTACGAGAAGGTAATATCCTTGATCTTATTATTATACAGGGCACCGAAAATGACCGCGCCGACCCCGACGGTCTTGGCAATCTCTTGCTTATTTTCCAGCGCCGGATTTTTCTCGGCAATGACTGCCAGCGCCTTCTCCACGCATTTGTCGATGACGTCCTCCAAATAGACGACCTTGCCCTTGCGCGTCGACATGGACCCGTCCTCCAGCGAAACCATGCCGTAAGCGACGTGTATGAGATCTTTCGCCCAGTCTTTGCCCATCAATTCCAACACCTTGAACAGCTGGCGGAAATGCAAATTCTGTTGGTATGCGACCACGTACAGACATTTATAAAAATCGTATGTCTCCTTCCGGTAAACGGCCGCGGCCAAATCGCGGGTATGGTACAGCGAAGCGCCGTCGGACCGCAAAATGATGCAGGGCGGCATGCCGTATGCCTCCAAATCGACGACCTGTGCGCCTTCGCTTTCGACGAGCAGTCCCTTTTCGCGCAATTCATCTACGACCGGGCCGATCTTGTCAATGTAAAAGCTCTCGCCCGCCCAACTGTCGAAATGCACATCCAGCATCTCGTAGATCCGCCCGACGTCTTGAAGGGTCAGATCTTTGAACCAATGAAACAGCGCAACGCTCTCCTCGTCGCGATCTTCGATCTTTTTGAAGAACGCGCGCGCCTCGTCTTCCAGCGAAGGATCCTTTTCCGCCTCCTCGTGAAAGCGCACGTACAGGGCGTTGAGCGCGCGCAAGCCGCCCTTCTCGATCTCTTCGCGGTTGCCCCAGCGTTTATAGGCCGAAATCAGTTTTCCGAATTGGGTGCCGTAATCGCCCAAATGGTTGATGCCTACCGGGCGATAGCCCAAAAACTGATGCAATTTATATAATGCGCTCCCCAAAACGGTGGTCGAAAGATGGCCGATGTGAAAGGGCTTGGCGATGTTGACGGAAGAATAGTCGATGCACACCGTACGGCCCTGCCCTTCGTCGGAAGAGCCGTACCGTTCACGCTCCGCAAAGATGCATGCAAGCGTGCGCTCCGCCCAAAAAGCACGATCGATGCGGAAATTCACATAACCGTTCACGGCACTTGCCTCGACCACGATCTCGTCGGTCGGGTACGATGCGGCCAATTCTTGGGCGATGAGTGCCGGAGCCTTGCGCAACGTCTTGGCAAGTTTAAAACAGGGCAACGCAAAATCGCCCATGGCGGTATCGGGCGGCAAAGCGAGCAGCGATGCGATCTCTTCCTGCGGAAGGTCCGCCCGCACGCGGGCGGCAATATATTGCTTAAAATCCATACTGTCCTCGTTCAAATTTTTTCCTCAACAGTGTAGCATATTTTTCGCATTTTGACAACTTTTTCGCATTTTACCCGCCCTTTTATTTTGATTATTTCGCAAATTGTACTATAATAAACGCTGAAAGAAATCGACGGAAGGTTATACCCCATGAAGCTCGGAGTCGTCGGTTTGCCGAACGTCGGCAAATCCACCCTGTTCAATGCGATCACTCATGCCGGAGCAGAAGCGGCCAATTATCCCTTTTGCACCATCGAACCCAATGTCGGCGTCGTCGCCGTACCCGATGAGCGCCTTGCCAAACTTGCCGCGCTCTACGACAGCAAAAAGATCACCCCCGCCGTCATCGAATTCGTCGATATTGCGGGACTGGTCAAAGGCGCCTCCCGCGGAGAAGGATTGGGAAACAAGTTCCTTTCCCACATCCGCGAAGTGGATGCAATCGTCCACGTCGTGCGCTGTTTTGAAGACGAAAACATTACGCACGTCGAAAGCACCATCGATCCCGTGCGCGATATTACCACCATCAATCTCGAACTGATCCTCGCAGACATGGAAACCGTCCAACGGCGGCTGGATCGAGCTAAAAACGCGGCCAAAGGCGGCGACAAAAAATACATTGCAGAGGCCGAGTTCCTGCAAAAGGTTTTGGATCATCTTTCCCGCGAACAGTGCGCGCGCACTCTTGTCCTATCCGAAGAGGAAGCGGAATGGATGCAAGATCTGTTCCTGTTGACCGCCAAGCCGGTCATCTACGCGGCAAACATTTCGGAAAAAGACATGGGCAAGGCGGATACCGACCTCCCTTACGTCCAGCGGGTAGAGGCGTTCGCCGCCCAGGAAGGAAGCGAGGTGCTCGTCATTTGTGCC
Source organism: uncultured Clostridia bacterium (assembly GCA_944328645.1). GTDB lineage: Bacteria > Bacillota > Clostridia > Christensenellales > Borkfalkiaceae > Borkfalkia. Next base: position 5,774 of record CALVHT010000001.1, read on the forward strand.
AAGACCGAAGAAGAACTTTCGCAGCTTTCGCCCGATGAGGCGCAGATGTTCTTGGAAGAACTCGGCCTGAGCGAAAGCGGGCTGAACCGCCTGATCAAAAAATCCTATTCCCTGCTCGGCTTGATCAGTTACCTGACCGCCGGCGAAAAGGAAACCCGCGCATGGACCGTCACGCGCGGCACAAAGGCACCGCAAGCGGCCGGAAAGATCCATACCGATTTCGAAAAGGGATTTATCCGCGCGGAAGTGGTCGATTGGCAAACGCTGCTCGAATGCGGCAACTATAACGCCGCCAAAGAAAAAGGGAAAGTCCGCTCGGAAGGCAAGGACTACGTGATTAAAGACGGCGATGTCGTACTTTTCCGTTTCAATGTATAAATTCGCGGCAGCCCCGCCGCCTATCCAGCCGCCTGCAACCGACTTGGCAGGCGGCATTGGTTTTTATTGGCGTTTTCGAGAAAAACACGCCGATCGCTTCGGCGCGGAACCATGCGCAACCAGCCCATCGGCCGGCCCGCACCCCTCGGCGACGCCTTATGCTTTTTGCTTTGCCGAACAATTCTCAAAACAGAAGCCGAAAAACTTGTAAAAAACGGTCGGATTTTGTATAATAATGCTACTGAAAAAAACGGAGCCAACCATGAAGCGAGATTGCACTTACATCGTGACAGGCTGCACGGGCTTTGTCGGAAATGTTTTGACCAAAAAACTCTTGGACGAGGGATGTTCTGTCGTCGGATTTGCGCGAAGCGAACAAAAGGCGGCGCAGGTGTTCGGCGACCGCCGTCCGGCCCTCGTTTACGGCGACATCGTTGCCCCGAACGACGTAGCCGCGCTGTTTGCCGGCGAGGGACCGTTTGTCGTCATCCATACGGTCGCAAAAGTCTCCATCGGGGAAAGTTCGGCCCAAGAATTGCACGACGTGACGGTGCAGGGTACGCAAAATGTACTCGGCGCCTGCCGCGGACGCCCGATCCGGCGTTTCCTGCATATCTCTTCGACCGAAGCCCTGCCGAAAGGACTCCGTCTGCAAGAGGATCTGAGCAATTATATCCCGGATCCAGCCAAATCGCGCAAGGGCTACGCGCGGACCAAAGCGGAGGCGGATGCGGCGGTCTTGCGCGCTTTCCGCGAAGACGGGCTGCCGGCAAGCATCCTTTTGCTCGCAAGCGTGATCGGCCCGGGCGACTACGGAAACGGACACATGGCGCAAATGTTCACGGATTTTTTGGAGGGGCGCTTGCCTGCCTCCGTGCGCGGCGGATACAACGATTTCGACATCCGTGACGTGGCAGACGTGCTTCCGGCCATCGTCGAGCGGGCAAAACCGGGCGAAAGCTATCTGTTTGCACACCAGCCCGATCGCATCGACGAGATCTTGAACTATGCCGCGGACTACGTCGGCAAACCGCGCCTTCCGGCCCTGCCGCTTTGGACGGCGTACTTAGGTCTCCCGTTTTTGAACCTCTATTCCAAACTGCGAAAAAAACGCCCTTTGTATACGGGCGCGGCGCTGGCGGCGCTGCGTGAAAACACCGATTTCCCCATCGGGAAAGCCGTGCAAACGTTCGGATATTCCCCGCGGCCATTGCAAGAGACCGTTCAGGACGAAATTCAATTCTTGCTCGACACAGGGAAAGCCAAATTATGAAACTTTTGCTGATCTATTATACCGGGACTTACAATACGCGGTATCTGACCGATCGGGCGGAGAAGCTGTTCACCGCGCGCGGACACAGCGTCGAGCGCGTCGAAATCCGCCGCGGAACGCCGCCGGTCGATCCGCGCGGGTTTGACTTGATCGGATTCGGCTATCCCATCTACGGATTTAACTCTCCGCTGCCCTTCAACCGGTACGTGCAGTCCGTACCGATTCGACCCGGGCAAAAATTCTTTATCTATAAAAACAGCGGCGAAACACTTGCGCTCAACAATGCATCCAGCCGCATCCTCTTGCGGCGCATGCACCGAAGGGGCGGGGTATTCGCGGGCGAATATCACTTTGTCATGCCCTACAACATTCATTTCGCCTTCGATCGGCCTTTCGTGCGCGAGATCTTGGATTACGACGAAAAACTGCTGCGCATCATGCTGCATTGTCTGGAAACCGAAACGGTGCAGTCTGTTCCCAGCAATCCGCTCTATAACGCTGCGGCGGCCGTCGTCTCCGTTCAAAAGATCGGCGGATCGGTCAACTCGTTCTTCTACCGCGTGGATCCCGAAAAATGCATGCGCTGCATGCGCTGCGTGCAAGACTGCCCGGAAAACAATATTCGCATCGAAAAGGGAAAAATTCGTTTCGGACACCGCTGCGACATGTGCATGCGCTGCTCCTTTTTCTGCCCGGCAGACGCGATCCGCATCGGAATGTTGCAGGGCTGGAAGGTCAACGGCGATTACCGCCTGGCAGAAATCGCTTCGTCACCCCTGCCCGAAAAACCGTACATCGACGAAAACAGCCGCGGATTTTACAAGTGTTTTATCCGCACATTCCGCGCAATCGATCAGCAGTATGCCGCGCTATTTGGCGCCGACGATGCGCGTGCCGCGGCCAAATCCGACCTCCCGGCCGAATAATTTTCCTATCTTTGCAAAAGAAATCCCGGCCCCGCGGCATAAGCCGCGGGGCCGGGATTTCTTTTGCGTTCGATCCGCGAGAAAACGTCCTTCTCTCTATCGATCGGATCGGCTGACCGACTCGATGGCCACCGAGCCGCCGCGCACCGCTTCCATGCGCGAGGAAAAATATTTTTTATAATAGCGCAGCACCTCGTCGTTTTCCGACTCCGTCTGCACACTCTCCAAAATGACCGAAGACTTGTCATAGTCGCTGACGGTAATCCCGAAAACGGCGGCAGATCGAAAAACTTCTTCCGTCTCGTCCTTGCGCAGGCTGTGCAGTTTGATGAAAAGGATCTCCTTTTTATGAATGGGAAGATCGGTAAAATCCAAAACCTTGATCACTTCGACACTGCGGTTGAGCTGTTTTTTGATCTGCTCAAACGTCTTATCGTCGCCGACGAGGCTGATCGTCATGCGCGAAACGGTCGGATCCTCCGTCTCCCCGACCGTCAGGCTCAAAAGGTTGTACGATTTTCCGGAAAACAATCCGGAAATTTTGGCGAGCACACCTACGTCATTTTCGACATACAGCGAGATCCAACGTTTCTTTTCCTTATCCGTCGCGGTCATTTACTTGCCCTCCTTTTTATATTCGGTTACCATGTCCGACAGGGCGTTGCCCCCCGGCACCATCGGCAGAATATTCGTTTCCCGCTCGATGATGAATTCGATGAGCGTGGGGCGATCAGTCGTTTGCCGTGCCCGCTCGAGGGCGGGGCGGATCTGCTCACGGGCGGTAACGCGAATGCCTTCGATCCCGTAGCTCTCTGCCAGCTTTACGAAGTCCGGAAGATACGGCGGGCATTCGGCGTTCGGATTTGAACACCACGCGCCGCAACTGCGGCGCTTGCGCAGGCACGTGCAGGAATATTTGCCCCCGTAAAACATTTCCTGCCATTGCCGCACGTTCCCCAAATACGAGTTGTTCAGGATACAGATGACGACGGGGAGTTCCTCGCAGACGGCCGTCGCCAATTCCTGCTCGTTCATTTGGAATCCGCCGTCTCCCGAAATACAGACTACCGGCATCTCCGGGCGCCCCAGTTTTGCGCCGATCGCCGCCGGCAAACCGTAACCCATCGTACCCAAACCGCCCGAGGTGATCAGTTTGCTCTTCCCTTTCAATTGCAAAAACTGCGCCGTCCACATCTGGTTCTGCCCGACATCCGTGGTCACGATCGCTTCTTGAAAACACTCGTTGACGGCCAGGATGATGTCCTGCGGGCTCATGGCACCGCTCCCGTCCATGGCGACGGGTTTTTCCGCACGGCACTTTTGCAAACGCTCCAGCCAATCCCCCATATGCTTGGGCGCGACGGCGATTTCCGCCATCTTTTCGATGGCCTCTTTGGCATCCGCCACAATGGGCACGTCTACGACGATGTTGCGCGAAATTGAGGCGGCATCGATGTCGATGTGTACGATCTTGGCGTTTTTGGCAAACTCGCTGATCTTGCCGGTGATCCGGTCGTTAAAGCGCGTGCCGATGGATACAAGCAGGTCGCATTCGGATACCGCAGTATTGGACGCCACGTTTCCGTGCATGCCCATGTTGCCGATAAACAGCGGGTGATCGGTGGGAATGGCGCCTTTTCCCATGATCGTGGTCACGACCGGTACCTGCAACTGCTCGGCCAAACGCGTCATCGCCTCGTTTGCGCCCGCAATGTTGACGCCGCCGCCCAGCAGGAACAGCGGACGTTTGGCGTTCTCCAACATGCCGACCGCCTTTTTCAGCTGGCCCATGTGAACGCCCGTCGAAGGCTTATACCCGCGGATGGACACCTCTTGCGGATATTCGTCACTGCCCAACGCCTGCTGGATGTCTTTGGGAAAATCGACCAAAACCGGGCCGGGCTTTCCGGTGCGGGCAATGTAAAAGGCCTCTTTGATGATCCGCCCCAGGTCTTCGCGGCGGCGCACCGTGACCGCATATTTGCAGATACTGCGGCAGATCCCCACAATATCGACTTCCTGAAAGGCATCGTTGCCGATCAAATGCGTCGGGACCTGACCGGTAAAACACACGAGCGGAACGCTGTCATAATTGGCGGTGGCAATGCCCGTGACGAGATTGGTCGCGCCCGGACCGCTGGTGACCAGGCAAACGCCCGTCTTGCCGGTAGCCCGCGCATAGCCGTCCGCTGCATGTACCAACCCCTGCTCATGCCGCGGCAAAACGACGCGGAAAGAGGTTTCTCCGTACAGCGCATCAAACAGATCGATCGCCATGCCGCCCGGATAGGCAAAGAGCGTATCCACGCCCTCTTCGATCAGCGCTTTGACAAATAATTGCGTACCTTTTATTTTCATCGTAAATTACCTCCGTGCTGTCATCCGAAATGGAAAAAAACGCCCCGAACGACTATCACGTCGTTCAGGGCGATGTTGAAACCGCGTTACCACCTGGATTCGGAAAAATCTTCCGCACTCGATCCGATACAGACCCGACCGGGCCGATATCGCTTCCCTCATAACGGCGGGAACAGCCGTCGGCGCCTACGCGGGCTTTTGCCTTTCGGGCCGCCGCTCGGGGGCTACCTTCCGCCGCGCTTTCGCAGGAACTTTCACCGTTTGTTCCCTCTCTGTGGCTGAAAAGCCGCGCGTACTCCTCCCCGTCACTGCGTTTTTGACGTTTCGATTGCCATTATCATATCATACAAATGCCCGCTTGTCAATTCTTTTTGGACGGTTTCATCCCCGCCGCGGGCAAATTACCATAATTCCTCGTAGATGCGAATCACGTCCGCCTTTGTCGGCGTTTTCGGGTTGGTCGCCGTGCATCCGTCGGCAAGGGCCGCCTCCGCCATCGCCGGAATTTTTTGACGGTATTCGCTCTCGGTGATGTTGCCCATCTGTGAAACAGACAGCGGAATATTCATCTCTTTGTTCATGAACTGCACCCAGTTGACAAAGGCGCGGACCGTGGTGATGGTATTGAAATTTTGCAACCCCAGCAATCGCGCAATGGAAACATACTTTTCAACTTGTTTGGGATATTCCTTTTGGCTGCGGGAATGAATGTTGATGCCGCTGTTGTACTCGATGATATGCGGCAGCAGCATCGCATTCGCACGGCCGTGCGGGATATGGAAGTTGGCGCCGAGCTGGTGCGCCATACCGTGGTTGAGCCCCAAAGACGCCGAATTGAATGCCAGCCCGGCCAGACAAGACGCCACGTGCATCTTGCGACGGGCGTGCCAATCGTTGCCGTCCAAATAGGCGCGAAGCAGAAACGCACCGCAAATTTCGATGGATTTTTCGGCCAGCGCCGCAGAAAATTCGTTGTTGTTGATGCTCGTATACGCCTCGACGGCATGCGTCAGAACATCCATGCCTGTATCCGCCGTAACATTGGGCGGAACGCTCTTGACCAATTCCTCGTCCAAAATCGCCTCGTCGGGGAGCATGCTCTCGGAAACGAGCGGATATTTGATGTGGTGCACGCTGTCGGTGATGACCGAAAAAGCCGTGACCTCCGAACCGGTACCGCTGGTCGTCGGAATTGCGATCAGCGCCAAATGCGTGCTCGCATCCATCCGAACGGCAAACTCGCGGATCGCTTTGGCCGAATCGATCACCGACCCGCCGCCGACCGCGATCAGGCAATCCGGCTTGTACTCGAGCACCGTCTTAACGCCGCCCACGATCTTTTCGATGGGCGGATCGGGCACCACGTCGTTAAAGACGCGAAATTCCTTGTTCGATTCGCTCAGCGGCTGCGTGACCAGGTGCAACAGGTCACTCCCCGAAAAAAACTTATCGGTGACGATCAAAATCCGCCGATACGGCAACTGACGAACGCGGTCCATCGAATTGTCGCCAAAATAAATTTTTGTCTTGATGTCAAAACTCTTCATCTCTGTCTTCTCTCCGCCCCGGCGACCCTACTCCCGGGCGCCGGGCAATCGCACCGTCGCATCCCATACAGCGCGGCGCGCCGATTTATAGCAAATAGTCGGGCAATTCTGTTCCGATCGCGCGAATCGCGTTAAATTTTTCTTCCTGAATATCCTGCGCCGCACAGAGTTCCTCTTCCACCCGCGGCATCCGCGCAAGCACGTCCTTTTGAGCAGAAGAGGCGCCGCTTCCCTCCAATTCGAGAATGAGGGCGGGAACCGTTTGCAAGCCGGCAGCGGCCGCCGCCGCACAGCGCGCATGCCCGTCCGCCAAAAGAAAGCGCTCGCCGCTGCGAATTACAAACACCGGAAATAAAATCCCGTATTTTTTGATGGATTTTTGTAAAGCGCCGCAATCTCTTGCATAAGCCGGACGATCAATGGCAGTCAATTCGATCTCCGCCGCCGTTCGCACGGCATGAAATGCGGACCGGGTCGGTTTTTTTTCTGTTTTTTCCATCGCGCCGGCAGCGCGGCGAATGCTTGCGTTTCCTATCGGCATATCTGTTCAACCTCCTTCGTCAATGCGAGATATTCTTGGCTGCTGCGGCAGCTCCTGCGATAACTTCCGACCGGCTTGCTGTTGTCCTGTGCCCATTCAATGTTGCTGTCTTGATGAATGTGCGTCGAGAACAAATGCGCGGGAAGATCTTGCAACGTTTCCAATGTCTGTTTATAATAGTTTTTCCGTCCGTCCACCTTGGTGATCGCAATGCCCGCGACCTGTAGCTCGGGCGCCACGTCCTTGACCTGGGCTAAAAATTCGAACAGGTTGGAAAGGCCGAACAAGCCCCAGGGACTGGCTTCCACGGGAACGATCAAATAGTCCGACGCGGCAAGTATATTCATGACCCAGCACCCCAACGTCGGCGGCGAGTCCAGTAAAATATAGTCATATCTCCCCGATTCTTTGATTTTGGAAAGACATTTTTTCAACACGTATTCCCGCTGCCACTTAGAGAACAATTCAAATTCCACCGAACTCATCAGCGTGGAAGACGGCACAATATCCAAGCGGTCATACCCGGTCGGCAGGATATATTCGGAAAGATCCGCCTGCTTTTGCAAGGCTCGGTACAAATTCTGTTCGCCCGCCGCCAACGCAAGAACGCGCTCTTCATCAAAATAGGCGAGCGAAAGATTGAGTTGCATATCCCCGTCCACGAGCAAGACTTTTTTCCCCGCGGCCGCCAAAAAATAGCCGACGTTCGAACAAGTGGTCGACTTGCCGCTCCCACCTTTATTGTTGGCGAAGCAGATCGCAACCGTTTTAGGCATTTTCTCCTCCGTGCGGGAACAGACATTCCATATCGTTCGCCGCAAATATTTTATTCCAATCCTCGCTCGGGCGACGATCGGTGATCAGAGCATCGATGCCGTCAAATCCGCTGATGGAGGTAAACGACAATTTTCCGAATTTCGACGAATCGACCGCGAAAAACACTTGCGCGGCGCAGGCGATCATCTTGCGCTTGACTGCCGCATGCGAATCGCTGCTGTCCATGAATCCGTGTTCCATGTCTACGCCCTTGCAAGAAATAAAGGCCTTATCGACGTGGAACGAAGAAAGATATTCCTCCGCACGGCTGCCGATCAGCGCGCACGTCCGCTCTCGCAGGATCCCGCCCGTCGAAAGGATCTTCCAGCCCGATACGTCCGCCAGTTCCATGAGGACCTCGATGGAATTGGTGATCAGCGTAATATCTTTTTTGGTCTTGATCCTTTGGGCGATGAACAGCGCGGTCGAACTTGCGTCCAGGATGAGCGTATCGCCGTCCATGATCAATTCGCTGGCCAATTCGGCGATGCGCTGTTTCGCTTCTACATTGGATTTTTTTCGCACCACGTACGGCTGGTCGATCGAAGCGCTCTCGCTGATCACCGCTCCGCCGTAGGTCTTGACCACATAGCCTTCTTTTTCCAGTTTGTCCAAATCGCGCCGGATCGTCTCTTCCGACACGTCAAACCGACGCGCCAATTCGCTGACGACGACGTGCTTTTCATCCCGCAGGGCGGAGAGAATCGTGTTTCTTCTTTCTATTGCAAACATGGTTTTCCTCCCTTTTCCTTATCAAGCACACGGAAAAATATTTTCCGGAATGCGGCAAAGGTTCGGAGCCTGCGCGCCGAACCCGAATTATTTTCGTTTATAAGATCTGATCGATCAGTTTGCGATCGGGGCGGGCGATCACGGAGCTGTCTAAGAACATGCCGCGCGGCTCCACCGCCTTTTGCGCGCGCTCGATCGCCGCTTCCACAGCGGCAACTTCACCCGTCAGCAACAGATAACTTTTGCCGCACATGCCGCGCGCCAACCGGATCTCCACCAAAGAAACCTCCGCTGTTTTGGCCGCCTGATCGGCCGCCACGATGATCGCAGCCGCATCGTACGTCTCCAAAATCCCTAAGGATTGGACGATCTCTACCTTTGACGCGCCATATATCGCGGGGAAGATCTCATCCGCAGGATTGCCCAGCACGAAACTATCGATCAAGTGCAGGCCGTGCTTGGTCTTGGCCGTTTCCACCGAAGCGTTGACTGCGGAAAGTTCGCCGGTGATGATCACAATGTATTTGCCGGGGCAGACCGTTTCCGCTTCGATGATGTCTACATCCGAAGTTTTAACCATCGCATCCGCGGCGGTAATGCCCGCAGACACTGTTTTGAATTCCGCCATTCCGATTGCTCTGCTCATACTGTTTTCTCCGTACTGTCAATCACGATATTGTTGGCATCCGCCGAACGGACCCGCCCGGTAATCGAAGCGTGAATCGCCACGCTCAGCCCGTTGGCAGGTTTGGCGATGACTTGCCCGCGCTCCACAACGTCCCCCGGCGCAACGACCGGAACCGCCGGCGCGCCGATGTGCTGGCGCAGCGGAATCTTTACGGTCGCTACGCGCACGCATTCATCCTCCAGCGGCGCCGCAACGTCGTATTTTGTCAAATCCAGCCGTGCCATCAGCCGTTTCATGGGCGCCTTGCGCAGTTCCCGTTCCTTTGCGACCGGAGCTGCCTGCACGACGGGCGGTTTCACGCCCGCGGCACGCAGACCGTTTTTGTACTCGGCCATCAGCGATCGCGGCGAGAGACCCTGGAAACAAGAGTACAACTCGCAAAGCCCGCACGAACAGCAAAAGAAAGTATCAATAAAAATATTCGGATCCTGCACATCCTTGCAGGTCGCAGCGCGCATGAACAGATGCGGCTGGATGGGATGCCCCAACAAGTACCGCGGGCAAAGATCGGTGCACATGGTGCATTGGCAGCAGCTTGCCGCCGCGCGTTTGAGCATGATCTCGCTGTTGGCCCGCTTGCGCTTGACCAAATAATGATTTTCCGGCAAAACCAACACGGCGTTCGTCGTTTTTGTGATCGGCGCCGTGCCGGGCAGAATGTTACCCATCATCGGGCCGCCGACAAAGTATACGGGATCGGGGATCTTCGATCCGCCCGCGAGCCGCACGGCATCTTCCACCGTCGCGCCCAGCGGCATGCGCAGCGTGACCGGACGGTTGACCTCCGCCACGATGCTCACCACTTTGTCCACGACCGGCTCCTGCTTGTTCAGCGCACGATACAGATTGTAGAGCGTTTCAACGTTGAATACGATCACCCCGCTCTCAATGGGCAACCCGCCGGGACGGACAACTTTGCCCGTCACTTCATATATCAAAACGACCTCGTCGCCTGCGGGATACACTTCGTCCAAAAGGCCGAGCCGCACGCCCGGAAAATCCGAAATGACTCCGCGGAGCGCGTCCACGGTCTTTTTATATGCCTTTTTAATGCCGATGATCGCCTCTTTCGCGCCCACCGTTTCCATGACCAAGTGAAAGGCGGATACGATCTCGCGCGCATACCTTTCCAAAAGCTGACGGTGCAGTTTGAGCAAAGGCTCGCATTCCGCACAGTTCATGATGATCGTTTCGGCACGGCGATCCAGTTTCGCATAGGTGGGAAAGCCCGCACCGCCCGCACCGACAACGCCGCCGTCTTTTAAAACGGCAGCCAGCGCCTGCATGTCCATAAGCCGCTCACTCCAAATTTTGTCCTTCGTCGATAATTCCGACGATCGCCGCATCGACGGGCGTCGCTTCGATCCCGACGCGCGCCGCACTTCCTCGCGCGACCAACACATATTCGCCGATCCCGGCTCCGATTTGGTCGATCGCGACAATCCGGTTGGCGACCCGCATGCTCGGAATCGGCTCTACGATCATGAATTTATTTCCTACCAAACTTTCACATTTTCTCGTCGAAACCACGCTGCCGATCACTTTTCCGATAATCATTTCGTTTCTACCTCGCTCACAGGATCCGGACGGTCGTGCCCGTCGAAATTTTTGCGGCGTTCGCTTCATCCGTATCCAGATGCATTTCCAACGTGAAACTGTCGTTCACGCGGATCAGCACGTGGTTAAAGATCGTGCCGCGCTCGTTATCCGCACGCACGGATACGACGTCGCCGTCCTTGACTTTGGCCTCTTGTGCGTCTTTGGGCGACATGTGGATATGCCGCTGGGCAATGATGCACCCCTCCTGCAAATAAATCGCGCCCTTCGGCCCCACCAGCGCGATAGGCGCGCTGCCGGCCAATTTGCCCGATTCGCGAATGGGCGCTTTTACGCCCAACTTCAGCGCATCGGTCGCCGAAATCTCGACCTGCGACTGCTTGCGGCAAGGACCCAACACGCGCACGTTTTCGATGGCGCGCAGTTTCAGGCCGACGATGGTCACGCACTCTTCCGCGGCGAACTGCCCGCCCATCAGATCCTTCTTTTTATGTAACGTATGTCCCGCGCCGAAAAGTGTTTCGACATCGGCTTGCGTCAAATGCACGTGTCTTGCCGAAACGCCCACGGGGACCAAAAACCCGTTCGAAGAGTTTTGCTGTTCTTCCAGCGCCTGCAAGGCGAGCTTTGTTATCCGTTCGATCGTTTTCTCATCCATTCCAAACCATCCTTCCCGAGGCGGCAAAACCGCACCGAAAAAAGAGTATACGAACCATTCCCGGCACAAATCGTGCGGGAATTGTCAAAAAACCGCGCTCTGCCCGCCGCCATGGCGGCGGGCACAACACCTTGCCCGGACGGTCATCCCGCCCTTTTTCCGCCGCGAAGCGATTACTTCGTCAACTGCGGAAGAATCTTTTCCACATCCGAATGCGGACGAGGGATGACGTGTTTGGCAACCAATTCGCCCAATTTGGACGCATTCGCCGCACCCGCATCGACCGCCGCGTTCACCGCGCCGACGTCGCCGCGGACCATGACGCTCACCAATCCGCTGCCGATCTTCTCGGTGCCGATGAGGACGACGTTCGCTGCTTTGAGCATCGAATCGGCCGCTTCGATCGCCGCGACCAAGCCTCTGGTTTCGATCATTCCCAATGCTTCCATTGCCATTTTTTTATCCTCCAAAGAGTTTTTTTGATTTTTATCGTACGGGCTTTAAGCCCGAACTGCCGAAAAATAATTCCATCAGGTATCGTGCACCATGGGCGCCGTACCGTTCTTTTTGGTCAATCGCGAAGCGGACAGCGCGACCAGCCTTTCCGTTTCCGGATGCGGGTTCGCGATCACCGCCTTTGCGACGGGACGTTTGATCGCTTTGGCCGCCGCCGTTTCCACCGCCTGCGTAACGGCAGAAACCGAACCGCGCACGATCAGCGTTACCAGCCTGCCGCCGAGCTTTCTCTCCCATGTTACCAGTTCGACGTCTGCGGTCTTACACAGAATGTCGAGCGCGTCCATCGCCGCCGTCACGCCGGATATTTCAATAAATCCCAGTGATTTTTCCATTGTTTCCTCCGGCCTTCTCGACGCTTAAAGTTTGGGAAGGATCTTTTCAACGTCCGAATGCGGGCGAGGAATGACGTGTTTGGCAACCAATTCGCCCAACTTGGACGCATTCGCCGCACCCGCATCGACCGCCGCGTTCACCGCGCCGACGTCGCCGCGAACCATGACGCTCACCAATCCGCTTCCGATCTTTTCGGTGCCGATCAGGGTCACTTCCGCTGCCTTCACCATCGCATCCGCCGCTTCGATCGCCGCGACCAAACCTCTGGTTTCGATCATCCCCAATGCTTCCTTAGCCATAATTCTGTATCCTCCTGAATATTTTCCTGAATTTAATTTTTGTCAAAAGCGTTCAGCTTTAACATTTTATCCGTGCCTTCCTCCGGGTTGGCGATCACGTGGCGGCTTACGACGCCCGAAATGCCCTCCGCTGCGGCCGCCGCCGCTTCCATCGCCGCACGAACGGCGGCAACTTCTCCGCGGAACTTAATGCAGACGATCAGCGGCACGGGCAGAGCGTCGGCGTTTCCCGGTTTGTTTTTATCGAAATTTTCCACCACGACGTCCGCCGCCTTGCAGCCGGCGTCGGCCGCAACGAAAGCGCACGCCAATCCGAACACTTCGAGAATCCCGACAGCCTTTGCCATACGTCACCTGCCGTCAGCGGTTGATAATAGCGATCTTCAAGCCTTCCATACGCAAATTCGTACGGTGCGCTTCATTGATCTCTTCCAACGGGAAGGTATGCGTGATCAGCTTATCCATCGGCAGGCCGATGCCCTTGGCGCGCTTGAGGAAATCAAACGTCGTCGCATAATCGCGCAGGGTATACACCCAGGATCCGACCGTGGTGATCTCCTTGGCGCAGATGTCAAAGTGCGGGTTGATGGTAGCGTCTCCGCCGTTGATGAAGAACCCGAGTTCGCACAGCCCGCCGCCATTGCGGATAAATTTATAAATATTCGAATGCGCGATCGGAGATCCGGTGCATTGGAAGGCAAAATCTGCCAAATGTCCGCCAAAACTTTCTTCGACTGCCTTGGCCAAATTCTCGATGCCCTGGTACTGTTTAAAGTTGACCGAGCGATCGGCGCCCATCTGCTTGGCAAATTCCAAACGCTTTTCTTCACCGTCAACGGCCGTAATATTTTGAATCCCCATCGTACGCAGGACCGCAATGCAGATCAGGCCGATCGGCCCGCATCCCTGGACGACCACGCGGCTGTTAAAGCGCAGGATCCCCGTCGTCTTGGCACGTTCGACCGCATGCACCAAAACCGCGCACGGTTCGATCAAAACACGCGAATACAGGTCTAAATCCGACACGTTGAACACGGTGCTGCCCTTGCGGATCAACAGATAATCCGAAAACCAACCGTTGAAATGAATGTCGTCGTCGGGGAGAAGCCCGTATACGTCCGCCCCGCCCACGTTCTGTTTGTTCAGATCAAACATCGTAATATCGGGATTGTCCTTAAAGATCATACAGGTCACGACCTTGTCGCCCAAATGCAGATCTTTGCCGGCACTGTCTTTTTTCACATTTTTTCCCATCTTGACGATCTCGCCCGTCCCTTCGTGGCCGAGCACGACGGGGATCAGGTTGAACGGGTCGCGCTTAAATTCATGCGCGTCCGTGCCGCAGATGCCGCACCCCTCGACTTTGACGAGAATGTCGTCATCGCCGACCGGAGGAAGCGGAAACTCTTTGATCTCATACTTTTCTTTTTCGACCAGCATCGCCACCCGCGCCGTCTTCGGGATGGGCGCTGCGGCTGTGCTCGGAGCACTTGCGGCGCCGGCGGCAGATCCGCCCGTCATTCCTTCCAACACTTTGCGGACGATGTCTTCAATATTTTTACTGTTGATATCCATAACCGTCTCCTTTTATCGAATGCACAAGCTGTCGCTCATGACGCAGCGGCGCCGTTTCGTAAACGTTGCTGCCGAAGTCAGCCCCTCGCCCGTGCGGCTGGCAATGGTAAAGGTACAGAACCCCTCCCCTCCAAAGCCGATCGCAGCGTACGACGGGCCGTTTTTGACCAAGATCGCCGTATCGATCGCCTTCGCATACTTGGTAATGTTGTCGACATTTTTGGAATGTATGTGCGCCGAATGGCGATTGCCGTGTTCCAGCCAAACCGCTTTTTCGACCGCATCGTCGAAATCCTTGGCCCGTACGATGCCGAGAATCGGCATCATCAGTTCGGTCGCAATCAGCGGATGTTCCTTTTCGCCTTCAAATATAATGCAGCGGATGCTGTCCGGAACGTCAACTCCGATCATGCCGAGCAGTACTTTGGCGCTGCGTCCCACGCATTTTCGGTTGAGCCCCTTCGGCGTAAGGACCGTTTGGATCAAGCGTTCCTGCTCTTCCTTGCTCGCCAAGTAGCATCCCTGTTCGGTCAACATGTAATGCATCAGCTCGTCGGCAATGCTGTCCACCGCAACAACTTCCTTTTCTGCAATGCAGGGCAGATTGTTGTCAAAGGTGCATCCGTTTACGATATCCTCGGCTGCCTTGCGGATGTCGGCCGTCTCGTCTACCAATGCGGGCGGATTGCCGGCCCCGGCCCCGATGCCGCGCCGACCGGAAGAGAGTACCGCCGTGACCACGCCCGGGCCGCCCGTGGCGACGATGAGCGGTATGTCTTTATGCTTCATCATGACTTCGCTGGATTGCAGCGTCGGCTTCACCAACGAACACGCCACATTTTCCGGCCCGCCCGCTTCGATTGAAGCCTCGTTGATCAGGCGAACGGCGAAATTCGAAGTTCGGATCGCGGCGGGATGCGGGTTGAATACGACCGTATTTCCGCCGGCGATCATCCCGATACTGTTGCACAGGATGGTCTCGCTGGGGTTGGTGCAGGGCGTGATCGCGCCGATCACCCCGAACGGTCCCATTTCCACCAGCGTCAACCCCCGGTCGCCCGACCAGGCAACCGTCTGGATATCCTCCGTGCCGGGCGTCTTTTCCGCCACCAGCCGGTGTTTTAATATTTTATGTCCGACGTTGCCCATGCCCGTCTCGTCTACGCCCATGCGCGCGAGTGTTTCCGCATTCGCCAACGTCTTTTGGCGGATCGCGGAAATGATCTTTTCCCGCTGATCCATCGACATCCGACGCAACACCGCCTGCGCTTTTTTGGCTGCGGCGATCGCCTCGTTCATGTCTGTAAAAATGCCTTTGCCCGTTTCCGTCTCGTCGCTCAATTGCAATTTGGCGACGACTTCGCGGACAATGCTTTGAACCGCCTCTTCGTTCAACATTGCGTCATCTCCTCAAATTGTTCCCGGCCGTATGCCGCCAACGCCGTATCCTGCTCGGCCGTACCGCCGCTGACGCCCAGTCCGCCGACGATTTTATCGTCTGCTTTCAACGGCTCGCCGCCGCCAAAAATGACGATCTTCCCGCCGTTCGTAAATTGAATGCCATACAGCGAGCCGCCCGGCGCGGCGAGAGTCGCCAACTCGCGCGTCGCCATCTGCAACGCGACGGAGGTATACGACTTATTTACGGCAATATCCCAGCTGGCAAGATATGCGCCATCCATCGATAGAACGCAGATGGGGTTTCCGCCCCGATCCGCCACGGCGACGACCGCTCGTACTCCCATCTCCTGCGCGCGGCGCAAGACGCGCTCGGCCAGTGCGCGCGCTTTGTCCAGCGTCAATGCATGCTTGCCGCAACGGCAGGTGTGCTCCCCCGGGGAGCGCATGCCGCGCACGATCCGCTCGACCGCAGCGGCAATGTCTTGCTCGTTCATGCGATTACAGACCAAGCTCCTGCATCACTTTTTTGGTGATCGCGGCGACAATGTCCGCATCCGATTCGGACTTTCCGGAAGAAGCGCAGGCACCGCAAGAATGACAGTTGGGCTTTCCGTCCTTGGCATTGAGGCAAACGTTTGCAGGGTGCTTGCCCTTCAAGCCGAACTGACGGCGGATCTCATACAGACGCTCCACCTGGGCTTTGGACAGTTCCTTCGGCCCGCCGAGTTGCTTGGACAAGAACAGGAGTTGCGCATAGAATTCCACCGACTCCATCTTGTGATATGCGTTCAAAAGCGTGTCGGAATATGCCAAGGCGCCGTGGTTGGCCAACAAAACGGCGTCAAAATATTGCAGATATTTGGAAACGGCGTCCGGGATCTCTTCGGTCGACGGCGTACCATACTCCGCAATGGGAACGCAACCGAGCGCGATAACCGCTTCGGGCATGATGGGCTGCGTCAGCGGGATCCCCGCAATCGCGAACGAGGTCGCATACATGGGGTGTGCGTGTACGACGGAACCGACATCCGGGCGCTCTTTATAGACGCGCATATGCATCTTGATCTCCGAAGACGGTTTGAACCCTTTGTTCGCCTGCAACACGTTGCCGTTTTCGTCTACTTTGCAGATGAACTCGGGGGTCATGAATCCCTTGCTCACACCCGTCGGGGTGCAGAGAAATTCATGCGCGTTGAGCTTGACGGAAATATTCCCGTCGTTCGCCGCAACCATCCCGCGGTTGTAAATGCGTTTGCCGATGTCGCAAATCTCTTTTTTGATTTCGTACTCGTTAACCATTTTGATTCTCCTATCTTAATTTTGATTTCGATACCATTATACAACAAGAAACCACAAAAGTCAACACTTAAACACAAAAAAATGAATTTATTTCTGTTTTTTTTCGTTGTTTTTTGTTGATTTAGTCCGTTTGGTGCGCGAATCCCACGGGAGGCGGTCTCCCGGCTCGCGCAGATATTCAAAAATTTCGGGAATCCCCTCGCCCGTTACGGAAGAAACGAAAAAGATCTTTCCGCAACCGGAAAGGCGAAGCCACTGCGCCGCCCGCTGTGCGTCGCCGGAAGGATCGTCCGTTTTCGTAACGATGCCGACGATCTCGCGGTTGACCATGCAGGTGATGTTGGGCGGATACAGCGAAAACGGCTCGGTCGAAGCGAGCAACAGCCCGACCACGTCCGCTTCGTACGCATACAGCGCCAACGCATACCCCAAGCGCTTGGTCTCCACATATTCGCCCGGCGTATCGATCAAAGCGCCGCGAAAATGTACGTACTGCGTCTTATGGTAGCACAGCTTTTCCCCTTTTAAGGCCTGCGTCAGCGTCGTTTTCCCCGCCCCGCTGCGCCCGACCAGCAAAATCTTGCGCATCTTAGGTTTTGGTGACGGAACAGCAACTAAATCCCAGCGTCTGCACGGAATATTCCGTCAAAGCGCGCAACGACGCATCTACCTGCGATACAGTGCCCGTCACGATCAGCGTACCGCTGAATCGATCGACAAACCCCAACTCCACTCCCGAAGATTTGATGGCGATGTCGCCGAGGATGATTGCCGTTTCCGCCGGGCTGACCGTCACGATGCCGATCGCCGAATGGGCGTAATCCACGGAGGGGTTCAGCCCCAGCTTCTGATACAGGACCGGATCCGGATTGGCAATGATGTGTGCCAGCGTAATTTGTTTGCCGGGGACCAGTTCCTGCACGATGCGGAGTTTCCCGCTTTTATCGTTGATCAAATCCTGCAATTCCATGCTCAACCTCCGATCTGGCATTCCAATCCGGAAGCCCTCTTCGCCGCCGCGAGCAATGCGTTCATATGCTCGGCGGTCGGCGGCAAAATGTGTTTCATCTCATAAGTGCGGCCCAGCCCTTCATATTTATCCTGCCCCAGACGATGATACGGAAGCAAATGCAGTTTCCGCACGCCGGGCAGCGAGGCGGCAAACGCCGCGATCCCTTCGATCTCGGGTTCCGTCGCGTTGAATGTCGGGATCACCGGGACGCGAATGATGAGCTCGGTTTGTCCGCTCGCCGCGACCTTGCGCGCATTTTCCAGCATCCGTTCGTTGCCGCGGCCGGTAAATTCTTTATGTTTTTGCGAGTCCGTATGTTTGATGTCCATCAAATACTCATCCAAATAAGGCAAAATCCGCTCGATGATCGCATAGTCGGCGCACGCCATACTTTCCAGTGCCGTCGTCAGTCCCCGTTCCTTCGCCCCGCGCAGCAAAGCCGTGCAAAAATCCGGCTGACACAAACTTTCCCCGCCCGAAAGGGTCAGCCCGCCGCCGCTGCGGCGATAATACGGCCGGTCTTTCTCCACCGTTTCCAGCACTTCACGCACGGTCACATCCTGTCCGACGATCTTGGGTTTGCCCTGCACGGTCATCGTTTGGATCTTGTATTCCTGCGATTCGGGGTTGCAGCACCATTTGCAGCGGAGAACGCAGCCTTTCAGAAAGACGATGGTGCGGATCCCTTTTCCGTCGTGGATGGAATAGCGCTGAATGTCAAAGATCCGGCCCTTTGTATCGAGATATGCTTCAGCCATGCTCAGATCCCCTGTTCGGTACGATTGATGATGTCATCCTGCAAACTGCGGGAAAGCGTCGTAAAGAATGCGCTGTAACCGGCGACGCGCACGACGAGGTGTTTGTATTTTTCGGGATATTTTTGCGCGTCCAACAGCGTCTCGCGCGAGACGACGTTGAACTGCATGTGGCTGCCCTTTTGGTCAAAATACGAGCGGATGAGCGCCACAAAATTTTCCAGGCCCTGCCGCCCGCTCAGCGCGGACGGATGGAATTTTTGGTTGAAAAGCGTCCCGTTGGAGGCAATATAGTGGTCTAAGCGTGCCACCGAATTGGCCGCGGCCGTCGGCCCGTGCACATCTTTTCCGGCAGAGGGCGATACGCCGTCTGCGACCGGACGCCCGGCCAGCCGCCCGTCGGGGGTTGCGCCCGTCTGCGCGCCCAACGGAACATTGGCGGAAACCGGATACATGCCGGCCTGGAACATGCCGCCGCGCGGATTCTTGTATTTTTCCAGCGGGCGTGCGTACGTATATTCCACATCCCGCGCAAAGAAGTCCACCTTTGCGTCGTCGTTGCCGTATTTGGGGACCGCGTCGATCATCTCCAGCAGTTTTGCGTACTTGTCTGACCCTTGCACGAGCGAACGGACGGCCGCAGCGATCTCCGATTCAGAAACGGTTTTTCCCGCCGCCTTCAGCGCACGCACAACTTCCGCGACGGCAGCTTCCAGCTTGGATGCGTCCACCCCTTTGCCGTAGTTGTCGGCCAATGCTTGCCGATATTCGGCCAAGGTCACTTTCTTTTCGTCGAATACGAGAGTCTTGATCGCGTACAGCGAATCAGCCATATTGGCGATGCCGAAGCCCTGCGGCCCGGTAAAGTTGTAGATCGCACCGCCCTCCTGTACCGATTTGCCCCGGCCGATGCAATCCTCGATCATTCCCGAAAGGAAGGGAAGCGGACACAGCGTCTTGTGTGCCATATCGATCGCATTATCCGCATTGACCAGCAGGGAGATGGCGTATTCCATCTGCTTTTTATATGCGTCATAAAATTCATCGAAAGTCTGCATTTGCGCGACGTCGCCCGTTCGAATGCCGATCAGCGCTCCTTTGTCCATGCCATCCGAAAAAACCAGTTCCAGCGGGCGGCACATATTGAAGAACGCGGCATCGTGCCAGCCCTCGGTCTTCCCGGCCTTCTGCGGCTCGACGCATCCGATAATATTATAGTCGCGCGCGTCCTGCAAGGTCAGCCCGCGGCTCATCAGCGACGGAATGATCACCTCGTCGTTATAATAAGCGGGCAACCCCACGCCCGTCCGCGTCAACGTAGCGGCATGGATGAGCAAATCGTGCGGACTGTTGTTCCAAACGCGGATGGACAGCGAAGGCTGCGGGAGCTGCACGTGCAAGGATGCGGTGATGCACATAAACGAGAGGTCGTTGGTCACGTCCTGCCCTTCCGCATTCTGACCGCCGACGATCAGATTTTGGAACAAACTGTATCCGGCAAAGCCCTCTGCGCTCGCCGCGTCGCGGCATTTATTGAGGTCGTTGAGCTTGATCCAAATACAATCGATCAATTCCTGCGCAAATTCGCGCGTGATCTTTCCGTTTTCTAAATCGCGCGCATAATATGGATACATGTACTGGTCGAAACGGCCGGGCGAGATGGAGTGCCCGCTCGACTCGATCTGCAAAAGCTGCTGGACAAACCAGAAAGACTGGCAGGCTTCCCAGAAAGAGCGCGCGCCGTTGCAGGGAACGTTTTCGCAATTTTCCGCGATCTGCTGCAGTTCGCCGCGGCGTGTTGCGTCCGTTTCGCGCTCGGCCATTTCGCGCGCCAATGCCGCGTATCGCTTCGCGTACACGATCGCCGCTTCGCAGCTGAGGATGACTGCATTCAAAAAATGCGAACGGCTGGCATAGTCTTCGTCGCCAAAGTTGAGCGACTCCAACGCCTTGCGCGCCTTTTCCGCAATGCCGCGAAATCCGACCGCCAAAACCCAGTCGTAATGCACGGTCACATGCCCGACACCGTTATAAAAATAGTTGCCGGGCGTAAAAATATTGTGTTCAATGGCGCGGATCGCCTCAGGCGCCATATACGCATGGGCCAACTCGCTGGTCGTTTTTCCCTTCCAATATGTGTCCGCTTCCGCGATCTCGCGCTTGGCCTGCTCCGAGATGAAAAAGGGATCGCAGGTGCGCGTGGCGACGGTGTCGAATTCCGCCTCCAGCCAGGCATAGGAAAATTCCGGATAAGTCTGGCATCCGCGCGGAGCCAACGTCGTACTGCCCACGACCAACTCTTCCGCACGGATCGTGATCGGAATATTCTGCAAAATATGTAAAAACGCCTTGGCGCGACGGGTAATGATGGGCTCCCCCTCCGTCTGCCGATACGACTCCGTGAGCAACTTTGCGCGCGCCGATTCGATCTCCGGCATGTTTTTAAACAAATTTTCCTTTAATCGCCCGATCCGGTCTTTCATCGCAATCGTTTCCGAATAATACTTCGCCATAGGCCTTTTCACCTCGTTTGTTTTGTTCGCTTTTATTATAACCGACATTTTCAGAATTGTCAATGATCTCGACCGATTTTTTGTGGTTTTTTGTTTATTTTCTGTTGAATTGTGTGGTTTATAAAATTATTTTTTCGAAAAGATGATTAAAAATTGTTGTTTTTTTGAGAAAAGGGGTATATAATCGAAGCATGAAGATCTTACTTGACACACATACGCATACCATTGCGAGCGGGCATTGGACCAAAGATACCGTGACCGATCTTGCCAAGGCCGCCGCACGCCGCGGTTTGGAACTGTTGGCCGTGACCGATCACTCCCCGTCCGTCCCCGGCGCGGCGACGGAAAATTATTTTCGTGCTTTGCGGCATACCCCGCGAAATCGCTGCGGCGTACAACTGCTGTTCGGCGTCGAGGCGGACGTCGTCAACGCACACGGAAAACTCGGACTCTCCGACGCGCTGCTGGCCGAAATGGAAATCGTCATTGTCAGCCAACATCCGCCCTGCTTTCCTCCCGCTTCGGCCGAAGAAAATACCGCCGCGCTCTTGGCCGCCGTGCGAAGCGGTCGGGTCGACATTGTCGGCCATCCCGACGACGAAAAATACCCCCTGCATGCCGAAGAATTGGTGCGCGCTTGTGCCGAGCACGGTACGATGATCGAAATGAACGAAGCCTCCCTGCGGCCCGGCGGATACCGCGGCAACGCGAAGGCGCGCGACGCGGAGCTGCTTGCCCTTTGCCGCCGGCACGACGTGTATGTCGCTTTGGGTTCGGACAGCCACGGGGCCGCGCATGTCGGCGAATTTACCTTCGGAACGGCGTTGCTGCGAGAGACCGGCTTTCCCGCCGAATTGGTGGTTAACGATCGCCCCGAACTCTTCCAAAGCATCCTGCTCGCGCACGCTGCGCGTCGCCGGGCCGGATGTCCGTTTGAAAAAAATTAGCACCTCGGCTCTTTTTTCAGAGCGATCGTCTGCGGTACAAACGCAGCGCGGGGCGCACGGCTCATGCCGTGCGCCCCGCGCCTTGCAACGGTCTTCCGGCAACGGTTTCCCGGAACCGCCGCCGCTTTGTCTGCAATCGAAAAGCGCCCGCATCGCGGGCGCTTTTTTCCGTTCTTGTTATTTGCGACTTTCTCGCTTGTCCGAAAGCGCTTGTTTGCGCGCCTTTTCCTCTTCGATCGCCGCCTTGTCCTTCGGCTTGATCAATGCAACGATCACAATGCCGATCAAGCACAGAACTCCGATGCCCAAGAAAACGACGGACAAAATGTTGTCCTGCAACCAATACGACTCGCCCGGCACAACGTCCGCGTCGGAGGTAATGTTGATCACCTGCATCGCCGAAACGACGGGCAGATTTTCGGAAGCGACTTCCACGACAACTTTATAGAACCCGATCTCCTGCGGTACGAAGCTCAGCGAAGTATCCGGATTCCAGCTGTAATCATTGTCATTATTCGCATCGCCGTCGTCGAGCGCGGAGTCGTATACGTTGATCTCCTTCCAGACACCGTAGGTATTGGTGCCGTCCGCCTGCTCGGCCGCGCGCACGTCGCTGACCGAAACCGGCCGATCGGCAGCAGTGACTTCCAAATAATAGAGCTTGTACCGAGTTTGGAACCCGCTCAGCGCGATGATCTCAAACGAGTCGATGGAATAAGAAACATCGACATAACCGACTTCTCCGTCTTCCGGCTCTTCAATGGACGGGCCGTTGTACTGCACGCTGAAACGGAAGGTCGTCAAATTCTGCGCATCCCAAACGTTGGAGGTGGTAATATCGGCCGTCTTGGAATTTTCAAATTCCCCCACCATCGCATTACCGGCGCTGTTGATGGGTACGACGCGGAACTCATACGTTCCCTGCGCCGTCAATTCGATGCGCAATTCGTCATAGTCGCCGCTGACCGTCTTGGTGTCGCTGCTCGCTGTGCGATAATAGACCGTAAAACGCATGCTCGTATAACCGCAGGTCTCGTCCTGCACATACGGGCGAAGCGAAGGAATGTAATAATACGCCCCACCGCCGACCTGGATGCTCTTTCCGTCCTGCAACGCCGCCGCCGTCACGGCTTCCTGGTATACGCTCGGATCGGGAAATTCCAAAACGGGATAGCTGTTCACGTCGCCGGGCAAAACCATCCGCAGATGGCCGTTTTCATCCAGCGCCGTCTCGTCCGCATACCATTCGATAAAATAGTACGCCGAGTTGTCGTTTCCGTCCGTCAATTTATAAGCAAAACTGATCGTTCCGCCCGGGTTGCCGTTAAAATCGCTTTCAAAGAAGCGCTTGCTGGTGGAATAGGTATTGTAACCGACCAACTCTCCGTCCTCGTCGAACGAAGGATCGACGGTCTCGTCGTCGGATGTGACCGGAACGCCGTCCGCCAAATAGTAGCGGCTGGTGCTGACCGAAGAAGAACACACATCGATCGTTACCGTATCAAAACTCAGTTCGGTGCCGAGCAACAGCTGTTTGATCTCGCTGTTGATGACGAGCGCCGGGGCCTGATCGTCGGTGATTTTCCCGTCTTCGTTCAACGCAAATCCCTGCCCGTTGAGTTCATGCAGTTCGAACGCGACATCGCTGTCGGTCGCGGCACGGAAGGTCAGCGGTGTGATCGGCGTATCTGCACTGGAAGACGCGTATTGCGCATAGTACTTGCCGATATTGGTAAATTCCCCCGCCTCGCTTTCGTTGACCGAGACGATGAAATTGCCGTATCCGATCTCGTCTGCCGCTTCCGAGAGTGCAATGCGGATCTCTTCCGCCGCAGAAACGGTAACGTTCGCATTCTCTCCGTTGACGGCGACGGACAAATTTCCGTCACCGGCCGGAGTAAAGACGATCTCGTTCGTGGTCTTGCCTTCTTTGCTCATGCTCATCTGCGTGCTTTCCAGCGCCACCGTAAAGCTGTCAAAATCGGTTGACTCGAAGGCGAACGCCAGCGAGAAATAGCGGGCGCCGTGCGCGCCGCCGACCGCCGCCTCGCCGTCGAACGAATACCATTTGAGCGCGAGGTTGCGCCGCAAAACGACGGCGTCGCCATTGTCCTCGTCTCCGACCTTATACGCGAGATATTCCTCGTTTTCGCTGTTTTTCGACGCGCCGCCCAGCGTAGTGAACACGCTGTTCGAATCGACGGAACCTTCGGCATAAGAGATGCCGAAGGATATGCACATTGCCGCCATGCAAAACACAAATGCGACGAATAATGTGATTATGCTGATTTTTTGTTTACTCATTCCTTTACTCCCAAACGCAAAATTCCGCGCGGCGGCGATTTTCGCCGGCGCGCCCGAAAACGCTTGTACCTATTTATTCTACCTTATCGGCGTTTTTTTGTCAAACGCATTGTTTGGTTTTTGTCAAATTTTTGATGATTTCCCCGCTTGCGCCCTATTTTTTTACCGTTCAATCACAATTCCACGGCCTTACGGACGTCAAAATGCTTCCACGGCAAGAGATCGGCGGGCGGTTCGACCATAAAACGCATCCGCTCTTTGGTGACGGGATGTGTGAATGCAAGCGAATAAGCCCACAGCGCCAGTCCGCCTTTTTTGGCAGACTCCCCGCCGTAGCGCATGTCGCCGTATACGGGATGCCCCACCCCCGCCATCTGTACGCGGATCTGGTGTGTTCGGCCGGTATGCAGTTTGACGCGCACCAGCGCACATCCGCCCTTTTCTTCCAAAGTTTCGTATTCCAGCGAAGCCAGTTTGGCGCCGTCTGTCGTCTGCGGGCAAAGGTAGACCATATTGTTGACGGGATTTTTTTTGACGTAATTGACCAGCGTGGCGCGCGGCTCCTTGGGCACGCCCACCAAAACGGCGAGATATTTTTTTTCGAAATCCCCGCTGCGCATCTGTTCCGACAGACGCCCGGCAGCCTTGCTTGTCTTGGCATACACCATCACGCCGCCCGTCGGGCGGTCCAACCGATGCACCAGCCCGACGAATACGTTTCCGGGTTTCTCATATTTTACCTTAATATAGCGGCGCACCTGTTCCAGCAGGTTGTCGTCGCCGCTTTCATCGCCGCAAGAGGCGATCCCCTGCGGCTTCATGACGACGATCATGTGATTGTCTTCATACAAAACGGTCAACTCATCCATGTACGAATATCCCTCCGGCGCCACACGGAAGCGGAATGCCCTCTTCGGTGGCAAGCCCCACTTCGTATGCGTCAATTTCCCCTTTGTACCCGGCCAGGCACAGCTTGAGCAGATTCTGCAACACCATGGGCTGCAATCCCGTGGTATAACTGTTGATGAGAAAGAAGAGCGGCTCGTCCGTCAAAACCTGCGTACACAGTTGCACAAACGAGTATAGATTATCCTCGATCTTCCACATTTCCCCGCCCGGCCCGCGGCCGTACGAGGGCGGATCCATGATTACGGCATCGTAACGGTTGCCCCGCCGGATCTCGCGCTGCACAAACTTTTTGCAGTCGTCCACGATGTAACGGATCCCGCTGGAAATGCCGGACAGCCGCGCGTTTTCGCCTGCACGCTCGACCATGCCCTTTGCCGCATCCACATGTACCACTTCGGCACCCGCTTTGGCGCAGGAGACCGTCGCCCCTCCCGTATAGGCGAACAAATTCAGCACCTTGATCGGCCGCCCCGCTTTGCGGATCAGCGACGCCGTATAGTCCCAATTGACCGCCTGCTCGGGGAACAAGCCCGTATGCTTGAATCCCATGGGCTTGATTTTGAAGCAAAGATCCTTATAGCCGATCGTCCATTCGTCCGGCACCGGCTTTCGATACTCCCAGGCCCCGCCGCCCCGTTCGCTGCGGCGATATACGGCCGCCAATCCCGGATAAGAAAACAGATCCGTCCGAGCCGGCCAAATGACTTGCGGGTCCGGACGCAGCAGCACCACGTCTTTCCAGCGTTCCAATTTGTAGCCGTCGCCCGTAGCGAGCACGGCATAATCTTTCCAATCTTCGGCGATCCTCATACGCTTCCTGCCGCGGCCGCCTCAGCCGACTTTCGCAACGGTGATCGTCGCCGTTTCCTCGCCGATCTCCCACGACTTGGTATATCCTTCGGCCTCGCCGCTCTCGATGCTGTCCGCGAGCACCGTTGCGGCAATACTCTGCCCGCGCTCGAGCAACACGCGCTGCGTTGCATCGCCCGCCTTATAGAACACGCGGATGCGATCCGTCACTTCAAAGCCGGCCTCC
Organism: uncultured Clostridia bacterium; assembly: GCA_944328645.1. Classification (GTDB taxonomy): domain Bacteria; phylum Bacillota; class Clostridia; order Christensenellales; family Borkfalkiaceae; genus Borkfalkia. Next base: position 32,150 of record CALVHT010000001.1, read on the forward strand.
TTGCGCATGGTTTGAATTTTGGAAATGAGTTCGCGCTCGATTCCCTCCGCAATGAGTTCGGGCGTCAGGGTCGTATTCAGGGCGACGGTGATCCCCTTGTCGCTTGCTGAAACATACCCCTCCGCACTCTCGGTGGCGATCAGCAGATCCTCTTCGGCCAGCTCGACGGATACGCCCGCGATCTCTGTGCGGAAAACGCCGCCCTCTTTGACCGCGGCGACCACCGCCGCCCCGTCACAGGTCTCCAAAAATGCGCGGATGCCGTTCAACAGCTTTCCATATTTCGGCCCTAACGTCTTCATCTGCGGCTTGAGCTTATAGCGAATGAGCGCGGATGCATCGGCCGAAAGTTTCATCGTTTTAATATTCAGTTCATCCAAAATGACGCCGTACAGCTCGTCGTTCAGATCGAGGTCGCGCTCGCACGCCACGATCATCTCGGAGAGCGGCTGACGATTTTTGAGCGCGCCCGCATTGCGCGCTGCCCGACCGAGCACCACCACGTCCAACACCGAATCCATCCCCTTTTCCAATGCGGGATCGACGGCGCTCTCGTCATAGACGGGGAACTTGCACATATGCACCGATTTGGGCGCACTCGAATCGAAGGCAGGCACGAGATTTTGATACATCTGCTCGGCAAGGAACGGGGTAAACGGCGCCGTGAGTTTGGCCAAAGTGACCAATACGTGATACAGCGTCGTATAGGCGGCCGCCTTGTCCTCGGTCATCTCCTTGCCCCAATAACGCTCCCGGCCGCGACGTACATACCAGTTGGAAAGCACGTCCACGAAATCCTGCAACGCACGCGCGCTGTCGGTAATGTCATATGCGCACAAGCCCTCGTCCACCGTGCGAATCAGCGTGTTGAGCTTGGACAGGATCCATTTGTCCATGAGAGAGAGTTTGCAAGTATGCAAGGCGTATCGGCTCGGATCGTACCCGTCGATGTCGGCATACAGCACAAAAAAGGCGTACGAGTTCCAAAGCGGCCCCATATAGCGGCGCAAAGCCTCGGAAACCGCCTCCGGATAAAACCGCGAAGGGATCCACGGGGCGCTCGCCGTATAGAAATACCAGCGCACCGCGTCCGCGCCCTGCTTATCCAATACGCTCCAAGGGTCAACCACGTTGCCCTTGTGTTTGCTCATCTTGACCCCGTTTTTGTCGTTGACGTGGCCCAGCACGATGCAGTTTTTAAAGGGCGATCTGCCGAACAAAATGGTCGAGATGACGAGCAGCGTATAAAACCAGCCGCGCGTTTGGTCTACCGCTTCCGAGATGAAATCGGCGGGAAATGTTTCTTCGAACAGATCTTTATTTTCAAACGGATAGTGATACTGCGCAAAAGGCATGGACCCCGAATCGAACCAGCAGTCGATGACCTCCGGGGTACGCCGCATGGTGCCGCCGCACTCGCAGGCGAAAGTACATTCGTCGATATACGGGCGATGCAACTCGATGTTGCCCGCGATGCCGCATTTTTCTTTGAGTTCTGCTTTGGAACCGATCACGTGCACTTTGCCGCATTTCTCGCAGACCCATACGGGCAACGGCGTTCCCCAGTAACGATCGCGCGACAGCCCCCAGTCGATGACGTTCTCCAAAAAGTTGCCCATGCGCCCGGACTTGATGGTCTCGGGCATCCAGTGCACGGAGTTGTTTGCCCGGATCAGTTCGTCCTTGACCGCGGTGACTTTCACGAACCAGCTTTCGCGTGCATAATATAGCAGCGGCGTGTCACACCGCCAGCAATGCGGGTAACTGTGCTCGTAGACGAGTTCTTTCAGCAACAGCCCGTCCGTACGCAATTTTTCGATGATCCCTTTGTCCGCCTTCTTGACAAACTGCCCGGCAAAATCGGTGACGGCGGGTTTGAAACAGCCGCGCTCATCCACGAGATTGACCACAGGCAATCCGTATTTTTTGCCGACGCGATAGTCGTCTTCGCCAAATGCCGGCGCGATATGGACAATGCCGGTTCCGTCGGTGAGGGTGACATACCCGTCGCACACGACATAATACGCCTCCTCCCGGAAAGACCCCTGCGCATAGGAAAAAAGCGGCTCATAAGCAGCGTGTTCGTACTCCGCCCCTTTTTTTACGGACAGCGTACGGTAGTTTTCGAACAGGGTGGGAACGAGAGCCTGCGCCAACACATACCGCGCGCCGTCCTCCGCCTCGATCTCGGCATAATCCTCGTCCGCATTCATACACAGCGCAACGTTGGACGGAAGCGTCCACGGCGTGGTGGTCCAGGCAAGGAAATAACTGTTGGGCATGCCCGGACGCCGAAAGCGGACAAATACCGAAGTCTCTTTTACGTCTTTATAGCCTTGCGCGACTTCATGCGAAGAGAGTGCCGTGCCGCAGCGCGGGCAATAGGGCACGATCTTGTGACCTTTATACAGGAGACCCTTTTTCCAGATCTCGCGGATCGCCCACCAAACAGACTCGATATATTTATCGTCGTAGGTAACGTACGGATTGTCCATGTCGGCCCAATACCCGACCCGCTCGGACATGCGCTCCCATTCGCCCTTATATTTCCATACGCTCTGTTTGCACTGTTGGATGAACGGCTCGATGCCGTACTTTTCAATATCCTGTTTGCCGTCCATTCCGAGCAGCTTTTCCACTTCCAGCTCGACGGGCAGGCCGTGCGTATCCCAGCCCGCCTTGCGCAAGACGTGCTTCCCTTTCATGGTCTGATAGCGCGGAACGATGTCCTTCATCACGCGGGTGAGAATATGCCCGATGTGCGGCTTGCCGTTCGCCGTGGGCGGGCCGTCATAGAAGGAAAACTCCTCGCCCCCCTCGTTTTGCTGCACGCTGTCCGCAAAGACGTCGTTTTTCTTCCAAAACTCGATGACTTCCTTTTCGCGCTCCACAAAATTCATGGATGTGTCTACTTTCTTATACATGACGTTTGCTCCTTTTGCTGAAAAAAAGTCCCCTTGTTTTCGGACAAAACAAAGAGACCACCAAAACATACAATCATACGCCCGTTTTGCCAACGCGGACGGAAAACCGCGCGCAAGACTACGCTCCGCCTTGCGGCGGATCTCGCCCTGCGGGCCGGAAGGGGATACCCGTTTGCGCCCTGTTCGCCGCCTTTCACCTACCGCGGCTCTCTTTCAGAACGGCTTCGCAAAGGACTTGTCCTCCCTGAATGCCCGATTCAGATCGGTATTATTTTAGCAAGGATCGCGCCGTTTGTAAAGCGATTTTATCGCCCCGACGCGATATTTTCCCGGCAATCGTCTACGAATAATCTTCCATGACCTTATTGACGCGCACGAGGTCGGCAGAAGTAATGAAATTCAAGATGCGTTCGCCCGCTCGCCCGTTTTCGCTGACAGCGACGGCGAGCAATTTTTTATTCTCTTCAAATGCCGCCAGTACGTCTTGCAAGGTGTCGTTGCGGCTCAAGTATTTATAATAGACAAACAGATCCGTTTCAGTCACGACGTCTCCGACGGCCGTCTCCGACAAAAAAGCATCGATGTCTCGCCCGGCCTGCAGCGCGCCGCCCAACTCCTGGATAATCCGCCGATTGTTGACGATGCCGATCATCCGCTTGCCGCGATAGACGGGCAAGTTCGAATACCCTGTGCGCGCAATGAGCAGAACGGCTTGGCGCAGGCTCAGCTCCGCTTCGATGCTGACCACCTTTTTTTCGGGCAGCGTCTCCCCGATGGTGGGCGGCGAACACAACAACTTTTCGATGTGCAGAATGTTTTCCACCACGTCGTCGCAGGGGACGGCGATCACCCTCCCGTCCGTACTTTGATGGACGATGGCGTTGCGCAAGCGCGCATAGTCGGCCAAATCGTTTTCATACTTGCGGACGACTGTATTCTTTTCCGCGCTGCGGCGCACCACGTCGGTAAACGACTGCGCGGGCTTAAAGTTGTACAGTTCGCGCAGTTGCGCATCGATCTTGTTGTAGCTATTGAGAAATGTTTTGGCGTTGTCCAGATTCATGGGATCCCCCTTTCGGCGCGGCGGCCCTGCGCCTGGGGATAGTATAACATATTTTTCCGCTTTTGCAAAGCGCGCCGCCCATTTTCCCGCAAAAAACTCTCCCGCGCCCCGATCTCAGTAATCCGCGCCCCGATCTCAGTAATCCGCGCGGCGGCGGCGAGACAGGCCACGCGAGCGCACCGACGTCAGGCGGTATTCGCGGGTGACCTCCCACGCATAATCGCATTCGCGTTTGGCCGCTCGCAGGCGGATCTCTCCGTCCGGCGCGGCGATCTGCGCAATGCCCGATGCGCACATGCATAGATCCACCCCCGCGTAAAAAGCGCATGCACGGAGCATCAACGTGGGCACACTGTCCTCCACCTCGCCGAAGATGCTGAAAATGACGTCCGCGTCACAGAGCGACAAGGTTTCCGCCACCGAAGGGTAATACAGGTCCTCCCCCACGCAGACGCCCAGTTTTCCCGCGGCGGTTTGGTACACCTTCAGGTGCGCGCCCCCTTTGAGATCTTCCTCCGCGCACACGTACAGCATGTCGGACACGCCCAAAATGCGTCCGCCTTCGGCGATCGCCGCGCTGCGCCGCCGCATGCCGTACGAGGCGGTCATGCATCCGGACAGGACGACGCACCCCGCTTCGCGGCTCAAGATCGCCAAGTCCTCCAGCTTGGAAGTTTCCCCCGCCAGCTCGCGGCCGTATTCCACTTCGCCCAACCCGCTGAAGCCGAACACCAACACGTCGCAGTTGACCTTCGGCCCGCGTTCCCAATATTCGTTCAGGCTGCCTTCCGTTACGAAATGAATTTTCATCTTCACCTCCGCTTAACTCATTGTATGGCTTCGCGCGCAAAGTTGTGCCCTTTTCGGCTTTTTGCCGGAGAAAAACATTCAATTTTTGCTTTTTGGGCAGAATTTATTTGCAAATCGGCGCCAATAATGGTATAATTGCTGTAATCTGCCGCAAAAAACGGCAAAGCCTTCGGGAGAGATTATGCACAAAATACAGCTGACCCCTGTGCGATTGCTCGTATTAGGGTATCTTGCCATCATTCTGATCGGCACAATCTTGCTGATTTTGCCCTTTTCGTCCAAGGCGGATGGCGGAGCGCCCTTTATCGACGCGCTCTTCACCGCCGTCTCCGCGTCCTGCGTGACGGGATTGGTCCTGCACGACACCTATACTTATTGGACGGTCTACGGGCAACTCGTCATCTTATTGCTTATCCAAATGGGCGGGATCGGATTTATGACCGTCGCCTTCGCGCTTTGGCGCATCGGCGGGCGCAAGATCGGGCTCAAAGAGCGCACCTTCATGCAAGAATCCGTCAATGCGCCCTCACTCGGAGGCATGGTCAAACTGACCACGACTATTTTGATCGGAACGCTGGGTTTCGAAGCAGTGGGAGCGATCATCCTCTGTTTCCGCTTCATCCCCGATTTCGGTTGGGGAGAAGGCATCTACTTCGCGATTTTCACAGCTGTTTCGGCCTTTTGCAATGCCGGCTTCGATTTGATGGGAAAGAGAGCAGAGTTTTCTTCGCTGACGGCATATTCGGGCGATCCGATCATCTGCCTGACCGTCCCTCTTCTCATCATCGTGGGCGGGCTCGGTTTTTTTGTTTGGCAAGACATTCGGCAAAACCGCCACCATCTCCGCAAATACAGCCTGCACACCAAACTCGTTTTGGTGACGACGGCCTGCCTCATCCTGATCCCGACCGTGATCATCGCCATCGCTGAAAACGACTTGCCCTGGGGTGAACGCATCCTTTCCTCCTTTTTTACGGCCACATCCCCGCGCACGGCCGGTTTCAACGTTTTGCCCTTGAGCGGCGTCGGGAGCGTGCGGGAAGTTACGATCTTCTTAACGATCGTCCTCATGTTCGTAGGCGGCTCTTCCGGGTCAACGGCGGGCGGCATCAAGACCAACACCTTTGCGGTCCTGCTGCTTTCGACTCTGTCGCTCTTGCGCGGCAAGCACGCGGTGGAATGCTTTGGGCGGCGGCTGGACGAAGAAAACGTCAAAAACGCCTCGCAATTCGTGGCTCTGTATCTCCTGTTTGCCCTGATCGGCACCATCCTCGTCTGCCTGTTCGAGCAGAACAATCCCAATGTCGGCGACCTAACCGACATCGTGTTCGAGGTCATCTCTGCCATCGGAACGGTGGGGCTGAGTCTCGGCATCACCCCGTACCTTTGCATCGGTTCCGAAATCGTGCTGGCCGTCCTCATGTATATCGGACGTGTCGGCTGTCTGACCTTCATGCTCTCGCTGCGCACGCCTTCCGCACCGTCGGCTACCCTGCCGATGGAAAAGGTGCGCATCGGCTGAGATCCAACGCTTTGGCGACTTATTAGGAGAAAATAAACGAATATGAAATCCATTTTGATTATTGGTTTGGGACGGTTCGGGACGTATATGGCGAAAAAATTCACCGAACTTGGCAACCACGTCATGGTCCTGGACAACGACGAAGAAAAGATCAACGAAATTTTGCCGTACGTGACCAGCGCGCAGATCGGCGACGCGACCAAAACTTCGGTTTTGGACGGCATCGGCGTGGACAATTTCGACTTATGCGTGGTCTGCGTAGGCGAAAATTTTCAATCGTCTTTGGAAACCACTTCGCTTTTGAAGGAGGCCGGGGCACGCTACGTACTCTCGCGCGCATCCACAGAGATCCAGGCGAAATTTTTGCTCCGCAACGGAGCGGACGACGTCGTGTTCGCCGAAAAACAGATGGCCGAGCGCCTTGCCGTCAAATACAGCGCCGACAATATTTTCGACTATATCCAACTCACGCCCGAGTATTCCATCTACGAGATCCCGACCCCGTGCGGTTGGGAGGGAAAAACCATTCGCGACAAGGGCGTGCGCGCCAAATACAATTTAAACATCCTCGGCATCAAGCTGGGCGGCACGCTGACGCCGCTGCCCCCCGCCGATCACGTGTTCAATGCGGCGGAACGCCTCATCGTAATGTGCCGAAAATCAGACATCGAAAAATTGACGCATTGATCCGCCGTTTGAAAAAGCGGGGAGACCGAAACAAAATTTCGCTCTCCCCGCTTTTCTCTCTTCCCGAAAAATAACGGCTGAAATTCAAAGAAATACCAAAAAGCCGCGCAGATTGATTGCCTTTGTTAAAAACTTGTGATAAAATAAAGTTAATTCGATGGGACAAGGCGCCTTGTCCTTTTTCCTTTTTCGGCATCAGACCGGGCGCCGCCTTTTACAAAAGCCTCGCTATATTTGTCGCCTATGGCGCGAAAATAGAAAGAATCTTATACTTTTTGGAGGTTTCAGATGGTTGAAAATCAGAACACCGAAGAACCCAAACAGGAGCAACAGCCGGAAACGGTCGTTGCTGCGGAGGGTGAAGCGGTAGCCACGCCGCAATACGGCGGCTTCCTGGGCGCGGTGGACAACTTCTTCGGGATCACGAAGATGAAGTCGAACTTCAAGACCGAAATGCTCGCCGGCTTGACCACCTTCATGACGATGGTTTACATCCTCATGGTCAACGCAGGCATGTTCTCGGAATTGGGCGTCGTTTCGTACGGTGCCATGTTCATCGTCACCGCCCTTGCGGCGATCGTCGGCACGCTGCTCATGGCGTTCCTCGCGAAGATCCCGTTCGCACAGGCGCCGGGCATGGGCTTAAATGCTTTCTTCGTGTACACGATCTGTTTCACGATGGGCTATTCGTATGCAAACGCATTGCTGATCGTATTTTGCTCGGGCCTTTTGTTCTTGCTGCTGACGATCGTCGGCGCGCGAAAGGCGATCGTGCGTTCGGTTCCGCAGGCGATCCGCATTGCGATCCCCGCAGGCATCGGCCTGTTCATCGCCTTCGTCGGCATGCAGAACGCGGGTTTGGTCGTTCCCGAAGCAAGCACGGGCGTTACGCTCGCTTCTTTCAACCTGCGTGTATTTAGCAACGACGGCGTTTCCATGATCGCGGCGGCCGTCTCCATCCTTTCCCTGCTGATGATCGCTATTTTCTCAAAACTGCGCATCAAAGCCGCCATGGTTTTGGGTATTATCGGCAGCGCGATCCTGTATTATATCTTCTGTGCCATCGGTCTTGCGGCGGGTTCCGCGTCATGCAAAGCCGTGTTCGACGCCATTTCCTTCGAAGATCTCAGCCCCTTCCAGGCCTTTGCTGACTTTGGGAACCAGGCATTTGCCCAGGTGTTCATCAACGGATTCAAAGAGATCGAAAGCGCAAAGATCTTTGACTTTATCGCGGCTTTGATCGCCTTTGCGATGGTCGATATGTTTGACACCATCGGTACCCTGATGGGTACCTGCCAAGCGGCGGGCAAAGAAAGCGGATTGCTTGACGAAAAAGGCGAAGTCAAAAACATCCAGCGCGCGCTTTTGTGCGACTCCATCGCGACCTGCACGGGCGCCATCCTCGGCACCTCCACGGTCACAACTTTCGTAGAATCTTCCGCAGGCGTTGCAGAAGGCGGTCGGACCGGCCTTACCTCTCTCGTGGTTGCCATCCTGTTCGCGATCGCAATGTTCCTCAGCCCGATCGCATCGCTCGTTCCGAGCTGCGCGACGGCAGGTGCCTTGATGTACGTCGGCGTATTGATGATGCGCAACGTGACCGACATCGATTGGAAAGATCCGGCTGCGGCAGTTCCCGCATTCTTGACGATCTCCGTCATGTCCTTCACCTATTCCATCTCGTATGGTATCGCGGCAGGATTCCTCTCCTACACGCTCATCAAACTGTGCACCGGCAAAGTGAAAGAAATCAGCCCCATTACGGCCATCCTTTCGCTGCTGTTCCTGTTCACTTTCCTGTTCACGCATTGATGGACCCAAGTCAAAACCACCAGTAAACTGGTGGTTTGCACAGACCCTAAAAGGGTTTAATGCCGGCGCACCCGTCAACGGGTACCGAAATTTGGCAACGCATCACTATTCTCTGGCAGCCGCTATGTCGCGGCTGTCTTTTTTGCCTTATTTATTCTTGATACCCGTAAACGGGTCTATGTACTCACTCATGCTGATTTGGTCATGCATTCGGTCTTCCTCCAATTGCTTTTTGATGTACTCTTGGATTACCCGCTCATTTCGCCCTACCGTATCGACATAGTACCCGCGGCACCAGAAATTTCTGCTCCCGTACTTGTATTTTAAGTTCGCATGCCTGTCGAATAT
>CALVHT010000002.1 GCA_944328645.1 uncultured Clostridia bacterium
GTGCCGACAAAATCCGCGCTCGTTGACCAGCCGTCGCTGAAAGTCCTCCATGACCGATTCATTCAAATACTGTTCGGTGAGTCTCTTTTCTTGGATCGCGCGAATGCGACAGAGCGGGCATTCGTTTTGGCCGTTAAATTCTTGGTAGATCAGCATATTGCCGATATGATAGTTCATAACATATACCGCCGATTTATTTTGTGTCGGGAACCGATCGCCCGACAATACCATTATAGCGAATCATTCGATAAAAACAAAGCGTTTTGCCGAAAAAGCGGGCGCGATTGTCCGAGATTTGCGCGATCGGTTGCAAAAAAGTAAATTTTGGGGTATAATACAGACAAGAGAGGAACGAGGAACGGAGCCGAAGATTCAGTGAATTGCCTTTTTATCTACAACCCTGTCAGCGGCAGGGGAAAGATCGCCCGGCGTTTGCCCGGGATCGTGCGCGCTTTGCGCCAAAAATATGATGAAGTGGACGTCTATGCAACGTCCGGGAAAGGAGATATGACGCGCGCCGTGCGCGCGGCGGCTTCGCGGTACGGCGCGATCGTTTTTTCGGGCGGCGACGGGTCGTTCAACGAGACGGTGCAGGGCGTATGTGAGTCGGGCATGGCTCCCGAGTTGGGCTATATCCCCAGCGGGACGGTCAACGACGTCGCGCACTCGTTGGGTATCTCCAAACACATTCGGCGCGCGCTGAAAACCATTCTGACGGGGAAAAACGTACGGCTGGACTGTATGAAGATCAACGAGCGATATGCCATGTATATCGTTGCGGCCGGCGCATTTACCAGCGCGACCTATACTACGCCGCAGTGGCAAAAACAGCAGATCGGCCGCATCGCCTACGGGATCGAAGGGTTAAAAAACAATATGCATTTTGACGTGTTCGACGTCTGTATTCGCGACGAGCGGAAGGAGGTGCGCGCTGACAGCGTATTTGTCGTCCTCATGAACGGAAAATTTGTTGCGGGCCTGCCGCTCAATCGCCGCGGTCGTATGACAGACGGCAAGATCGAGGCGGCGCTCATTCGTCAGCGAAGGAATCCGAATTTTTTGCACCGGATCCGTGCGTTTCTTGCCCTCGCCAACTTGTTTTTGTTCGGTTATCGTGTGCGCGAAAAGCAGATCACGCGTTTTGAAGGTTCGCATTTTGAGATCGAAACCGAGGAAGGCGTGGTGTGGAATTTTGACGGCGAAAAAGGGATCCCCGGCAAAGTGACGGTGGACGTATTGCCCGCGCGCATCAATATGCTCGTGCCCAAAGCGAAAAAGGATCTTTAAGCGGACAAGCCGGAATACGTTCCGGCTTTTATTTTTGCGTTTTTTCTGGATGGCGGCAAGCCAAAGGGCGCAGGACGGATTTGTTCGTCCTGCGCCCTTTGGCTTGCCTTCTTGCGCATATTTGCAGACGGCCGCGAATATATTAAGACAAAATCGTTACAGAATGCGGCGCCGATGGTTTTGACAGGAAGGGAAAGGATTCGGCAAAAACTGTCAAATTTTTCCGGCCGTCCGCAGGTATAATGAGAGGGTAAAAAGATGAATATTCGCGTTTTTCAAAAGCGCCGCATGATTGCGGCGACGGCTTTGGCAGCCATCGCGCTGGCCCTTTGCATCGCTCTGCATGCGACGGGTGCGTACGCCGTTTTTTCGGGCGGAACGGTGCGAAAGCTTCCCATTTATAGTGTGGAGCGTGCGGATAAAAAGATCGCCATCACCTTTGACTGCGCGTGGGGGACCGAACATACCGACGCGATCTTGCAGGCATTGGCGCGCGAAAACGTGCATGCGACCTTTTTTATGGTGGAATTTTGGACCGAAAAGTATCCGGAGTATGTTCAGAAGATCGACGAGGCGGGGCATGCGATCGGAACGCACAGCGCAACGCATTCGCAGATGTCGAAACAGTCCGAAGCACAAATTCGCAGCGAACTGGAAAGCTCTTCGGCAGCCATCACCGCTGTTACGGGCAAAAAAGTGGATCTGTTCCGCGCGCCCTTCGGCGATTATGACGACTTGCTGATCCAAACCGCGCAAGATGCCGGATATGCGACCATCCAGTGGGACGTAGACAGTTTGGATTGGAAGGATCTTTCTGCCTCCGATATCGCCATGCGCATTCTCAACGGCGTACAAAACGGGAGTATCATTCTCTGCCACAACAACGGCCTGCATACGGCAGAGGCGTTGCCGCTGGTTTTGGATACGCTTCGCAACAGCGGCTATGAATTTGTGACGGTTGACCAACTGATCTACCGCGAAAATTATACGATCGACGCGAACGGCCGTCAGCACGCCGCATCTTGATACATTTTTTGTGACACGATTGAATTGGAGGATAGATGTATGAACAGTACAGAGAAGAACAACAAAGTATTCATCATGGGAGAGATCGTCAGCGAGGCGAGCTTTTCGCATGAGGTATACGGCGAAGGGTTTTACGAACTCAGCGTCAAGGTGATGCGTTTGTCGGGGCAGGCCGACATCCTGCCGGTGACCGTCTCGGAACGGTTGATTTCCGAACACGCCCTGCAGATCGGCTCCACCTTGTGCGCAATGGGGCAGTTTCGTTCGTATAACAAGCTTGAAAACGGGCGTTCGCGCCTGATGCTGACCGTGTTTGTGCGCGAGCAGGTCGATGCGCCGCCGACGAAAAATCCCAACAGCATCGTTCTCAGCGGCTACATTTGCAAACCGCCCGTATACCGCACGACGCCCTTTAACCGTGAAATTGCGGATCTGCTGGTCGCCGTCAATCGGGCATACAACAAGTCTGACTATATCCCCTGCATCGCTTGGGGAAGAAATGCGCGCTTTGTCAAAAATCTGCAGGTGGGAGATCGGATCGCCCTTTCCGGCCGCATTCAAAGCCGCGAATACCAAAAAAAGCTGAGTGAATACGAGGTCAAGACGATGACCGCCTATGAGGTGTCGATTTCCAAGCTGGCTGCTTTCGACAGCGCGGAGGAGTTTGACTTGGAGCGGGAATTTTCACTCTATACCGGAGCGGAGAAGCTCAGCGAGGCGGGCGGATTTGAGGGAACGCCGCGCGAGCAGGGCATGTAACGGATCGGATGCGGGCGAGCGATGTCGCCGGCACAAAAAAAGAGAACTCAAGTTTGGTTGAGTTCTCTTTTTTTCGGCCTTTTTCGGCCGCTTGCCTCCATTGTTTTGAGCGTTGGGGCGGCTCTGCCGCAGAATACCGCTGCGGAAGCGGGCCGTTCCGTCTCGGTTACTGCAAAGTGGGTTGCTTCCGGAAAATCAAATAACAGATGCTCAGCAAGACCGCGATCGTGACGATCGGAACGAACACAAGGGCGTAGACGATCGTCTCGTTTGCTTTGTAGAGCAAATATTCGTCCACCATACCGCTATAGAGGACGCCGTCCGAGTCGGTATAGGTGACGTAAATTTTCCCGTCCGCGTCCGGATCTCCGTAGGCGCGGACGATCGCTTCGTTGCTCAACACGCAGGGCGCGCCGGCAGCCGTGTAGAGGGTGATGCTCCTTCCCGTGCGCACATGGCGCAGAACATACGTCGATTCGATCGCGCCTTCCGTACGATAGGGCAGAACATATTGGGAGGAGACAAAGCCGTACGTCTTGTGTCCGTCCGCATCCGTAAGGCGCACAAAGTAGTAACTTTCGTTGTCCAAGACATCCGTAGAGAGGTAGAATTCGTGCAACAATTCAAGCTGCGTCGATTTGGCGAGGCCGGTCAGCAATCCGAAGGGAGAAGCGCTTTCCGAACCGTCGCGCATTCCCATGAGCGGGTATTTGTACAGCCCGACCGTGTTGGTGGTATAACCGACGGTGAACGGATCCCCGCTGTCGGTACGAGCCGCGTGCAATGTTTCGTCATCCGAGAGCAGTTCGAAGTTTCCGACATTGTCTGCAAGATTGCTGTCCAAGATCAACCGGACGTCGTATTCGCGCACGACGTGGATCTCTTGGTCAGAGCCGGGCTCGCTGTAGGTGTATTCGGTGTAGAAAACGACGATCGCGCCGTAATCGGTCTGCGCCAAAACGACGCCGATGCGTTCCTGGGTCTCGCGCTCATAATCGGAGCAGTCAAGCGTGGTCCGGTTTTCCAAGGAGGCCAGGTTGACTTCGACGGTTACAGCGCCAGCCGGTACGCGCGCCAGGCGTCCGCTGGCAAACGTTTCGTCCGGACTTTGGTGATAGATGGTGTCGTAGAGCCCTTCGGCGGGCAGCGTATCCAGCGAGGCAATGCCGAACTCGTCCGTCTTGGCGATAAAGCCATCCGACAAGAGGTAAGCGATGTTGGATTGATACCCGAAGCCGATCGCGACGGGCATCGTGTTTGCGCCCGAAACTAAGCCGTCCAAAGAGAAGTCGTAGCGGAGCGTCGAACTCTCGGTCGTCTGCGTGGGGCGGCTGTAGCGCCAAACGGAGGATCCTTCGGTGTCTAAACCGTACAGATTTCCGGCAAAGTCCGAGAGCAACTGCGTCGCGCCGGGGAAATCGCACACACGCGTCCCCGCATCGGTGAGAAAATTGGCTTCGGAAGAGAATGCCCAAACACTTCCGTCGTCCGCCAGCACGTAAACGTAACCGCCGATGTCATTGGAAACGGAAAGATAGGTCTGGGTGGTGGTCGAAGCGGCCGATTGGCGGCTGTATTGTGTTCCGTCTTCATTGGGAGAGAGGACGCTCTTGCGCGTGCTTTCATTGGAAACGAGGTAGTAATTGCCGAACGAATAGGAAAGGTCAAAGATTTCGCCGCCGATTTCTGCGGAGTCGATGAGTGCGCCGTCATACGAATAGATATAGACCGTGTAATCGTCCGCAACGGCGAAGGTGTTTTCTCCCGCGCAGACGAGACGGGGCGCCGCGGCGACCGGGATGGCGCGATAAGTCCGCGAACCGGTATTATATAACAGGACACGCGTGTTGCTCGTGTCTGCCACGGCAAGCAAATTGTCGTACACGGATAGATCCTGCGCGCCCGCACCGAGGCGGTTTTCGCCCGAAGAGTAGCGGCTGATCTCGTAGCCGTTGAACCGGGCGGTGACGGGGTCAAATCCGCGGATGGCATTGCCGATGACCAAATACAGCGTGTTTTGGTAGCATTGGATCGTCTCTACGCCCGAAATATCCGTTCCTCCCGCTTGCACGGGGGAGGATGCGGGCACATTTCCGATGGCGGCCGCTTTGTACAGGCAACCGTCCGGCGCTGCGTAAAAACAGTCGGTGTCGGTCAGCGCAAAGGAGAAGATGGAATAGGCGGCCGTCCAAACAGGCGCGCCTTCCGTCAGGACAGAATTGTTCCAAGAATAATAAACGGACGAATTGTACACGTCAAACGCAGGAACGACGTTGATGTTCCCTTGCGTAAGCGTGGTCGTGACCGAGGAGATGTCGGTCCCCTCCATCGGCATGCTGACGACCGCTACATATCCGATGGACGCCGTGGCGCAATACAGCATGGTGCCGTTTTCGGTCGTGTTGATGACGAACGAGGCGCACGATGAGACACTGGTACGCACCGCCTGCCCGACAAAGCCGGTCGCCGCACATTCGATGTACAAGATCGGGGAACCTTGCAATCCGTCATTGGAGATAAAATATAGATAGGTTTTATCCCCGAATTGATAGAAATTCAGCGAGGACACTGTGCTGGAGTTCGAATAGCGGAAAAATTCCGTGCCGCCCTGCCGATTGTACAGCAAGATGTCCTTGCCGTCTGCGATCGCCATGTATTGCTCGGTCAGGGCAATGTCCGACGGATTGTTGAGTTGTAGGTATTGCTCGAACGAATAGGGCAAAAGAAGGCTCATGTTCGAGTCGGAATCGGTTTCGCCGTCCGCCGAAACGAGCAAAGCGCCGCCTGCCAGGCAAGCGATGCAAAAAAATAGGCAAAGGGTCAAAAGCGTCTTTTTCATTCGTATCCCCGTGCCCCGAAAGAGGGGCTTTTTGTTTTTTATGCGGCGCGCGTCGGCGTCGCCCTTCTATCCACGATCCATTATAGCATATTTTTATATGTTTGTCGACAAAATTTTCGGTTTTTCCGCTGCAGGAAAAATTTTTCTTTTTTGCGTAAAAAAATTAAATAGGCGCATACGTTTGCCGGATTTATGCGGTATACTGGCAATAAAAATACGAACATATGTTTACATTTTTTGTCGGCTATAGTGGAAAACGGGAAAAATCCGTGTGATAATGAATTTGCGCGCAGACGAAGCGCCGGATCGGGAGGGTGCGATGAAAGATTACCAAACAGTCATATTGTTGGTGTATCCGCGGCTGGAACGGCTGATTTTTGATATCGGACAAATGGCGGAAGCAAAGGCATATGCCTCGTACAACGGGCGGGAGACCGCGGAAAAGTGTGTGGAGAAAATATTGGAATACATGCACGTGCGCGATTGCTTTGCCGCGCTGCAAGGAATGACCGAGGACATATTGGCAGAATTGACCCGCGAGGAGCGCTATTTACTTGAATACAAATATTTTCGGCGCCGCCGGATGCTGGACGGAGAGTTTGCAGACATCCGCATGCCGTACTGCGAACGCACCTATTACCGTCGCCAGCGCCGTTTGGCCGGGCGGCTGAACAGCCTCTTTTTGCAACACGGCGCGGACGAAACCTGGTTTTTGCGGCTTTTTTCGGAAATTCCTTACATGATGAGCGCGCTGGAAAACGTACAGCGGCGCGGGGTGAGCGAGCTGACCGACAAGCGTACGAAAAAATCCCTGCGGCTGGAGTCACCCGCCGGGTAATTGCCAAAAATTTAGCGGAAAAATTCTTCCGCCTCTTCCTCGGGCGGGGGCGCTTTTTTCGGGGCGGGGCGGAACAAAAAAAACAGGGCGCCCAGAGCGGCTGCGCACAGTACGGCGATGAGAGCGATGCTCGCCGCGCTCAACCCTTGCGGTTCCGGCAGAGACTCTTCCGTCGTTTCTGCCGGCGGTTGGGTATGTTCGGTATTGAGCGGGTAGTCCAGCGCGGAACATGCAACGGCCGGCACGTACCCGAAGGCGCCGTTCAGCTCGACGTAATAGTATGTAGACGAGCCGAAGGAAAATGTTCCGTAATAGGGGGCGCTTACCGTGTATTCCGTAATGAATCCGGCGGGCAGGCCCGCGTCACCGTCCGTACGGAAGGTGACGTCTACGCTATAATACAGGTAGGGCGTTTCGGGTATGTAGTCGACCGGAACGATCTCGTCTTTGCGGCAGAACCCCCGCACGGCGGACCGCCCCTGCATACCGCTCAAGTATTCGACGGCGTAGTAGTCGCCGGATTCACCCGTCAGACGGATGAAATAGGTACGCGGAAGGACGAACAGGCCGGTATTTTCACTCGCGGTACGATATAAGTATACTCCGGCCTCTTCAACGCGCGCGTAGCGAACGTCTGTCTCCGTCGATTCCTCCGCCGCAGCCGCCGGTACCGCGGGCAACAGCCAAAGCGCGGCGCACAGCAGGGCGGCGATGCAAAATTTCTTTTTCATGAAAAGACCTCCTCCTTTTTGCGAATGCGCGAATCAGTATAGCACAAAAACGTGCGGCGCTCGGCGATAAAATGCGAGGATCCTCACTGTTTTTGTCGTATGCACGCATGGGAACACATACAAGCAGCGCGCGTATGCGCCGGAGGGGATGCGCCTGTGTGCGCCGGAACGCAGCCGGGCGGGATAAGGTCTGTCAGTTACAGTTGGAAAATGGAAAAAAGCAGGGTATAATGCACCGTGTGGAGGGCGGCCGGCGACGCCGCGGCGAGATATGCAGCAGGAACGGACGGTACAAAAGATATTGGCGATCGAAAACGAACAGCGGCGTCGGCAGGCCGGCAACCCCCTCGCGCGGTACAATGCGGGCCGAGTCAAACATAAAAAGCAGTTGGCCTTTCATCGCTGTAAAAAGCGCAATCGATGGGTTTTCGGCGGAAACCGCAGCGGAAAGACGGAATGCGGCGCGGTGGAGTGCGTGTATTGGGCGCGCGGGGTCCACCCGTACCGCAAAAATCGCCCGGAGGTGTTCGGATGGGTCGTCTCGCTCTCGCAGCAGGTACAGCGCGACGTGGCGCAGAAAAAAATCTTGCATTACCTGGCGCCCGAGTGGATCGAGGATGTGGTCATGCTTTCCGGAAAAAAGGGTTCGCCTTCCGGTGTGATCGACCAAATCCGCGTGCGCAACGTGTTCGGCGGGATTTCGGTGATCGGCTTTAAAAGCTGTGACCAGGGCCGCGAAAAATTTCAGGGCGCGTCGTTGGATTTTGTCTGGTTTGACGAAGAGCCGCCCAAAGAGGTTTATGACGAATGCCGCATGCGGATCATGGATCGATCGGGGGAGCTGTTCGGAACCATGACGCCGCTGAAGGGGCTGACTTTTGTCTACGACGAGATCTATATGAATCGGCGGGGGGATCCGGAAGTTTGGTACGAGTTCATGGAATGGGCAGACAATCCCTATCTGAACAAAAAGGAGATCGCCCGGTTATCGGAATCGTTCGGAGAACAAGAGCTTTCTTCCCGCCGTTACGGCCGCTTTTGCGTGGGAGAGGGGCTGGTATATCCGGAGTTTGACGAGCGGCTGCACGTCATTCCGCCCTTTCCGGTGCCGCCCGAATGGCAGGACATGGTGTCCATTGATCCGGGCTTGAACAACCCCCTGTCGGCGCATTGGTATTGCGTGGACTATGACGGAAACGTATATGTCGTCGCGGAACACTACGAGGCGCAGCGAGACATCGACTACCATGCGCAGAAGATCCGTGCGATCAGCGCCGCGATCGGCTGGCACACGGATCCCAAAGGACGGGTCTATGCGCTGATCGATTCGGCGGCGAATCAGCGCACGTTGGCGGGGGTCAAGAGCGTGAGCGAGCTGTTTTACGAGCGCGGCATCTGCGTCAACGCGAACGTCAAAAAGGATCTGTTTGCGGGGATCGCGCAGGTCAAAAGTTACCTGCGCGGCAAAAACGGAGTGCCGCGGCTGTATATCTTCGAGGGCTGCGTGCATTTGATTCGGGAGCTGAAGGGATATTTTTGGGGCAACGGCGATACGCCCAAAAAACAAAACGACCACGCGCTGGACGAACTGCGCTACTATTTGATGACCAAGCCGAGCAATGCTGCGCCGCCTTCGGAGCCGACCGCCATCCAAAAAGACAAAGCGCGTCTGCTGCGCAAACTGCGCGGCGGCAGTGCGCGGCTGATGAGGTGATCCAGTGGCAGAAGAAGAGGTACGAGAGGCGCTCAAACGCCGGGCGCTCGGTTACGAAACGGATGAGATCGTGGAGGAATACGGCTTTACCGAGGGCGAAGCGGTTCTGTTGAAACGCAAAGTGACCAAAAAGGTCGTGCCGCCCGACATACAGGCGGCCAAGATTTTGTTGGAAGAGGAGTTGCCGCTGACCGCCTGGAGCGACGAACAGCTCGCGGCGGAAAAAGAACGGCTGCTGAATCTTTTGAAAAGGGAGGAAGAGTCTTGAAGACAAGGACGAAAGCGCCGCGCGGCGCGAACGATAACGCGGCGCGCCGCGAAGAAGAGAGGATCGTGCGCGCAGTTTTGCAGGAATTCGAGGCCCGCCGCGAGGCGCGGCGGGGTCTGGAACGCGGCTGGGAACTGAATATGAACTTTTTGGAGGGGAACCAGTATTGCGAGATCGGCCCGACGGGCGAGCTGGAAGAGGAGCAAGCGCGGTTTTATTGGCAGGATCGGCGGGTCTTTAACCATATTGCGCCCGCCATCGATACCCGCTGTGCCAAGCTGGCGCAGGTACGGCCGACGATGTCCGTCCGCGCGGCTACCGGCGAAGAACGCGACCTGCGCACCGCAAAGATTGCGACCAACGTGTTGCATTCGGTGAGCGAAGAGTGCGGGCTGGATGCGGCCGTTGCCGGCGCAACGATCTGGAGCGAGACGTGCGGCACCGCTTTTTACAAAGTGGTTTGGGATGTGCACGGGGGCAAGAACGTCTTTTCCGCAAACGGAACGCGCGCGGAAGGTGCGGTCCGAATTGCCGTCGTGCCGCCCTTCGAGTTGTATCCGGAAGATCTGGCGTGCGAGAGCGTGGAGGAACAACCGAGCATCATGCATGTGCGCGCCATGTCCGTAGCGGAGATCGCCGAGCGTTACGGCGTGGAAGTCGCCGGGTCGGACATCTGCGAGTTTTCCTTTGCGCCGTATTCCGCGTCCGGCAATTTTGCGGGCGGACAAGGCGGGTCTTCGCGTATCGTGCGCAAAAACAGCGCATTGGTTGTGGAATATTACCAAAAGCCGTCCGCCGCGCTCGTGAACGGCCGACTGACCGTCATTGCCGGCGATCGATTGGTATATTGCGGTGACTTGCCCTATGAAAACGGGCCGAACGGCAGCCGGACCTATCCGTTCGTCAAACAATACGCCATCGCTTTTTCCGGCGCGTTTTTCGGCGGAAGCGTCATTGACCGCATGATTCCCGTGCAGCGCGCGTTCAACGCAGTCAAAAATCGCAAGCATGAATTTTTGAATCGCCTGACCATGGGGGTTTGGGCGGTAGAAGACGGATCGGTGGATACGGAGGAGCTGTTGGAGGAGGGGCTGCCGCCCGGCAAGGTCTTGGTATACCGCCAGGGGGCGACGCCGCCGCAGATGCTGGGGGCGGATCGTTTGCCGGCGGAATTCGGGGAAGAGGAAGAGCGGCTGCTGGACGAGTTTATTTTGGTCAGCGGTGTGAGCGAGCTGAGTTCGACGACGCAAAACCGCACGCATGTAACCAGTGCGACCGGCTTGCAGCTGCTGATCGACTTAGACGATACGCGGTTGGCCATTCCCATTGACAGCATACGCCTCGCCTTGCGGACCATCGGCAAGCAAATTTTGCGGCTGATGCGCCAGTTCGCGGGGCCGCGCCGCCTCATGCGCATGACCGGTGAAGGGAAGCGCGTCGAAATGTATTATTTTTCATCCGCCGATCTTTCGTCGGACGACGTCGTGTTCGAAACGGATACGGACGAGACCAGCTCGCCTTCGAAGCGCCGTTCGCTTATCTACGAACTGTACTCGATGGGGATTTTGGCGGGCGAGGACGGCAAGGTCTCGGAAGAAACGCGCGAGCGAGTGCTCGACGCGCTGGGATTCGGCGGGTTGGATAGCGCGCGCGGCCTTTTGCCGTTGCACAAGAACAAAGCCGCAGAGGAAAATCTGCGCTTAGTCAATGAAACGGTCGATACGGATTGGTATGACGACGACGGTGCGCACATCGCCGAGCACACGCGGTTTTTGCTGTCGGATGAATTTCGCCGTTATGCGGAGACGGACGCAAAGGCGCGGTTTGTGGCGCATCTGCGCGGTCACGAGACGCAGCGGTCGCAAAAACAGCGGTCGCGCTCGGATACGGTACAGGAATGAAGCCGCCGCATTTGCGGCTGGAAGGAGGAGAATATGGAAGAAGAAACAACCGAACGCGCGGCGTGCAACGGGGAAGAAAATCCGTTGCCTGCGGCAACCGTTGCGGGCAATGCGGTGCGCGCGCAAATCAAGAAGGAAAAGCCCCTTGCGGCGTCTTTTCAGGACCCCGAGGAACTTTTGCGCGCCTACCGTGCCTTAGAAGAGGAGGTGGAGCGGCGCGGCCGTCGGCTGCGCGAGCTGGAAGGGCGGCTCTCGTCCGAGCAGGCAACGGCTGCGGACGGGGATTTGGATGCGCGGGTCGGGCGCGCGGTCGAACGGTATCTGGCAGACAAAGAGACCCCCTATCTGATGAGCGGAGGCGCCTCGTTTGCGGCGGCACCCGCCCGCCGCGTGCGGTCGCTGGAAGAAGCGGGCAAGTTGGCGCAGGAACTGTTCCGAAAATAGCCGCGGCGCGCTCGCAGCGGAAGCTCGGCAATCGGAACACAGCAAAAAAAACCATTGCAATAAGGAGAAAAAAACATGGTGACGATGACAAGTGCAGACAGCGCATTAAAAAGTTTTTATTTGGGCGTTGTAGCAGAACAGTTGAACACGGAGGTCAATCCTCTGTTGGCAAAGATCAAGCAATCGACGGCGGACGTTTGGGGCAAAGAAATTCGGCGTCTCGCCCAGTACGGCGTCAATGGCGGCGTAGGAGCGGGAACGGAGGAAGGGTCTTTGCCCGTGGCCGGTGGAAACAATTACGAACAGATGGTGACGACCCTGAAAAATTTGTACGGCACGATCGAGATCAGCGATAAGGCCGTGCGTGCGTCTGAAAACAACGCGGGCGCCTTTGTCAACCTTTTGAATGCCGAAATGGGGGGATTGATCCGTTCTTCTTCCTTTAATTTCGGGCGCATGCTGTTCGGCGACGGCAGCGGCATTCTTTGCGGCGTGACCGCGGCCAACGGAAATGCGGTAACCGTCGATTCGGTCAAAAACCTCATCGAGGGAATGACGGTAGACGTGTTGGACAGCACCGGTTCGGTCGTTGCCGGGGCGGAAGCGCGCCGGATCACTTCCATCGACCGCCAAAAGAAGATCTGCACGTTGGCGGGCGGCACCCTCACGGGAGTGCAGAGCGGTTGCTCGCTGTGCGTGCAGGGTTCGTACAATTTGGAGCTGACCGGCCTGGGGGCGATCTTCCGGGAAGACGGCACCCTTTACGGATTGGACCGCGCGACGCATTCGTGGTTGGTCCCGTACATGCAAGATACGGTCGGCGAAATCAGCGAAACGGTCATTCAGACCGCAATGGATCATTTGGAAGAGACGGCGGGCAGCCGCGTCGACTTTATTGTCTGTAGCTGGGGCGTAAAGCGCGCGTTGCAAAAAAAATTGAGCGAATCGCGCATCCAAACGGACATGGCGGAATTGGCGGGCGGTTACAAAGCCATCACTTACAATGGCATTCCCATTGTCGCCGATCGGTTCTGTCCGGATGGCACGATGTATTTGCTCAATACCGCCGATTTCTGTCTGCATCAGTTGTGCGACTGGAAGTGGCTGGAAGGGGATGACGGCCGCGTGCTCAAACAGGTTCCCGGAAAACCGTTGTACACGGCGACGCTGGTCAAATATGCCGACCTCATCTGCACCCGCCCTTGCGGGCAAGCGATGCTCTCCGGCAT
Source organism: uncultured Clostridia bacterium (assembly GCA_944328645.1). Classification (GTDB taxonomy): domain Bacteria; phylum Bacillota; class Clostridia; order Christensenellales; family Borkfalkiaceae; genus Borkfalkia. Next base: position 13,037 of record CALVHT010000002.1, read on the forward strand.
AACCGAAGGGTAAAGGGTGTCGGACGGGCGGCGAGCGGGCGGCGTTCCGCGCGTTCGATTTCGCTCGTATTCGGCGCCGTGGCAAAACTTGGGCGGCCGGTCGTATCCGGCCGCCGAATATTCCAAAAATGGGAGGACAGGATGCGGGTCAAGGAGATATTGCTATTGGCGGCAGAACTGTGCGGGCGGCGAGATCTGGCCGATTACCTGCAGGGAAAAAACGGGGAAGATGCCGCCGCGTTCGCGCGCGAAACGGACACCCTTTTGCGCTGTTATAATCTGACGGAAAATGAGATCGCGCTGGATTATCTGCCCCTCAAACGGGAGGAATCGCTTTACTCAGACGGAATGATCCCCTATACGGCATTTGCACTTGCGCCGGTCGAGATATTTTCCGTTCGAGACTCGTCCGGGCAGAGGTTGCCCTTTACCGCCGGGGAAACAGGGATACGCGTCCGCGCGGGGGAGGCGGTCGTCGTCTATTCCGTGCGTCCGCATACCAAAAACATGAGCGACGTTCCGTCGTTGGATCGCAAGGGAGACGGGCGTTTGCTGGCGTTGGGCACGGCATGTGAATATGCGCTTATGAGCGGCATGTTCGAAGCGGCGTCGTTGCTGGAGCGGCGGTATCGCGACGCGTTGGCTTGTGCCTGTCGCGAGCGCGGCGGACGGCTGAAATTGCGGAGGTGGGTATGAAAATTCCAAAAAAAGAGCCGCTTGCGCTCACCGTGCGGACCAAGGTTTCGTCGGTCGATCTGAGCAAATCGCAGGACGGCGTGCATCGCTACGGCTTTGAACCGGGGGAGATCCTGCGCTGCGGCGCCGGCGCGCGCCCGCTGCCGCCGTTGTTCGGAGACAGCCTGGCGCCCAGCGGCGAAACGCTGCGGGCGGCGTTTGCCTTTGCGAACAATTCGGCAACCGTATACGCGCTATGTTGCGAGAGCGGGCGGGTATACGCGCACACCGCGTCGGGCATCCGCAACAGCGGCGCGACATTTCACTCGATTCCCGCGTGCGCGCGCGTCTATGACAGCGAGGAGGCATTTCTGCTCTCCGACGGATCGGCCTGCGTCAAGCTGTCCGCTTCCGGCGTGACCGCCCAATCTTCGACGCTGGCCTTTTCCGCCGCCGCCTTTTACGGCGACCGGCTTTGGACAGCGAACAAAACGTCGCGCATTCGTTACAGCGCGCCTGCGAATATTCGGGATTTTACGGCCCAGCGCGGCCGGGGCGGTTGGATTGATTTGCCCGATCAACACGGAAAAATTCTCGCCATGTTTCCGTTTCGGAATGCGCTCTATCTGTTTTGGGAACGAGGCGCACAGCGGCTGGAAGGGAAGGGCGACGAACAGGATTTCCGCGTCGAGGATGCCTTCTCCTGCCCGCGGATCTATGCCGATACGATCGTCGCGGCGGGGGATCGGCTGGTATGGCTGACGGAGGAAGGAGTCTGTTCCTACGATGGGACCCTGCGCATGCTTTACGAGGCGTATGCGCCGCTGTTTGCGCCGTTGGACCAGTCGCAAGCGCGCGCTGCGGCGGATGGCAGTCGTTATTGGTTGCAAGCGAATGCGTACATTGACGGGCAGCCGGAGCAGGTGTTCGTCGCTCTGCGCGCCGACGGTACGGGCGGTTGCGTCAATCGGCGGGCCGTTTCGGCGCTGACCGGCGCTTCGCACAGCGTTTTTTTGGATGACGGAAAGGCCTGCGTTCCTGCGCCGGGGAACTCGTGGGAAGGATTTTTCCGGCGGGAATGGCGCAGCGTCCCCGCCGAACCCTTTGCGCAGCGGGCACTGTTGCGCGAACTGCGCGTTCGTGCGCGCGGCGAACTGACATTGACGGCCGTGAGCGACGAAGGAACGCGGCGCATGCGCGTGCGCGGAACGGGAAAACCCGAACGGTTGGCGTGCCGTCTGCCGGGGCAGACTTTTTGTTACCAGGTCAGCACGGATACGGATGGTGAGATGCTGTCTTTGACGGCTGTATATGAGTGCGGAGGGGGAGTATGACGGCAGAAGAACTGGAAAAGGCGATCGAAAAATTGATCGCGGAGGCGAATGAGGAGAGCGCCGCGGCGACGGCGGAATATGAGCAAGACTGCTTGGAGGCAACCTTTCGCCTTTTGCGTCAGAGTACCAACCGTTCGAGTATTTTGGAGAACTGGCTGGCCGCGCTGCGGGAGGCCTACGATGCGCTGGTCAAAAAGATCCAAAGGGAACTGGACGAAAGTTTGGAAGCACTTTATGCCGAAAACGAGCCGAGCGGCGGCGACGAGGGGGAGGGGATCCAGCCGGACGAAGCCCCGTACGAAGTGGACTATACCCTCCCCATGCGCGACCGATACGTGGCGGTCAAAAATTATTATTTGGCTTACGACGATCCGGCGGCGGCGTTGGCAGACTATCGGAGCGATGCGATCGCGCGCGACTACTTGGGAACCTATTACGATTATTTGTTGCAACTGCTGTTGATGATGCAGTGAGCGACCGCCAAAACGTGCGACCCGATGAAAAAGGATGCGGCCGGGCGGCGCGAGGGATATCCTCGCGCCGCCCGGCCGTTTGCGCGGATTTTGCAGGGATCCCCGGACCGAAAGGCGCCGGTTTTTTTGGAAAAAAACGGTTTTCGGCGCGCTTTTTTGCGGGAAACGACCGCATGGACGGCAAAAAATTGACATAAAATAAAAATAAAGGCTTTACAATCCGCCTTTTTTATTATATAATGAATTAAAAAATCAGTACAGGCGTTCGGGAAAAATCCGATGCCGCAGGCGGTTTGTCTGGTGAAATACATCGGTTTTGCATTACGGTATTTGTTCCGGAATTTTATCTATATTTTTGCATTTGCACTCCTGCCTTCCTATTTTTTGGCGATGTCGATCGACGTGCGGAGCGGGGAATTGCTGATTCGCGAATTCTTTTCGGGGGATCCGCAGTTCGAGTTTCCGGCCCTGTTTTCGTTGCTTTCGCCGCTGAATCCGCACGGGTGGCCGTTTGCGCTGATCTGTGTGGCTACCATCTTGGTCTGTATGCCCATGTTGCTCGGCTTGATCGAAAAGCACATGCGGCTGGGCCTGCGCACCTGGAAGGGGATCTGGGGTCGGTTTAATTGGAATTTTTTGACGACGTTGGTTTTGATCGTCATTTTTATGGTCGTCTATGAACTTTGGACGTTGCTGACGGCGGGGTTGATCCATGCGGAAGCGCATCTGTTCAACGGTCCGGCATGTTCGGCCGTCGTGGGGGTCACGCTGATCGCTTTGATCGCGTTGGCGTGTTATTTTGCGTCCTTTTTCTTGTTGTGGCTGCCCTGCATGCAGATCAACGGCTATGGGTTCATGGAGGCTTTTTCGTATTCCAATCAGTTGGTCGCCAAACAGCGCACCAAAGTTTTTCTGTCCGTTTTTTTGCCGGTCATCGTCGCCACGCTGCTCGTGGTCGGCGTTGCTGCGGCCTGCGGCGTGGCCGGGATCTATGTCCCGGTCTATATCATCGAAGAATTGATGATCCTATTGTTGTTTTTATATTTTTCCTCGCTGATGTTTGTCGCGTATTTCGACCTGACGGGCGAGGAGCGGTTGGACGAAGTGCGGCGCTGATGTGCGGGCACGGCAGGCGATTTCGAATCGAGAAGGAGTGGCGCTTTGATTTTTAAGAATGCTTTTCATTTGCTGGTCGATAATTTTTTGATGAATTATAAACTGTTGCTGTATAAGGTGATCGTGGGTGCGATTACGGTCGCGCTGAGTATGGCCTTCTTATATGCGCCGCTGCATATGCTGCTGACCAGCCGCCCGTTTGAAGATCTGATGACCTTGCTGGGGGATTTTCTTCAGGCGATCGTTTCGGGCGATACGGGCTTTTTGAACACGTTTGCGGAAGAGTTTCGGCTCGCGTGCAGCGTTTTGCTGGAATATTTGCAGGACAATACGTCCAACATCGTGCTGTTTTTTGTGGCGCTGCTTCTGATCGTCGTTGTTTCGCGGTTTTTGGACGGAATCGGAAATTATACGTTCGGATGTCTGATCGGCAACAAGATGTCCAGCTATGCCAAGACGCCGTTTGTCGTCAATTATGTGGGCAATTTGGCCTCCTCGGCGCTGTGGCAGGTAGTCTATGTGCCCGTCACGTTCGTGTACGACCTGCTCATTTTAGGCCTGTGTTATGCCTTTTTCTTAGTTCTTTTGAATATTATTTCGATCAGTTTTTTGGCGTCGATCGTGGCGCTGATGTTCTCTGTGACGCTGTTGCTTGCGTCGCAGGCGATCAAACTGACGGTTTTTAACGACGTGATCCCGGCATTGGTCACCGAAAAGGCGCGTTTGCGCGAGGCGCTCTCCAAGAGCCTGCATTTTACGAAGGAACGATTTGGAACGCTCTTTTCCACCTACCTGGTCACGGCCGTGCTGATCTTGTGTACGAACGTGGTGTTTGCGGTGGCATCGTTCGGCGCAGCGCTTTTGATCACCATTCCCATGTCGTATTTAATGCTCATATGCATTCAATTCGTCAGCTATTATACCTATGGCCAGAAAAAATATTTTTTGGCTGAAAACAATATCGTCTTGCCGAAGGAAAAGACGCAGGAAAACTTTTACGACGATTTTGAGGTCTGAACCCGCTCCTTTCGCGAATGGATTTTCGCGGCATTGAGAATAGATTTTAGTTTGTTATCAGTCGGAGGTCTGGAAAATGGATTATCAAGCGGTGTATCAGTCGTGGTTGCAAAACCCGGCGCTTAACGAAGAGGGGAAAGCGGAACTTATGTCTGTGCAGGGGGATTCGAAGGCGATCGAATATCGGTTCGGCGCGGAATTGGAATTCGGCACGGCCGGTATGCGCGGGATCATCGGATACGGCACGAATATGATGAACGTGTATACGGTGCGCCGCGCGACGCAGGGGTTGGCGGAGTACGTCAAATCGCTCGGGGCTGCCGCCATGAAGCGCGGCGTCGTGATTTCGTACGACACGCGCCGCAAATCGGATGAATTCGCGCGCGCTTCGGCGGAGGTTTTAGCGGCGAACGGTATCGTCGCCTATTTGTTCGGCGACGTGCATCCGGTCCCGATGCTCTCGTACGCGGTGCGCCGCCTGGGCACGGTCGCCGGCATCATGATCACGGCTAGCCACAACCCCAAGGAGTACAACGGGTATAAAGTATATGGCGAAGACGGCGCGCAGATGTCGCCGGAAGCGACGGAGGTCGTCGTCGGATTTATCGAAAAGATTACCGATTACTTTTCGGTCAAGGGGCAGAAGAACGCGCTCATCAAGCCTGTTCCCAAGTCGGTGGATAAGAGCTATTACAAAAAGCTGACCAAGCTGACCCTCTCGCCCCAAGCCGTCAAAAAAGTCGGAAAGAATTTGAAGCTGGTCTATACGCCCGTGCATGGCAGCGGATTTATTCCCGTGACGACCATTCTCAAAAAAATGAAGATCAACGCGACCGTCGTCGCGGAACAGACGGCCAAAGATCCCGAGTTTTCGACGGTAGAGGTCCCGAATCCGGAATTTAAAGAAACGCTGTCAAAGGGCATCGCGCTCGCGCAAAAAATCAATGCGGACGTCGTGTTCGGAACGGATCCGGATTCCGATCGCCTGGGCGTTGCCATCAAAAACGACAAGGGCGAATTTGTGGCGCTGTCGGGGAACCAGGTCGGCATCTTGTTGCTCGACTATATCCTGACCCGCCTCAAGGAAGACAAAAAACTGCCCGCAAACGGCGTCGTCGTCAAGAGCTTTGTGACGACCGGCATGGCCAAAGCCATCTGCGACGATTTCGGCGTGGAACTGGTGGATGTTCCCGTCGGCTTCAAATTTATCGGCGAAAAGATCAAGGAATACGAGGCGAGCGGCGAAAAGACCTTCCTGTTCGGCTTCGAAGAGAGTTGCGGTTATCTGCGCGGGACCGAAGGCAGCCGCGACAAAGATGCCGTAGTCGCGTCGTTGCTGTGTGCGGAGATGGTCTGTTATTACACCTACAGCAAACAGTCGGTTTACGGCCGATTGATGGATATTTATGCCAAATACCAATACGTCTTGGATAAAAATATCAGCATCAAATTCGACGGGCTGAATGCCATGAAAGAGATGAATGCTTTGGTGGATTCGCTCAAGACGAAGGCGGTGGATAAATTTGACATCTACAATGTGGTCGCCGTACGCGATTACTCCGCGTCGGTGCGTCGTTTGGCAGACGGAACGGAGGAAACGCTGAACATTCCGAAAACAAACGCCGTATATTATGAGATGGAAAACGGAAGTTTTATCTGCGTGCGCCCCAGCGGGACCGAGCCGAAGTTGAAAATTTATTATTCCGTCCGAGCCAAAGACGAGGAGTCGGCGGAAAAAGCCTTCGATCGCATGAAGAGCGCGTTTGAAGCGTTTATCCGTTAGTCAATTCAAAAAAGCCGACACCGTCTTGCCAACGTCTGTCGGCTTTTGCTTTTTTTTGCGGCATGTCGGAGGGGGGCAGGCTGCCTTTGTTCAGTTTTCCCCGGGAGAATGCGCGAACAGCGGAGGGCCAAAAAACGTTGAAGAAGAGCCTAAAAAAATTATCGATTGCGGCTATCGTCATGGTCGCTTCCTATATTCTCATTTGCATCGCGGGGATATTCATCCTTTTTCTTTCCCTCCGATCCTGCGAAAAAAATTATGAGGCCTGGCTTGACCAACAGCAGAGAGAAGAAGAGGAGTTGCAGGCCTTGTTGGCCGAACCCGAGCAATCCGGACCATGGATCTCGTTCAAGAGCGGCGGTTCCGTATGCGATCAAACGGGAACGGACTGCAGCCCGTTGTTCGATGCGGCGGCCGTGGCGGCGTTCGGCTCGTCGTGTTCGGCGGCGGATTGGGACGGGAATCCCGTCCTCAGCGAAAACGGCGTCGCCTTTTTTACGGCGGAAGTGCTCGTCGCAGACGCGGACGCGTATCCGGCGCTGTTTTCGTATGAGGTAAGAACGGCCCGTGCAACGGCGCTCATGTGCTGGCAGGACGGCGAGACGCCGACGTTGGTTTCGATAGAAAACGGGATCCTGTTTTACTTTACGGATTCGGCCGCTGTTTTGTACGATTTGGCGGCGGGAGAGGAATTGGAACGCATTGAAGCGAACGGCCGGACGCTGACATCCGCGGGAGAAGGGTATGTCCGCGCGGATGAGGGGGCCGATCAATGTGATTTGATCTGCCCGGTGCAGGGGGACGAAGGGTTGGCCCTGCAAACGCGCACGATTCGTTCGTTTGCGAATTTCCGATTTGTCCGCAACGGGATCGCCGCCTATATTCCGGATGAGTATTGGGTGGGAGTCGATATCCAAACGAATAACATTCTCAGCTCGGATGTGTGCCGAGAGCGCGTTCGCTTTGCAAGATTGTCGAACGGGTGTGCTCTGGATACGCAGGCGTCCGAGGTGCGGTTGTTGTTGAATTTCGGAACGGCATTTGTTCCGGAGGAAGCGTGGCTGATCCAAAACAGCGCGATGCTTTGCCGGATCTCGCAAATGCTGGAACACAAAGGATTCAATGTGCAAAACGTGCGGGAAATGCCGGACGGAAAGCTGTATCTGTCGGTCGTCGCTCACCGGACGGGAGGATGGTTCGCGGGGGATGACCGCTATCTGTGTTTTGAATGGACGGAAAACGCCGCGTTGAAATATGCGGGGCCGGACTCCTTTCTCTATCGGGTTACCGGCTAAGCGATCGGATCGATAAACGAAGCGGCGCCCGCTTCCCTTTAAGGGGAGGCGGGCGCCGTGCGTTGCGACAGGGATCCGGGGTTGGTTTCCAGGCGGAGAGATTCGGTCGCTACGTTTTGGCAGAACATGGCGTCGTGTTCGACGAACAGCAGGGTCGGGCAGAACCGTCGGATCAGTTCTTCCAGTTGGATTCGAGAGACGAGGTCGATGTAGTTGAGAGGCTCATCCCATAGATATAGATGGGCGGGGGTTGCCAGTGAAACGGCGAGCGCGACCTTCTTTTTTTGTCCGTCGCTGTATGCGGCGATATCCGCATCGAACAGTTCGCTGCGGAAGTTGAGCTTGTTGAGGATGGCCAATACGAGGTCGGGCGATGCGCCGTGCGCCTGGGCATAGGCGGCAACCCTTCCGCTGAGCGCGCGGGTATCCTGCGGCAGGTAAGAGACGATCAAATCGTTCGGCCGGGCGAGGATCCCCTCGGACGGTGCGAGCAAGCCCGCGATGAGCCGCAGCAAGGTGCTTTTTCCGCTCCCGTTTTCGCCCTTGCATGCGATGCGTGCGCCCTGTTCGATGCGAAAAGTGCAATCTTGCAAGACGGGTTTGGAATCGTATCCGAAGCTGACGTGCGTCAGGGAACAGAGAGTGCGGGTGCGGAAAGGGAGAGGCGAGAGTTTCAATCGCCCGTAAAAATCCGCGTTTTTCAGCAGGGCGCTCTTTTCTTCGATTGCAGCTTCGCGGCGCCGCTCGGCGGCCTTGGCTCGTTTTTCCATCTTGGCGGCCTTGGCGCCGATGTATCCTTTGTCCGGGTGGAGACCGGATTTTTTTTGATTTTTGCTTGCTTCCGTTCGGGCAGCCCATTCATGGGTGCGTACGGCGGAGCGCTGGAGCGCGTCGATTTGCCGCCGCAGGCGCTCATTTTTTGCGTCTTCGGCGGCGTCTGCGGCGGTTTTGTCCTTCCACCAATCGGAAAAGGTTCCTTTGCGCAGCGTATATCCTTGCGTATTCAAGGCCAAAACATGGTCGCAGCAGCGATCCAAAAAGGCGCGGTCATGCGAAACGAGGATAAATCCGCGCTTGGTTTGCAAGTAATCGGCCAACCGGCTTCGGCCTGCTTCGTCGAGATGATTGGTCGGCTCGTCGATGAGCAGGAAGGCATGTTCGCGCGCGAAGAGAGCGGCCAAGAGCAATTTGGTGCGTTCGCCGCCCGAAAGCGTTTGCGTTTCGCGTTCCAAAATCGATGCGGGCAGTCCGATCGAATGCAATTCTGCCCGCAATCGCCAAAGTTGCAGATCGGGCAGGGCTGCGCATACGGCGGTGCCCGCGCTGCCGTCGGGGAGGGAGAACGGATAATATTCGAGGGGAACGCTGTGCAAAATGTGGCCGGAGACCGGCCGCAGTTCTCCGCCGAGCAAACGGAGCAAGGTCGTTTTTCCGCGCCCGTTGCGTCCGATCAGCGCCAGTTTCCAATCGGTATCGAGTACGGCAGAAAAATTCTCGAATACGGCCTGTGGGCAGTTCGGGTATCGAAAATCGATGTTTTGTAAAACAATGGCAGACATGGTTTACCTCCGGAACGCCGGATCTGCGAAACCGGCAAAAAAAAGGCGGAGCCGCAACAAGAGTGTTTTGCGGCTCCGCCTTTTGCACTTCGGGGCGGCACGGCGGCCGTGTCCGAAGCAAAAATTCGAATCAGATTTCAAAACATCTTTCTGCGAAAGCGCGCGCAAAAACCGCGGCAGGCATGCCGCTGAATTTGCGTTCGATTGGTTATGCGCAGAAAATGTTCATGACTTCTCCTCGGTAAAGTATTTTTCTTTATTGTAACAGAAGGCCTGCGCTTTGTCAAGAAAAAGCCTCGCGTCGAGGAAAAAAAACCCGAGTCCCCGGGTTCGGGCGCGGAAAAACGAAAGGCTTTCGCAGGGTATGCGAAAGCCGGATCGATTGTTTGAAATGCAATTATTTTGCCATGGCTTCCTGCACGGCAACCGCGCAGGCGACGGTCATGCCGACCATCGGATTGTTGCCGGCTCCGATCAATCCCATCATCTCGACGTGAGCGGGAACGGAGGAAGATCCGGCGAATTGTGCGTCCGAATGCATCCGGCCCATCGTGTCGGTCATGCCGTAGCTGGCAGGCCCGGCCGCCATGTTGTCGGGGTGCAGGGTACGGCCCGTGCCGCCGCCCGAAGCGACCGAGAAATATTTTTTGCCGTTTTCGACCGCCCACTTTTTGTAGGTCCCGGCGACAGGATGCTGGAAACGGGTGGGGTTGGTCGAGTTACCGGTGATGGAGACGTCAACCTTTTCCATGATCATGATGGCGACGCCCTCATTGACGTCGTCCGTGCCGTAGCAGCGGACTTTGGCGCGCTCGCCGTCGGAATACGGGGTCTCCTTGACGATCGTCACTTTGCCGGTGTAATAGTCGTACTGGGTCTGCACATACGTAAACCCGTTGATGCGCGAGATGATATAGGCCGCATCCTTGCCCAAGCCGTTGAGGATGACGCGCAGCGGATTTTTGCGCACTTTGTTGGCGTTTTTGGCAATGCCGATGGCGCCCTCCGCCGCGGCAAAGGATTCGTGGCCGGCCAGGAAGCAGAAGCACTCCGTTTCCTCGCGCAGCAACATAGCCGCCAAATTTCCATGGCCGAGACCGACTTTACGCTGGTCGGCGACCGAACCGGGGATGCAGAAGGCTTGCAGGCCTTCGCCGATGGCTTCGGCGGCGTCCGCCGCCTTAGTGCAACCTTTTTGCACGGCGATCGCCGCGCCCAGCGTATATGCCCATGCCGCATTTTCGAATGCGATCGGCTGTACGCTCTTGACGATATCGTACGGGTCGAAGCCTTTTTCGTTGCAGATGCGTTTTGCGTCCTCAAAACTTTGAATGCCGTATTTTTCCATGACCGGCTTGATCTGGTTGATTCTTCTTTCGTAACCTTCGAACGTGATACTCATGTCTGCGCACCTCCTTACTGTTTGCGGGGGTCGATGTATTTGACCGCCCCGTCCGCTTCGGTGAATCTGCCGTAATGGCCCTGCGCCTTTTTCAGCGCATCATTGGCGTCCATTCCGCCTTTGATGAAATCCATCATTTTGCCGAAGTTGACAAATTCGTATCCGATCACTTCGCTGTTCTTGTCCAACGCCAGGCGCGTGACATAGCCGTCCGTCATCTCCAAATAGCGCACGCCTTTTTCCGCCGTGGAATACATGGTGCCGATCTGTGAGCGGTTGCCCTTGCCGAGATCTTCCAACCCTGCGCCGATGACCAGGCCGTCGTCCGAGAAGGCTGACTGGCTCCGGCCATAGACGATCTGCAAGAACAATTCGCGCATCGCGGTGTTGATCGCGTCGCAGACGAGGTCGGTGTTGAGCGCTTCGAGTATGGTCTTTTTGGGCAGGATCTCCGCCGCCATCGCCGCCGAATGGGTCATGCCCGAGCAGCCCAGCGTTTCGACGAGGGCTTCTTGAATGACGCCCTGTTTGATGTTGAGCGTCAGTTTGCAGGCGCCCTGCTGCGGCGCGCACCAGCCGACGCCGTGCGTGAGCCCGGAGATATCCCGAATCTCTTTTGCCTTGACCCATTTTCCTTCTTCGGGGATGGGCGCGGGGCCGTGGTTGGGGCCTTTGGCAACGCAAATCATCTCTTCAACTTCGCGTGAATAATGCATTTTACTTCCTCCGATATAATTTCTACCAATTTTTTCGGTTATACCGTTCTAAATTATACCACATGTGCGAAAAATTATCAATATTTTGCGAAATATTTCTGGAAAAGAATTTTCTTTGGATGCAACAACTTTTTTTCGAAAATATTTACAAACCGCAAAAAGTATGATAAAATGGAAATAACGAATCAGAAATGGAGGGAAAAAATGCTGAAAAAACTGATCGCGATTTCCTTTGCCGTGTTGCTCGCTTTTTCGACGTTTGCTATGGCTGCGTGTACCAAAAAGGGCGACGTGGAGAGCGGATCGCCCAGCCTAAATGTTTTTTACGACGATACGGGCGAGAATTATGTGGCCGAAAAAGACAAGACTGCGACAGTCGAGCTGACCAAGGGGGCCAAGTACGCCCAGTATTCGATGCGTGCCTATTCGGTGACGGGTTCTGCCGTTTCGGATCCGGCACAGATCGCCGTTTTCGACGAAGAGGCGATGACGGTGACCGGCGCGGGGGACGGTACGCTCTACATTGACTTTTGCGATGCGGACGGCAACGTGCTTGAAACGGTCACGGTCGTCTCGCAGGGCGCTTATCCGCAGGATCCGGAATTTACGGCCATCACCGACAACGGCGTGAGCGGGTCGCACGATCCGTCTCTCATTGAAAAAGACGGAACTTATTACGTATTCACCACCGGTTGGGAGACGGGCGGAAATCAGATCCGTTCCTCGACCGATTTGATCCATTGGTCGTACGCAGGCACAACGTTCAACGGGTTCCAGGGCAATGCGCCGACGGGGAAAAGCTGGGACGAGGAATTTGCAGACATCGTGACGGCTTTGGATTGCCCGAGCATTTCGAATGCAAGTTTCTGGGCGCCCGATATCATTGCTTGCCCCAACGGCGAGGGCTATTGGCTGTATACCTGTGCGGTCTATACCGCGGATTCGGGGCAGACGGACGGGTATGACCGTGCGGCGATCTTTCTCTGCTACAGTCCGGACTTGACGCCCGGTTCCTTTGAATATAAGGGGATCCTGTTCCAGTCCTGTCTGCCGGTGAACAATTCCAAAGCGAACGGGATGGTGAACGCGATCGACCCGCAGATCATCTTTGACACAGACGGAAAAATGTACATGGCGTTCGGCTCTTTCCATGCCGGGTTGTACATTCATGAAATGGATACCAAGACCGGTCTGAAAAAGGCGGGCATGAATCAGGTCTATTCGGACGACGAGGTGACCGCTTTCCATGAAGATCATACCATCGCGGGAACGGACGGGGCCAAGTATTGCGGCACCCAGATCGCGGTCGGGGCGATGGAAGCGCCCGTAATCGCGCGGCACGACAACGTAAACATCTATAACGACAGCGGCGAGGTGGAAAGCACCGTCGAATCGCGCTTCTACTTGATGGCTTCGTACGGATTGTTGGCTTCCACCTACAATATGCGATACGCGATCTCGGACAACGTGGCAACGGGGCCGTACACGGATCTGTACGACGAGGTGCTCGAAACCACGGGAGACGGTTCCAGCGGCAACGGCTACAAGGCGATGGGCGCCTACTGCTTCCGCTATAATGACGGTACGGTAATGAGCGCAAACGCCGGGCGGAACAGCTTTGCATACAACGTCTATGCGCCCGGGCACAACGATCTGTTTACCGCTCCGACGGGTATCCATGTCGTCTCGCGCATCAATCGCTATTACCAGACCAGCCAGGGCGGCAACTTTGCCTTGTTTATCAACCAATATTACCTGAATTCGCGCGGGGAGATCGTCATTAACCCCAACCGTTACGCGGGCGAGCGCCTGCGCACCGTGACGGCGCGCGAGATCGCCGAACTTACGGACGGGAATTACCAGATCGCGATCATGCAAGACGGCGTCAGCATGCCCGAATATTCCACGGCATGCCAGTTCGAATGGGACGGTAACAACGGCGGAACTTTCCGTTACCAAAGCGGCGGTCAAACGCGCGAAGGGACGTGGACGGTGTTCGGCGACTGGTTTATCAAACTGGATGACGGATACGACGTCTACTACGGCGTGGTGTCTCCTGCCTATCTGGAAGGCATCGGCGGCGGTTTGACGATCACGGGTATGGGCATGTATGAAGGAATGGCCGTGTACCTCAACAGCGATCCGACGACGGCGGCTTGATCGAAAGACAACGAAAAAGAGACCCGGGCGCGGAATGCGCCTGGGTCTTCTCTACGTGTGCGGCCGAAAAAAATTTCGAATTTTGGGCACGGATCGAGGCTCGGTCGATTTACAAACGGATCGAAATATGCTAAAATCAAAACAATTCCTGCGTAAAACGGCAGGAAAAGCAAAATACATCGAACAACGGGGTGATTTGTTATGAAAAAGAACGTGATGGATACTCTTCGCGAGCGTGGATTTATTAAGCAGACGGTATACGAAGAGGAGCTGTACCGATTGCTGGGCAGCGAGAGCGTTCCGTTTTATATTGGGTTCGACCCGACCGCAGACAGTCTGCACGTCGGGCATTTCATGCAACTGATCGCGATGAAACATATGCAGGAAGCGGGGCACAGACCCATCGTGCTGATCGGCGGCGGCACGGGCATGATCGGAGATCCTTCCGGCCGTACGGACATGCGCTCGATGATGACGCGCGAAACGGTGGACTATCACTGCGAATGTTTCCGCAAGCAGATGGCCCGGTTTATCGACTTTTCGGGAGAAAACGGTGCGATCATGGTCAACAATGCCGATTGGCTTTCCAACGTCAATTACATTGATTTTCTGCGCGAGATCGGGGTGCATTTTTCGGTCAATAAAATGCTCACGGCGGAGTGCTATAAATCACGGCTGGAGCGCGGCCTCTCCTTCCTGGAGTTTAACTATATGCTCATGCAGGCCTATGACTTTTTGGTATTGTTCCGCAAATACGGTTGCCGCTTAGAACTGGGCGGTGACGACCAGTGGAACAACATCCTTGCCGGAGCCGACTTGATCCGCCGCAAAGAGCAGGAGCCGGCGTTTGCCATGACATTTACGCTGCTGACCACGGCGGACGGGCGGAAAATGGGCAAAACGGCGAAAGGCGCCGTTTGGCTGGATGAAAACAAGACCAGTCCGTATGAATTTTATCAGTACTGGCGCAATACCAACGACGCGGACGTAGAAAAGTGCTTCCGGCTGTTGACGTTCCTGCCCATGGAAGAGATCCGGGCGCTGTGCGCGCATACCGACGAACGGATCAACGCCGCCAAAGAGCGGCTTGCGTTCGAGCTGACGAAAATGGTGCACGGAGAAGAGAAGGCGACGGACGCGCAGAACAAGGCTCGTGCGGCGTTCGGGGGAGATGCGGAAAATATGCCGACCGTGCAAATCGGCGCGGGTACCGAGAGCGTGTGCGACCTCATGGTCGCCGCCGGCGCGGCTAAGTCTAAAAGCGAGGCGCGCCGCTTAATCGAAGGAGGCGGGGTCCGGATCGACGAAGAAAAGATCGCCGATGTCAATGCGTCCGTTCCTGCCGCGGCGCGCGCGGCAGGCGAACTGATCTTGCACAAAGGGAAAAAAGTGCATATCCGCGTCCAGTTGCGATGACGGCGGAAAATTATCGCAGCGTATACGCGCCATTCTCGTTCGAGCGAGTCATCGAGCGCTCGCGCTTTATCGCCCACTGCGCGCATGCGGCCGGAGAAGAGCAAGCGCGCGCGTTCCTTGCGCGTATCCGCGCGGAGCACGCCGCAGCGACGCATAACTGCTATGCGTTCATCGCCGACCGCACGGGGAACATGTTGCGCTTTTCGGACGATGGCGAGCCGCAAGGGACGGCGGGCCTGCCGATCTTAGAAGTTTTGCGCAGCAAGAAATTGTTTGAGACGGTCGTCGTCGTCACGCGCTATTTTGGCGGGATCAAGCTGGGCGCGGGAGGATTGGTTCGCGCGTATGCGGGCGTGACGGCAGACGCATTGGCGCAGGCGGACGTGCGCACCTATAAACTCTGCCGAGCGCTGACGCTGCGCGTGGGCTACGAGCAATTCGACGCGCTGAAAAAGTATTTAGACAAGGCGCCTTGTGCGGTCCGCGGCATCGACTATACGGAAAAGGTGGAAGCGCGCGTAGCCGTGACGCGGGAAAGCGAGCCGGCTTTTTGTGCGGCCTTGCTGGATTTTCTGGCTGGGCGTGCCGCCGTATGCGCCGGGGAGGAGTTTTGGTATCCTTTCCGCGGCGGAGAAGCCGATCGATAAAAACGATTGCCGCAATTTGTTTTATCCGTTTTGGAAATCGTTTACAAACGCCAAGACATGTGCTATAATGGACGCGAAATAAACGGGCGGACCGCCCGCAGAATCGGAAAGGAAGTGCAGATATGATCGAGATCATTCATACGGAAAAACGCAAAGAAAAACCTGCGGATCAGAGCCAGCTCGGGTTTGGCAAGTATTTTACCGATTACATGTTTACCATGCGCTACAGCGAAGGGGCATGGCATGACGCGAAGATCGAGCCGTACGCGCCCGTCGCCTTTGACCTTGCGACCACGGTGTTTCATTATGCCCAGGGTATTTTTGAAGGATTGAAGGCCTTTCGCAACGAGAAGGGCGAAGTGCGCGTGTTCCGCCCGGAGGAGAATTTTAAGCGCATGAACCGTTCGGCCGCACGCATGTGCATCCCGCCGATCGACGAAAAATTCGTTTTGGAAGGACTCTACGAGTTGCTGCGCCTGGAACGGGATTGGATTCCGACCGCGCCCGGCACGGCGCTGTACATCCGCCCGTCCATCATTGCGACCAAGGTCGCGCTGGGCGTGCATGCGAGCAGCGAGTATTTGTTCTTTATCATCCTTTCGCCGGTGGGCAGCTATTACGCGCACGGCCTGGCGCCTACGCGCCTTTTGGTCGAGGATTATTATACCCGCGCGACGGTCGGCGGCACGGGCGAAGCCAAATGCATCGCCAATTATGCGGTCAGCTTAAAAGCGGGCGAAGAGGCGGAAAAGAAGGGGTTTGACCAAGTTCTTTGGTTGGATGCGAACGAGAAAAAATACATCGAAGAAGTCGGGTCGATGAACATGTTCTTCGTGCTGGACGGAGAAGTCGTCACGCCGGAACTGGTCGGATCGATCTTGCCCGGCATCACGCGTAAAAGCTGCATCGAACTGTTGCAGGCGAATGGCTATCGCGTTTCGGAACGCCGCGTCTCCATCGACGAGGTGATCCGGGCGCAGAAAGAGGGAAAACTGAACGAGGCGTTTGGCACCGGTACGGCGGCAGTCATCTCGCCGGTCGGCATGATGGAATATAAGGGGACCGACTATGTGGTCAACGGCGGCGAGATGGGTTCGATCACCAAATGGCTGTACGATACGATCACGGGCATTCAAACCGGTCGGTTGGACGATCCGTTCGGGTGGGTTGTCAAGCTGTGAGCATTTTGCAAAAATGGTTTGCCAAAAAACCGAACGAAAAGGCGGTGAAACAGTTTTGGAAGGAACTGGAAGCGCGCGCCGATCTGTACCTGGACATTTTGGAACGTGAGCCGGAGGACGGAGAAGATTACGTGTGGATGATGAATCTCGTCCGCAAATCTCTGCGTCTATGCTGTTTGGATGCATCGATTGGCTTTTCGTTCCGTTTCGAGAACAATCGCGACCCGGTCCGGTTTGTGTTCGTACACAACCGAGACGAATATTTGAAGCAGGTCGCCGAACGGTTGCAAGCCAATTACCCGCCTGCGTTGGCGGGGAAGATCGACTTTGCTTTCGCCGCGGATTAGGCGGGCCGCTCATTTGTAATTTTCCGCGCCCGTTATGGGCGCGGATTTTTGTTTGGCCGTAAATTTTGGCCCGCTTAGGGGCGCACGGAGGGGAACCAATGGCGGAAATAACGGCGATCACGCCGCAGGTCAAGGATGCAAAACGCTGCAACGTGTATGTGGACGGCCGCTTTTATTGCGGCTTGAAGCTGGAAACAGCGGTGCGATACCGTCTGCAGGTCGGAATGCAGGTCGAATCTTCTTTTTTGGATGAGATCCAGTTGGAGAATGAACGGGCACAAGCACTGGACAAGGCAATGACGCATTTGTCCGCGGCCATGAAGACGGAGCGCCAGATGCGTGATTTCTTAAAAAAGAAAGGGTATGTGGACGCCGTGTGCGACTACGTGCTGGAAAAATTGCGGGAGTATCGTTTTGTAGACGACGAGGCCTATTGCGCGCAATACGTTGAGAGTGCCCAAAAGAACAGGGGGCCGCGGCTGATCGCGGCGGAGCTGAAAAAACGCGGCGCCGCCGACGAGACGATCGAGCATGCCTTGGAAGAATATCCGGAAGAGGCGGAAACGGCGCGCGCCCTGCTGCAAAAATTCATGAGAAACCGCGCGCCTACCCGCGAGAACTTGGCCAAAGCGTATCGGCATCTCCTTGCGAAGGGTTTCGGTTACGACGCGGCGAAAGAGGCGCTCGAATCCCTGCGCGAGGACGAGGATGATTAAAAGTCGGAGGACGAAAAAGTGCGGGGCGCGGCGCAGCGGCCGGCGGTCCGCTTCGCGCTTCGGATAAAATTCGGCTGGCCGCTTGCCCAAAGCGGCGGGAGGAAAACCATGCGCACAGTGCTCAGCT
>CALVHT010000003.1 GCA_944328645.1 uncultured Clostridia bacterium
ATGATTTGGAAACGTTGCGCAACAAAGTGGCCATGGTTTTGCAGAAAAACGTTCTGTTTTCTGGTACGATCAAGGAAAACTTGCGCTGGGGCAAAGAGGATGCAACCGACGATGAGATCTTGCGCGTGTGCAAGCTCGCCTGTGCAGACGATTTTATTCAGGCATTCCCGGAGAAATACGATACATATATCGAGCAAGGCGGGACCAACGTATCCGGCGGACAGAAGCAGCGGCTTTGCATTGCGCGCGCTCTTTTGAAAGATCCGAAGGTGTTGATTTTGGACGATTCGACCAGCGCCGTCGACACAAAGACGGATGCGATGATTCGTAAATCTTTCCGCGATGAGATTCCGAACGTCACTAAAATAATCATAGCGCAACGTGTTTCCTCGGTACAGGATGCCGATCAAATTATCGTCATGGACGGCGGTAAAATTCAGGCGATCGGTACGCATGAGGAGCTGATTCAGAGCAATGAAATTTATCAGGAAGTTTATTATTCGCAAAACAAAGTAGGAGGTGGCGTCAATGAGCAGAAATAATCCATCCATGCCCAAGAGATCGAAAATGCACACCTTTAAAGTTTTAAGGCGGTTGCTTTCCTATTTATTCCATTATTATCGAGGGCGAATGATCGCCGTGTTCATCTGTATTGCACTGACGGCGGCTGCCGGTATCAGCTCAAGCGTGTTTTTGAATCTTGTACTCAATGAAGTTATCAACCCGTTGCTCGGCGGCGTTGGCTGGGAAGGAAACACGGAGCTGCATTTTACGCTTTTCTGTATTATCGGCGGCATGGGACTGATGTATCTGCTCGCGCTTTGCGCATCGTTTTTCTACAACCAAACGATGGCGATCGTGACGCAGGGCTTTTTGATGCATGTCCGAAACGATATGTTCGGACATATGGAATCGTTGCCGATCCGCTATTTTGATACGCACACGCACGGGGATATCATGTCCGTGTATACCAACGATACCGACGCGTTGCGGCAATTGATCTCTATGAGTATCCCGCAGATTTTCTATTCTTGTATCGCGGCGATCACATTGTTGGTCATCATGTTGCTACAGAGCGTTTGGCTGATGTTTGTGGTTCTGCTGGGGGTCGTATTTATGGCGCTGGTCGCGAAATTTGTGGGCGGGCGCAGTGCAAAGCATTTTATCCGCCAGCAAGAGATTCTCGGCAAGACCGAAGGGTACATCGAGGAAATGATGGGCGGGCAAAAAGTGATCAAAGTATTCTGCCACGAGGAACAAGCAAAACGCGATTTCGATCAGATCAACGACGAACTTTGCGATGCTTCCGATAAGGCAAATGCCTACGGTAACATTTTGATGCCGGCAGTTATGAACATCGGTCATTTTATGTTTGTTGTTACGGCCATTGTTGCCGGATTGTTCTTTGTTTTGCAGGTGCAGAACTTTACGATCCTTGGCTGGGGGGATCGCTTCTTGATCGATCCGGCACAGCCGGTTGCGACGGCGACAATGATCACGCTGATGGCTACTTTTTTAAATATGTCGCGGCAGTTTTCCTTGAATATCGGGCAGGTTTCCATGCAGATCAATTCGGTCGTCATGGGCTTGGCCGGGGCTGGGCGTATTTTCGAAATTTTGAACGAACAGCCTGAAGCGGATGATGGGTATGTGACCTTGGTCAATGCCAACATTGACGAGCAGGGGAATGTCACGGAGAGCAAGGTTCGCACGGGGAAATGGGCTTGGCGTCACCCGCATAAGGCAGACGGTACGGTGACTTATACGGAGTTGAAAGGCGATATTCGTTTGTTTGATGTGGACTTTGGGTATGTTCCGGAAAAGATCGTCTTACACAACGTCAGTATCTACGCAAAGCCCGGCCAGAAAATTGCGTTTGTGGGTGCAACGGGCGCCGGAAAAACGACGATCACAAATTTGTTGAATCGTTTTTATGATATCGCGGACGGAAAAATCCGTTATGACGGCATAAATATCAATAAAATTAAGAAAGCCGACCTGCGCCGTTCGATGGGCATTGTTCTGCAGGATACCAATTTGTTTACGGGAACGATCATGGAAAATATCCGTTACGGGAAGCTGGATGCGACGGATGAGGAGTGTATCGCGGCTGCAAAATTGGCAAATGCGCACGACTTCATTACGCGGCTGCCCGAGGGATATAACACGGTGTTGCGGCACGAGGCGTCCAACCTTTCCCAGGGGCAGCGCCAGTTGATTTCGATTGCGCGCGCAGCCGTGGCCGATCCCCCGGTCATGATTTTGGACGAAGCGACTTCCTCGATCGATACACGTACGGAAGCATTGGTACAAAAAGGGATGGATGCTCTGATGAAAGATCGCACGGTTTTCGTCATTGCGCACAGATTATCGACCATTCAAAATTCGGATGCGATTATGGTGTTGGATCATGGGCGCATCATTGAGAGAGGGTCGCATGAACAGCTCATTGAGCAGCGCGGTACCTATTTCCAGTTGTACACAGGAGCATTCGAGTTGGAATAAACGTGCTTCATTGCGGCAAATGCCGCCCCGAGCAGGGGCGGCATTTTTGATGGTCGGCGTCCTCGCTTTTAAACAGAACAGAGGGGTGACGGTTTTCTGCTTTGCTTGACATTCCGAATGGCATACGCTATAATAAGCGGAAAAAGAAGTGTACAGCATGAAAAAAGGAGCAATGGATAACCGAGAGCGGATCGTATTCCAACATGCATCGCTTTGGGTAACCTTATTTTTCATGCCGAAGACGGGAAGGGCCGTGGATTCGAACGATCTTACGGGTTTGCCGCGCGGCAGAACCGCGGCTTTGGGGAGGAATGCAGATATGAGAATTTTGGTTGCGGGTTTGGGGCTGATCGGCGGGTCGGCCGCGAAGGCGCTCAAACGTGCCGGATATACGGCGGATGGGTACGATCGGCCGGAAATCGTTCGTCGTGCGGTGGAGACGGGAGTCGTTGCGGCCGCGGCCGTGGATCTGTCTCTTTACGAGGTCGTTTTTGTCGCCCTTCCGCCCGATGCGGCGATCGAGTGGATGAAGGCCGCATCCTTTCGCAAAGATGCGATCGTGGCAGATTTTTGCGGCGTTAAATGTGCGCCGGAACGGGCGATCTATGCGCAGGAACGTAATTTTCGATATGTCGGATGCCATCCGATGGCAGGACGGGAGGTCTCCGGGCTTTCCAATGCGATCGATACGCTGTTTGACGGGGCGAGCATGATCATGGTCGATTGTGCCGCGACGGATGCCGATGCGGTTCAAACGCTGGAAAAATTATATGGAGCAATGGGATTTGCGCAGTGCAAACATTGTACGGCGGAGTATCACGATCAAAAGATTGCATACACTTCGCAATTAGCACACATCGTCAGCAACGCTTACGTAAAGAGTCCGACGGCGAACGGATTTCCCGGCTTTACGGGGGGGAGCTTTCAAGACATGACGCGCATCGCGGGGGTTGATGAGGAGATTTGGACGCGCCTGTACATGCTCAATCGAGAGGCGGTGGAGAGCGAGCTTTCTTGCTTGATCGGACATTTGCAGGAATACCTGCATGCCCTGCGAGCTGGAGATGAAGAAGGGTTGAAAGTTTTGCTGCGAAACGGGCGAGTGCGGAAAGAGGAGCTGGATCGTGAACGGAAAATTTTGTAAGAGGTCTGATATTTTTACAGAAATCTCTTTATTCCGTAAAATAATTTACAATCAGTAGAAATTATGATATAATTAAGAAAAAAGGTCGGCATTGCGTTGTGGCGCGGCGAAAAGGAAACGAAATGCGATGGCTGTCTGCGACGGTATTTCTGACAACCAAGAGCGAGGAAGGGGCGGAACGGGTGACGACGCGAGCAAAAATCGCGTCGAAACACGGTTGCCGCATTTATTTTTTTGAGGAGGGCGGAACTCGCTATGTTCTGCGCACGGGAAAAGTCTTGTGTATTGAACGCATGGGCGAGCTGTCGTACCGCTTGTGTATGGATCCGGATATCCCGACGCAGGCCGTGCTTTCTTCGTCGTTCGGAGAAATTTCGGTGCAAGTGCGTACGCATCGACTCGAGTGTGCGTCTGATGCGAGTGGGGAACGTATTTTTTGCGAATATGATTTAGATTTTAGCGGTTTTGTGCAGCACCATTGCCTGGAGTTTGTTGCAAAAAGGATTGAGTCACGAAAATAAGGAGGGAAAGATGGATTTAAAGATGGAATATTACGGGCATTCCTGTTTTCGATTGACTGCCCGCGAAGGAACGCGCATTCTGATGGATCCATATGAGGGGGTAGGTTATGCGATGCCGAAGGCTGAAGCAGATCTTGTTCTTTGTTCGCACGGGCATTTCGATCATCATTTTCGAAACGGCGTGGCAGGGACTCCCGAATGGATAGAGGCACCGGGCCGGTATAGGCGGGGAGAGGTCGAGATTCAAGGGATCGCCAGTTTTCACGACGACGTCAGAGGCGCAAAGCGCGGTCGAAATGTAATTTTTGTAGTGGATTCCGGGGTTCGCGTCTGTCATATGGGCGACATCGGGGAACCGCCGAGCGCAAGATTGCTTGCGCAGATCGGCAAGGTAGATATCCTGTTGATTCCCGTCGGCGGTACATACACCGTGGACGCAGCCGGGGCTTTGGAATATATTGACGCCATTGGCCCGCAGGTGACGGTCGCCATGCACTACTGCTGCGAAGGCTGTACTTTAGACATTGCGTCGACCGATGCCCTGCTCGCGGCGGCGGGAGCGGAGCGCTGTATTTATCTGCATGGTTCCGAATTTGAATGGCCGGTGGCGGCTGCGTGGAAGGGCAAGATTTTGATTGCGGAGAGGAAGGGATCATGCAAGAAGCCGAACTGTTGAGGGTATATGGTGCCGTCTATCGCTATTTGGACGGATTAAATATCTACGAGGTACGCAACCTCGCGCGTGCGTTCGGCGTGAATGCGCCAACGGCGGATAAAAAACACGAATTGATCGTTCGTTTGATCGGCGTTGCATCCGGCGTCTCGGATCCAATTCCGCGCAGCAACAAGGGCGCACGGGTAAAGGCGAGCGAGGCGGCGCAGGAACGCGTGGACCAAGTACGGCGCCTGATTGCAGAGTGCAAAGAGGCGGCCCCTTTTTTAGAATCGTCACTTGCAGAATTTCATGATCGAGTTCCCGCGGCTGTGCGCGGCGGATATTGTGACCTAAGGTGCAGTGGCTTTTTAGAGCTGGGAGAAAAGGGCGGCTTTTTGTGCAACGAGAGCGGTGAACGGACAAAGATCATTGTCTCCGAACAATGTGTATCCGAATACGCGTTGCGAGAGGGGGATCTGCTTCGTGGTTATGCCTGCGAAAAGGCCGATGGAAGCGCGGAACTTGTACAGGTTGCGGAGTGCAACGGCTCGGCTCCGCTTTTTGCCGGGCGGCGCAGTTTTGAAGATATTCCGGCTTTGTTTCCGGCGGAGCGATTGCCGTTGAAAAATTCTTCGTCTGCCGTGCTTCGCGCGATGGATCTTTTGTGCCCCATCGGAAAAGGACAACGCGTCCTTTTTCCTGCGCCGTCCGGGGCAGGAAAAACCCTGTTGCTGCGGCTGATTGCTCAATGTGCCGAGGCGGCGGGGATGCCGATCTTTTTTGTTTCTTTGGATCAGCGGCCGGAAGAAGGACCGGAATTTTTGGCGGCAGTGTCGCACGCGCATGTATTTTGCTCTCCGTTCGATCAGTCGCCAATCCATCAAGCGCGCGTTGCACGGTTGGTGTTGGAACGATGCAAGCGGATGGCAGAAATGGGCGAGGATGTCGTTCTGCTTTTGGATTCCGCGGAAGCGCTGGTCCGCGCATGCTCGGCGTCTGCCGCGCTGGGGGAAGATCCGATGCGGGCCGTCAAACATCTTTTTGCAGCGGCACGTCGTTTGGAAGGCGGTGGATCGCTGACTGTCGTCGCGACGGCGGATGAGGGAAGTGCGCTTTGCGCGGTTTTGTCTGGTGCGGCAAACTGCTTGCTGGTCGGTTCGGCCGAACTGGCTTTGCGCGGGATATTTCCGGCAGTTGACCTGATCCGTTCCTTTACCAAGAGGGCAGAGTTGTTGTTGCGCACGGACGAGAGAGAAGCAGCGCAAAAATTACGAGAAAAAATCATGAAAAATTCAATAAGCGACGTTTTGTCGTGATAACGAGGGGTATGTGTGATGAAGTACTATGTAGGAATTGATTTTGGCGGGATGAGCGCCAAGGCAGGGCTGTTTGACGAGAAGGGAAAGATGCTTCTTAAGGATACGGTCAAGACCTCAAGGGAAGATGGTTATGTGACCACCGTCGTAAAGATGGCGCAGTTGGTGCGAGAATTGGCTGCACGGCAAAAGGTGCGCGTCGAGGCGGTGGGCGTCGGTTCGCCGGGGGTGATAGACGGAAGCGAGGGGGTTGTCGTTCGTTGGAGTAACTACGATTGGCGCGATAAACCTCTCGGCAAGGACCTTTCCGAAAAATTGGGGATTCCTGTCTCGGTAGCCAACGATGCAAACGCGGCCGCGCTGGGGGAAGCAAAGTACGGGGCCGGAAAAAACTATCAGGACAGTATTCTGATTACGCTGGGAACGGGTGTCGGAAGCGGCATTGTGATCGGCGGGAAGATTTTTGAAGGGTTTCATGGCGCTGGCGGCGAGGCGGGGCATATGGTTATCGAAGTGGGCGGGATTCCGTGCGGATGCGGACGACGCGGATGTTTTGAACAGTATGCGTCGGCGTCGGCGCTTTTGCGTGAGACAAAGCGCGCCATGTTCGAGAATAAAGACAGCCTGATGTGGAGCTTGGTTGGCGACGTCGAAAAAGTAGACGGGAAGACGGCGTTTGATGCGGCTAAGGCGGGAGATGCGGCCGCGCAAAAAGTGATCAAAAACTATATCATGTATTTAGGCGAGGGCATTTTAAACCTGGTCGGGATTCTTCGTCCGCAGGCAATCCTTTTGGGCGGAGGGATTTCCAATCAAGGTGAGTTTTTATTGCAGCCGCTGCGCAAATACGTCAGCGAGCGTTTGTATGTTGATTGTGAGCGCGTCCCGTTGGTCTTGTTGCGCGCGACGTTGGGCAACGATGCGGGTATTTACGGTGCATACGCTTTAGTGGTCGGGCGTTGATACGAGCTCCATGCGGCTATTTACGAAAAAAAAGCGTTGGGGTTTAGCGCTTGGGAGCGGCGGCGCGAAAGGTATGGCGCATTTAGGCGCTCTGCAAGCATTTGCGGATGCAAATATGCAGTTCGACATGGTTGCCGGAACTTCGGCGGGGGCAATCGTTGGGGCTATGTACTGTAAGGGATATTCGCCTACCGATATCTCGGAATTATTGGCGCGCCTCGAGTATGGCGGGGTCGCGCTTTCCGTCCTGCGTACGGGCAGTTTGTTGCCTTTGGTGGAATTGCTGGACGATTTATTGGGCGGGTGCGATATCGCGGATCTTCCCAAACCGTTTGCGGCGGTCACGACGGATCTATCGGATGGGAGCGAAGTCGTTTTGCGTTCGGGAAACGCGGCGCGCGCGGTGTTGGCGTCCGGTTCGATCCCTCCGCTTTTTCGAGGTATTCCGATAGGGGATCGTGTCCTTTCGGACGGCGCATTTCGCAATGCGGTGCCGGGTGATGTCGTTCGTTCGCTTGGCGCGGATTTTGTCATTGGAATCGCGCTTTCTTCGCAGGATAAGATGCGGGAACGGCGATTTTATACGAAAAAGAACCAACTTGTGACGGTCGAGCAGGTCGGATATGCGCAATGCGATCTTTTGTTGCAACCGGATCTGGCGTCTTATTCCGCAGTCGATGTGCCGCATGCGACACAGATGTATGACATCGGCTATGAATGTGTAATGCGCAGTCTGCCAGACATTCGCCGCTGTGCGCAAGCAAAGCGGGTGAATGGAGATAAGGGGGTGCGCGGATGAGATTGTACGCGCGAAACCAATGGAACGGTTTAAAAAAATCAAAGGGCAAGAAGGATTCGTCTGCTCGCGTAAAGGAGCGCAAGAAATACGGGTTGATCATAGTTTCGTTGGTATTATTGGCGATCTTGGCGACGTTGTTTTGCATCGATTTGTTCGTGATGCCGCTGGAGAGGCTGTTTATACGAGCCGATTACCCATCGCGGCAGGAAGGAGAGCTTCGCGTACATTTTGTCGATGTCGGACAAGGCGACTGCACGATTTTAGAATTTCCGGACGGAAAGACAATGTTGGTGGACGGCGGAGATGCGAGTGCTGCCGATGCTGTTTTGGATTATTGTGCCCGTATCGGGATTGAAACATTTGACGTGGTATTGTTGACGCATCCGGATGCCGATCATGCGGGCGGATTGCCTGCTGTTTTGCAAGAATATGGAGCGGAGGCTGTTTGGATGCCATACGTTGCCGACCAAAACGGCAACGATGCGTATGGAAAGTTTATGGATGCAGTGCGGGAAAGCGAAGCGACGGTGAATATTTCACAGTTGTTTTTGTCCCTCGTCTCAGACATGCCGGAATATTTTTACTACGCAATGATCTTATCTCCTTTGTCGCCGGAAATAGAAAACAGCTTATACACGGCGGCCAATGCTCCCAATGCAGACGATGGGGCTGTCAACGATGCCTCGGCGGTTCTGTATGTGGAATATGCAAATCAAAGATTATTGTTGACGGGAGACGCTTCGACTCGTGTTGAAGACTCTCTGGTCGAGGCATATGCGGTGACGGAAGGGGAGGTATTCGTCTGCACGGTAGAAACTGCATGGGGGCCGGTAGTGCTGGCGCCGTATTTGGAAAAAATCACATTTTTGAAGGCTGGCCATCACGGGAGTTCTTCTTCGACAGGCGAAGCGTTGTTAGAACTGTGCCGACCAAAAGCGCTGTTTATCAGTGCCGGTGTGGGGAATCCCTACGGGCATCCTTCGCCCGCTCTCTTGCAACGGGTACGGGCGGCGGTTCCAAATATCGAAATCTATCGCACGGATGAATTAGGTAATTATTGTTTGACGGTTTGTTCTGACGGCGAATTTGCCGTCAGTTGGTAATTTTTCTGTGTGCCGCATGGAAGGCAGACGGGTTTTTCGGGAGAAACAGAATGTTGAAGTGGATGACGAGCGGCGAATCACATGGATGTGCGCTGACGGCGATCGTGGAGGGGCTGCCTTCCAATTTACAGATCGACACAAAAGAGATCGATCGGTATTTGGCGTTGCGGCAAAGCGGTTACGGTCGCGGGGCGAGACAAAAAATTGAGGCCGACCGCGTTAAAATTTTGGCGGGGGTTCGGGATTGTCGTACATTGGGCAGCCCGGTTTGCTTGCTTGTAGAAAACAAAGATTATGCGAACTGGGAGTCCTGTATGTCTCCGTACGGGGCAGACGTTTCGATGCGGCGGTTGACGCGCGTTCGGCCCGGGCATGCGGATTTGACCGGGCTTCGCAAATATGATCAGACAGATGCGCGCAATATATTGGAGCGGGCTTCAGCGCGAGAGACGGCGGTTCGAGTTGCCGCGGGAACGTTGGCGCGGATGTTTTTGCGAGCGTTGGACATCGAGGTGAATGGCTATGTCCGCAGTGTAGCCGGAGTGCAGGACGATCGGGAGTATACCTTTGCGCAACTGCGCGGCGTGCAGGACTTAGAGTTGTTTATGCCGGATAAAGTACTTCGGGAAAAGGCAAAAGCTGCGATTGATGCTGTTCGTGAAGCGAAGGATACGGCGGGCGGCGTGGTAGAGGTCCGCGTCAGCGGATTGAAGAGCGGTTTCGGCAGTTGTATGTCGTACGGGGAAAAATTAGACGGGCATTTGGCGGGCGCCGTAATGGGTATCCAGGCGATCAAAGGTGTTGAGATCGGTTTGGGCTTTCGCGCCGCGTCGTTGCGGGGGAGCGAAGTCCACGATGAGATTTACCCGGCAGAGAACGGATATGTTCGTAAAACGAACCGGGCAGGCGGGATTGAAGGCGGTATGTCCAACGGAGAGGAGATCGTTTTGCGGGCAGCCATGAAACCGATTCCTACGTTGATGCGTGGTTTGAATACGATTGATTATGACAGCGGTGCGGCGTGCCGTGCGGCGACCGAGCGAAGCGACGTGTGTGCGATCTGTGCGTGTGAGGTTGTTGTGGAGAGTACGGTTTGCTTCGCGTTGGCGCAAAAGGTTTTGGAACGTTTGGGTGGCGACAATCTGCGTGAGATTCAAGCGCGGTATCGAGATTTACCGTAAACGAGGGTTTGTATATGAAAATAATTCGGGTGCATACGAAATCCAGGCCAAGTTCGGTCTGTTGCGGCGCTGGCGCTCTTGATGAAGCGATAAATTTTTTGCAAGGCGCCCAAGTTTTTATCGTGACCGATTCCAATGTATTTCGACTGTATCAAACGCTTTTAGCGGAGCGTTTTCCGCAGGCGAGCGTCTGTGTTCTTCCGGCGGGGGAACGCCACAAAAATCGCCGTTCGTTGTTTCGAATTTTGGATGAGATGTTAGGTGCGCAGTTGCATCGTTCCTCTGTTGTCGTCGCGTTGGGCGGCGGCGTGATCGGGGATATGGCGGGGCTTGCGGCGGCGGTATATATGCGTGGGACGCGATTGATTCAGATCCCTACAACGTTGTTGGCGCAGGTGGACAGTTCGGTCGGTGGAAAAACCGCCATCGATTACCGGGGTGTAAAGAATATGGTCGGGGCGTTTTATCAACCGGAACGTGTCTTTTGTGATCCGCTGTTTTTACAAACGCTTCCGAACAGAGAGATCCGTTGCGGATTGGGAGAAATTATCAAAACGGCCGTTCTTGATCCGCAGGTCAAAGATTTGGTGGTTCAAAATTTCACACGGTTATTTGATTTCGCTTTTTTGCAGGATTTGGCGGCCGAATGTGTTCGCTTTAAAGCGCACATTGTCGAACGGGATGAGACGGAAACGTCGGGTCTGCGCAAATGTCTGAACCTGGGGCACACGACGGGGCATGCGTTGGAACTTCTTTGCGGGAGGCGTTCCCATGGGGAATATGTGCTCATCGGAATGTGGCTGGAGTCGAAAATCGCAGAGGCGGAAGGAGTTTGCTCGCGCGAATATGCGGAGCAAATTCGCGCGATGATCCGGCTTGTTTTGCCGCGGATACCGTGTTTTGCCAATGCGGCGGAAGGCCTGCAATTCGCGTTGCTGGACAAAAAGAATACTTCCCAAGGCATGGTTTCGATGATCTTACCAAAAGCGGAGGGGGAATATGTCGAGTACGTTTTACCGGCAGAGCGCTATGGGGAATATTTAAAATTATTGGAAGGAGAACAGAGATGAAAATTGCTCCGCGCGCGTATTTCGGCGGTGAATTTTGCATTCCGGGAGACAAATCGATCACGCACCGTGCGATTTTGTTCAATTCCATCGCGAAAGGAGAAGCGGAAATAACGGGTGCTTTGTTGGGGGCGGATTGTCTCTCCACAATCGAGTGTATGCGCACGTTGGGGGTGCGGATTCGGACAGATCAAACGAGCGTATATGTTTGTGGTACCGAGGATCTTCGCGATGCGTCTTGCGATTGCGGAAACAGCGGAACGACCATGCGCCTGTTGATGGGGCTGCTTGCGGGCAAACAAGTTCGCGCATGTCTGTACGGCGATGCGTCGCTTTCTTCGCGGCCGATGGAGCGCGTAGCCGCGCCTTTGCGGCTTTTAGGGGCACAGATCGCCACCTCGGGCGGAAAAGCTCCGGTCAAAATCGAAAAGGCGGAATTGCGCGGGTGTGCGGTTGATACGCATGTTGCGAGCGCGCAGGTAAAAAGCGCGCTGATTTTGGCTGCTCTTGGTGCGCAGGGGCAGACGGTAATTCACGAACCGTTGCTTTCGCGGGATCATACGGAACGGATGTTGACGGCGATGGGAGCGGATATCACCGTGGAGGGAACAACGGTGACCGTTCGGCGCAGCGGTCTGCGTGCCTGTCATGTCGCCGTGCCGTCTGATATATCCAGTGCGGCGTATTTTATGGCGTTGGGGGCGCTGTTGGGCGAAACGATTTGCCGCAATGTGGGAGTCAACCCGACGCGGACGGGCATTTTACGCGTGTTTGAGCAAATGGGTGTCAACTATTCGTTGGAAAATGAGCGAACGGTATGCGGGGAGCCGGTTGCCGACATTCGCGTAAAGAAATCCGCTTTGCGCGGAGTTCGGCTGACACGGGAGCTGATCCCTTCGCTGATCGATGAATTGCCGGTAATTGCGGTTTTGTGCGCGTTTGCAGAGGGGGAGAGTGTGGTGAGCGGCGCAGAGGAGCTCCGCGTCAAAGAGAGTGACCGCATACGTACTACGGTGGAAATGATATCCGCTTTCGGTGGCGACATTGCGGAGCGGCCGGACGGATTTTTGATCCGCGGAAAGCGAAAACTGCGCGGCGGGAATATTGATTCGCACCTCGACCATCGAATTGCGATGAGCGGCGCTGTCGCATTGGCCGCGAGTGAGCTGGGAGGGGATATTGCCCACGCAGACTGTGTGGATATTTCATTTCCGCGCTTTTATCAAAACTTGAACGAAGGGACGGGAGGAGTGCTCCATGTATAAAATGGCTGTAATCGGAAAGGATGTATCCAAGTCAGACAGTGCGAAAATGCACACGTTTGACTTTGAAGGGCTGGGAAGCGCCTGCACATACCAATTATTGTCGGTGCCACAGGAAGAATTTGAC
Source organism: uncultured Clostridia bacterium (assembly GCA_944328645.1). Classification (GTDB taxonomy): domain Bacteria; phylum Bacillota; class Clostridia; order Christensenellales; family Borkfalkiaceae; genus Borkfalkia. The sequence continues at coordinate 12,644 of CALVHT010000003.1, forward strand.
GAGAAAGTAAAAGAGCTGCTCGCTTCATACGATGCGTTTAACGTGACGATTCCGTACAAACTGGACATAATTCCGTACCTGGATCGGATCGAGGGGGATGCCCGCGTATTCGGGGCCGTGAACCTAGTCAAGAATAAGGTCGGGTATAATACGGACGGGGTTGGCTTTATGTTGATGTTGGAGAACAACGGCGTATGCCCGGCCGGCAAAAAGATTTTGGTTTTGGGCGCCGGCGGAGCGGGGCGAAGCGTTGTCAAAAAACTGACGGATGCCGGGGCAGACGTGTTCCTTTTCGACGTATGCAAGCAGAACGTACAGAGCGTATATCGTGATTTCGGGCATTGTACACCCTTAGAAAGCGTCGAGCCAAGCGATTATTACATGATTGTCAATGCGACCGGCGTCGGAATGCATAAAAGTGAAGGAATTTCACCCGTCGGCGCGGAAATTTTGCAGAATGTGCAGATTGCCTGTGATTTGATTTACTATCCGCGCAAGAGCGAGTTTTTGCGAATCGCGGAATCTTTAGGAAAACAGATCATCAACGGGGAAGGGATGCTGTTCTATCAGGCGTATTATGGGGATTGTATTGTATTGGGAAAAACACCGCAAGCTGGCGAGGCAAAGCGCTTGTTCGAGGCGTATAAGCGCATTTATTCTGAATGAACGATGTAGTTTGTCACGCATAATTATCGAATTTTGAGGAGGGTATATGAAGATACTTTTTTTGAACGGTGTCAATTTGAATATGACGGGCCGAAGAGAAAAAGGCGTATACGGTAGCGAGACGCTGGAGGAGATCAATGCGCAAATTGCGCAATTCTGTCGGGAACGCGATGTGGAATGCGAGTTTTTTCAAAGCAATTTGGAGGGCGAGCTTTGCACGAAAATCCAAGAAACTGACGCCGATGGGATCGTATTGAACGCAGGAGCCTATACCCATTACAGTTATGCGTTGCGGGATGCGATAGCGTCGGTGCAGACGCCGGTGATCGAAGTACACATGTCGAATGTCCATGCGCGCGACGAGTTTCGCCATCGCTCGGTTATTTCCGAAGTTTGCCGCGGCACGGTATTGGGCTTTGGTAAAAAGAGCTATCTTTTGGCGGCGGAGAGTTTTTTATTATGAATATCATACTTTGTGGAATGATGGGGTCGGGCAAAACGACGATAGGGATCCGTATTTCTGAGTTGACTGGTTTGCGCTGGTATGATACGGACGATTTGATTACCAACGAATATGGGAAAATATCCGACCTGTTCGAATATTACGGGGAGGAACGCTTTCGCCAGCTTGAAACGGAGATCGTGCATCGAATCGCGGGCGAACAAAACTGTGTGATTTCCTCGGGCGGCGGATGCGTTTTGCGCCCGGAGAACAGCGCCGCATTTAAAGAGGGTGGCGGTAAGATTGTCTTTTTAAAAGTGGCGATCGAAGCTTTGTTTGAGCGTACCGGCCATACGGGAGACGAGCGGCCGCTCCTAAAAAATACAACGTTTGAAAAGATGCGTGCATTGCTCGATTATCGTACACCGATTTACCAAAGCTGTGCCGATTATACGGTCAATACGGACGGAAAAAGTATTGATGAAGTGGCGATGGAGATTGTGCGTGAATTTAATCTTCCTTTGCGGGGGTGAGCGATGGGGATGGTGCTCGTGACGGGTGGGTCGCGCGGAATCGGGCGGGCGATTTGTTTGGCCTTTGCGCGGTCCGGGCGCGATGTCGCCTTTTGTTTTACAAAGGATGAAAAAGGCGCGGCACAGACCGCGCGACTCATCGAATCGTGCGGGGTCGGGGCCTTGTCTGTCCGTTGCGATGTTTCCGATGAAGCATCCGTTAGTGAATTGTTTTCCGGTCTACCGGGGTTGGAAATTGTCGTCAATAATGCGGGAATAGCTCTTTTTAAAGAAATACAGTATACTACGTATGAGGAGTGGACTCGTATTTTTTCGGTCAACGTGACGGGGGCGTTTCTTTGCACGCGTGCAGCTATCCCGGTCTTTTTGCGGCGTGGCAACGGTTGCATTGTCAACGTTTCCTCCGTTTGGGGAGAGGTCGGGGCCTCCTGTGAAGCTGCGTACTCGGCATCAAAGGCGGCGCTTATTGGTCTTACCAAAGCGGCGGCGAAGGAATTGGCTCCGGCAGGGATCCGCGTCAACTGCGTTTCATGCGGCATGATCGCGACTTCGATGAACGCGCGGTTGACAAAATCGGAGGCGGATCGTTTTGTAAGCGGGGTTCCGGTCGGGCGCGTTGGTCAGCCGGAAGAGGTCGCTGCGGCCGTTCTTTTTTTAGCGCAGCATCGTTATATGACAGGCGAAGTACTTCGTGTGGATGGCGGAGGCTTTATGTGACCCGACAACTGGGGCGGTCCTATCTGCGGTCTGTTGTGGAGAATATAAAAAAATTTTTATTTTTTTGTCTATCGAAAAGGTTTTTTGCCTTGTGTGGAGAATTTATAAATTAAACGTTGTGCTGCTAAGGGTTTGTTGCAAAAGAAAAAAGAAAAGCGTCGCATACGGCGCAAAGGGGGAACGATGACGGGCCTTTCGGCAAAAGAGCGCATTGATCGCCAGGAGGAGATGTTTTTGTCTGTTTACGCCTGCAAATCAAAAGAAACGCGCGGGCGGCAGCGGGCGGAAGAGCCCTGCAATATGCGAACGGATTTTCAGCGAGATCGTGACCGGATAATTTACAGTAAGGCTTTTTTGCGTCTGAAAAACAAAACGCAAGTATTTTTCTCACCGGAAGGAGATCATTTTCGGACGCGCATGACGCATACGATCGACGTTTCGCAGATCGCGCGTTCCATAGCGCGCTGTTTGGCGTTGAATGAAGATTTGGCTGAGGCGATCGCTCTTGGCCATGATTTAGGCCATACGCCTTTTGGACATGCGGGCGAACGCGTTTTGAACAGTCTTTCCCCGAACGGCTTTGCGCACAATGCGCAGTCGCTTCGTGTGGTGGATGTTTTGGAAAAAGAGGGACGCGGCCTTAATTTGACTTTTGAAGTGCGTGACGGTATTTTCAATCATAAAAAGAGCGGCAAACCGATCACGCTGGAAGGAAGTGCGGTTTCTTTGGCAGATCGAATCGCTTACGTCAATCATGACATCGAGGATGCGATTCGCGCCGGGCTATTGCGGGCGGAGGATCTGCCGTGCGAGGAAATCCGCGTATTGGGTGGAACTTCGCGTGACCGAATCAATAAGATGATTACTTCCATCTATGAAAACAGCGCCGGGAAAAATCAAGTGGCGATGGGCGAAGTGGAATCGCATGCCCTCGAAAATTTGCGGTCGTTTATGTTTGAAAAGGTCTACATAACGCCCGTCTCCATGAAGGAAGAGGAACGGGCCAAACGCATGCTTTCGTCTATGTATGAATATTTTTTCAAAAATCGGGATAAACTTCCTGCGTTTTACCTTTCGTTGACCGAACAGTATCCGATAGAACAGGTCTTGTGCGATTATCTCTCGTCGATGACGGACAAGTTCGCAATAGCAGTGTTTAATAATCTCTTTATTCCGCATAGCTGGGCGTTAACGGAAAAGGACATCGAGGAAATATAAAAAAGAGCGGTCCCGTCGGGTAAAGCCGACGCCGGCCGTGGCAGTATTTTGAGGAAGAAAATGGCAAAAGGGCTGGATCCGGAATATTTGCAACAATTAAAAAACAAGAACGATCTGGTCGAAGTGGTGAGTTCCTATGTGCCTTTGGAGCGGAAAGGAGGGAACTGGTGGGGGCGTTGCCCGTTTCATCATGAGAAGACCCCTTCGTTTACAGTCAACGCCGAGGGTCAGTTTTACCATTGCTTTGGTTGTGGCGTTTCGGGGGATGTGATTACATTTATTCGCGAGATCGAATCGGTGGATTTTATTGACGCGGTCAAGATTTTGGCGGAGCGCGCAAAAATGCCGTTGCCGGAAGCGAATTTTGATACGGAAAAGACGGCAGAGCAAAAACGCAAGCGAGACGAAATTTTGAAAATTTTGCGATCGACGGCACATTTTTATTTAGATAATCTGAATTCCGGACGCGCGGACGCGCACATTCAATATATTTTGGATCGGAAGATTTCTGCGCCGATTGTTCGAAAATTTGGATTGGGGGCCTCGTTGGATTTTGGCAGTTTGCCGCAATATTTACAGGATCAAGGATTTCGCCGTGACGATGTGCTTGACAGTGGCGCAGTCGCCGAATCCGAAAAAAACCACCGTTTGGTCGATGCGCAGGGGGGGCGGCTCATCTTCCCTGTGATCAATGCGTTCGGGGACGTGATTGCCTTTGGCGGCCGCGTCTTGGGAAAAACGGATTTTGCCAAATATAAGAATACGCGCGAAACGCTCGTGTTTAATAAGAGCAAAAATTTGTATAATATCAATCAAGTGAAAAAGCTGAAAAAGACCGCGGGACTGAAAGATATTATCATCGTCGAAGGATACATGGATACGATCGCGCTTTTTCAGGCGGGATTTCACAATGTCGTGGCGAGTATGGGCACGGCTTTGACCAAGGACCAGGCGCGGTTGGCCAAGCGGTATGCCGATAATGCCTATATTAGCTATGACGGCGATTTTGCCGGGCAAAAAGGTGCAATTCGCGGGTTGGAGATTTTGCGCGATGAGCAGATCAATGTGCGGGTCGTGCCGTTGCCGGAAGGCTTGGATCCGGACGACGTCATCAAGCGGCGCGGCGCGGAGGGGTATCGAGAATGCTTAGAGGCCGCGATGCCGTTGATTGATTTTAAGATGGAAGTGGCGCGGCGGCAATACGATTTGTCCAAAACAGAGGATCGCCGAAACTATATCGCCGATGCACTGAAAGTGATTGGCGAGGCGGATAGTGAAAGTGTCAAGGAGGATTTGCTCAAGCGTCTGCGCGATGAGACCGGGATGACGTTCGAATCGCTCAAGCGTGACCTGGAAAACACACCGACGGCGCCGCGTTCGGTTGCGCTGCAACCGGAGCCTGTTTTGCGCGAAGATGGAGCTGATCGTTTGGTCAAAGCGCGGCGTTTTGTTTTGGCGGCGGTTTTGTTTGGTGCAAAGTATACGAAAAATTTTGATATTTCGAGTGTCAGATTCGACAATCCTGTACATAATACAATAGCGGAATATATCAAAGTAAGGCAAAAAAACGGAGAAACGGTCAGAGCAAGTGCGCTTTTCGATCTTTTTGACGAATCCACGGCCGAACTTTCGGAAATTTTGGATTTGAGCTTGGGGGACAGTTTGCAAGGCGTCGAGGGTGCGCGTTATTTTGACGACTGTCTGCGTACGATCGAGCGTGCGCACATCGAAGACGAGCTTCGTCGGTTGAGTGCGCTGTGCGATGCGGAGACAGATTTGGAAAAGAAGAAAGAAATCACACGGCAAATTTTGCATTTAACCGTTCAGATGAAAAATTTTTAACATAAGCGGAGGACAGAAGGATTTCATGAGTGTTTCCGAACAAAAATTAAACGATATTCTTAAGCAGATTATCGGCGAATATCGGCAAAAGGGCAGCATTTCGACCAACGTATTGTGCGACATTTTAGAAAAGATCGATACAAGTCCCGATCAGATTGATTATATCTATAAATCCATCGGTGAAGCGGGCATTCAGATTGTCGATGAAGATGAGCGCGACCGCGAGCTGTTCGAGCAGGCGTTGAAAGACATCGGACTGGACGATCCGGTCAAGATGTATCTTAAAGACATCGGTCGTGTTCCGCTTTTGTCTGTCGATGAGGAGATCGAGCTGGCTCGTAAAATGCAGGAGGGAGACGAAGCGGCCAAAAAACGTCTGTCCGAAGCGAATTTGCGTTTGGTCGTTTCGATTGCAAAGCGATATGTGGGGCGAGGCATGCTATTCTTGGATTTGATTCAGGAGGGGAATCTCGGTCTGATGAAGGCGGTCGAGAAATTTGACTACCAGAAAGGCTTTAAGTTTTCGACCTATGCGACTTGGTGGATCCGGCAGGCGATTACGCGCGCCATCGCCGACCAGGCGCGTACTATCCGCATTCCGGTACACATGGTGGAGACGATCAATCGTCTGACGCGTGCGTCCCGCATCCTTTTGCAACAGTTGGGGCGCGAGCCTACGCCGGATGAGATCGCCAAAGAGTTAAACATGCCGGTTGAACGCGTCCGAGAGATTCAAAAAATCGCGCAGGATCCGGTATCGTTGGAAACGCCGATCGGGGAAGAGGAAGATTCGCATTTGGGCGATTTTATTGAAGACGATCGTGCGACCACCCCGTCCGATTCAGTCGCGTTTACCATGTTGAAAGAACAATTATTGGGAGTGTTGGATACTTTGACTCCGCGGGAAGAAAAAGTATTGCGCCTGCGATACGGTATCGACGACGGAAAACCGCGCACGCTGGAAGAAGTCGGAAAAGAGTTTAACGTGACGCGAGAGCGGATTCGACAGATCGAGGCAAAGGCCCTGCGGAAACTGCGGCATCCTTCACGCAGTAAAAAACTGAAAGACTTTTTAGACTGATGAGACGTAGCAAACGGCTGCAAGTTCTTTGCAGCGAACTGTGTGCCTGCGATAGCTTTGCCGATGTGGGATGTGATCACGGTTATTGTACCCAGTACATGTTAGAAAAAGGGCTGTGTCGCTCTGCCGTGATCTCGGACATCAGTGAAAAGAGCCTTCGAAAAGCAGAAACGCTCTTGTCCGATTACATAGCATCCGGCAAGGTGCGCGGTGTGTGCTGTTTCGGCCTAAGCGGTATCCCGTCGGACACGGAGCAGGTTCTGATTGCGGGGATGGGCGGCGAGGAAATTGTGTCGATCCTGCAAAATGGCTTTTTCCCCAATCGTTTAGTGCTTCAGCCGATGAAAAATACGCCAAAACTCCGGCGCTTTTTATTGGATTCGGGGTATTCGATCGTGCGCGACTATACGTTTATGGATGGAAAACACTATGACGTGTTGTGCGCGTTGCGCAAAGGCGCGAGGCGTGCGTATGGCGAGCGAGAGCTTCGTTTCGGATATGACAACGTGCATACCCCATCGGCTGATTTTTTGCGGCTTGCGGAAGGGGAAATTGAAAAATGTCGTGCAAGGCTGCGTGCGGCGGGGGAGGACGTCCCGGCGATTCGGGCGAGCTTAAAGGAGTGGACGGAGGTTCGCAATGAAATTACGAGAAATCTATGATCGCATTGATGCGCGGTATCCGAAACGTCTAAGCGACGCGTACATTGCGCGTTTCGGCGGACACGATAACAGCGGGATCTTGTTGATGGATGCGGAACGAGAGATTACGGGGGCTGTTTTTTCGCTTGATTTTTCTCAAGGAGCCATTGCGGCAGCGGATAAGGCGGGGAAGAATCTGATTGTCACGCATCATCCGGCCATTTTTTTTCCGGTTTCTTCGCTGTGCTCTGATGATCCGCTTGGGGCAAGGCTAATGGTTTGCATGCAAAAGGGGATCGGGGTGGTTTCGATGCACTTAAATTGTGATTGTGCGGCGAATGGTATTGATCAAAGATTGGCAGAGGCGGCGGGGGCTTGGGATAGGCCATACATTTGTGAACCCGTCGAGGATGGCGGATATGGCCGCATCTATGCGGTACGAGAGCGCTCATTGGAAGTATTTGTGGAAGACTTGATGAAAAATTTGGGTGCAAACCGCCGGTTTGTTTACGGGCCATTGGATACGAAAGTTATGCGAGTGGCTTCCTTTTGCGGCGCAGGAGTTGACAGCAATGCGATCGCCGCGGCAAAACAAGGCGGTGCGCAGGTGATTGTTTCGGCGGATATTAAACACAATTTTATTTGCGATGCGCTTGAAGCAGGGCTTTGCGTCGTGCAGCTGACGCATTATGCGAGCGAAAATTTTGGATTTAAGAAAATATATCAATCCCTAAAAGACGAACTTGGGGTCCCCTGTGAATATTTTGAGGACCCGTTCATGCTTTGAGGGAGGGAGGTTGTAAAATGATAAACGAATTGTTGCAGTATCAGGAGGCGGACGGCCGGTTGCGCGCCGTCGAACAGGAAATATCCTCGACGGAAGAGCGCAAAAAGTATATGACGGCGCGTAAATTTTTAGAAAAAGCTCCCGAAAAGTTGGATGCCTTGGATGCGAAGGCGGCGGAGCTTCGCCACGTGTTTGAACTATTGGAAAAAAAGTATGCAGAAATAGCTGACACGATCAAAGATTATGAAAATTTGGATGAAATGATCGACGAGCAGGGGGGGGAGATTTCTTTTTATAAGAAAAATGCCTCACAAATTGCGGATAATTTGCGGGCGTTAAAAGCGGAGATCAATAAATTGGTTGCACAAATCGAAAGCGCCTCTGCGGATTATCAGACGGCGAAAAAGCAGACAATTGCCATGCAAAAGCAATACAAAGAATACAAAGTCAAGTATACGGAGGTCAAGGAATCGCGTGCGGCGGATATTCGCAAGATCGAAGGCGAGTTGGAAGTGATTGCCCAAAAGGTCCCCAAGGGTGTGTTGGAAAAATACAAAGCCAAACGAAAGGAAAAATTGTTTCCGGTCGTCTGCGAAGTGTCTGGCAATCGATGTCCGCAGTGCGGCATGGAATTGTCGATCGCGGAGCTGGCAAAACTTTCGGACGGAAATTTTATTGAATGTGACAGTTGTCGGCGCATCCTGTTTAAACGCGTTAAATAGGAATACAATACGGGGCGGTATGTTTTCTATGTCGCATAGAGTACTTTGTAAAGGATTGGAAAAGATTGTCTTGTTTGAATGAAAAAGACTGATCCGGGTTGAAATCGTCAACACGATCGGGCATTTTAAAAACAGAAAAAGCGGGTGTAAAACACCCGCTTTTTCCGTTTCTGACAAAATATTCCGTTGCGCCGCAAACGCAGCGGAAGAAGGATAGGCTGAATTTAGTTGGCAGAGCGTCGCTCAAGGACGTCTGTGAGTACACGTTCGATATAAGCGGCGATAGCTTCGTGTCCGGTTTGATTCGGATGGATGCCATCGTCCGAGAGACAGGAAAGGAAGTCGTATCGGAGCAGTAATTCCGAACGAAAATCTAAAAACGTGCAACCACCGGATAGAGCTGCTTTTAAAACAGCCGCGTTGTAACATTCTTGGTGGCGCGAAATATTCGTCACGTCACCGCGGAAAAATTCCATGACGCGTGCTCCGTCAGCGCGGCGGCTGATTACGTTTTCAAAGTATCGGCGTGAATCGATAGGGGGAAGCGAGGTGAAAATTAAGCGAATATTATGCCGCTTGCTTTGTTCGATCAAAGCGTGCAAGATATATTCGAATTCCGCGATCGGCGTTTTAGGTTTATGAGGCAAAAAAGGATCTTTGGCAACCTCTTGCCAGTCGTAATCGCAATCGTTTCCGCCCATACATACGACCAGGATCGCTCCTTGATTTGCATGATCGCTCATCCAACGCAGAAAATGACCTTGTTCCCAGCATTTTTTTAAGGTTTGTCCAAATACAGAAAAGTTGTCCAATTGCACGCCGTATTTTTCGGAGAGGAGACGGACGGCGCTTCGTTCGATCCGTCGGATGTGGCCGTCTTCCAAATATAGCCCTTTGGAAATGGAATCCCCAAAGACGGTCACTTTGGTCAGGTCGATCGCAGCCTCGGACTGCCAGACTCCTTTGCCGGAAATCGTCGATGCCGGGAAAATCGATTGGTTCTGTTCCATAAAGCAGGCCTCCTTGCACGGGTTTTAACCGAAGAACGGCAGTCTGATCTCGAAAAAGCTATGCCGTTTACGGTAAAGATTTCCGGGATCACCTCGAAAGGCCCTTTTCTTTTCGAGAGAGGAAAAAGAGGTGGAAACCCGGCAATTTTTGGATCGTTTATAGTATAGACCAAACTCCAGATTTTGTAAAACTACTCTTTTAAAAAATGACTATACCGTTCAGTTTATAAAAGTAGAGTTTGTTTTTCTTGATTCTACGCGGAGTAGAGTCAAGACTTTTTCCTTTAAAAGAGAGGAAAAAACTCCGAAAAACAGCCATAAACGTCTTGCTATGACGTCCTATTTATGGTATAATCAAAAAAACACAATATCGCCGCAGAAATATCGGCCGACGCGAGGTAAGTTTAGCAGACAGCCGTATCTGTCTGTGAGTATCGCCTGAGGCTAAGTGCTATGCGTCGCAGAGGACATGAAAAAACGGTTTTTTCATGAACCGTTTGATCACAGGCTTGGCAGGAATTGGACTTTCACATGGTTTGAACGTGAAAAGAATAAAAACGCGGGTAAAGTATGTTGTGCTGTTTGCGCAGCCTTTGATTTTTAGTCTGCTTGGAATTGTATGAGAAAGCAGAGCGCCTTATGCGCGAAGTTGTGAGAAGCCGGTTGCCGTGTAGACGGGCATGCGCATGAATCTTATTTGCGCGCGGTCTTTCGTTTGGTTGAAGCGTTACGCGCTAATTATGAACGGACAGAAAAATGCGTTTATCGAGCATAGATTTTCCAAAGCACCGGAGAAGAGCGAGGAGGCGACAAAAATGGAAGAATCCCGATGGAAGTTGATTGTTTCGCGCAATCTGGTTGCCTGCCGAAAGGCGGCCGGCTTTACGCAGTTGCAGTTGGCGGAAAAATTGAATTATTCGGACAAAGCCGTTTCAAAATGGGAAAGGGGAGAAAGTTTGCCGGACATTTCCATTTTGTGTGAGCTGGCGCAGCTGTACGGCGTTACACTCGATTATCTGGTTACGGAACACGCCGATAAAAAGCCGGCGTTGTTCGGAACCGAAAAGCGGCGTCGGCGCGCTTTGATCACTGGAATGAGCTGTTTGTTGGTATGCTTTATCGCGACGCTGCTGTTTTCGTTGCTCTATTTGTTTCGGGCGCAGGCGGAACGGCAATGGCTTATTTTTGTTTGGGCATTGCCGATTTGCGGCATTTTGTGTGTCGTGTTCGGGAGCGTATGGGGAAATCGATACCATCGTACGGTGGCTGTATCCGCGCTGGTCTGGGAGATCGCATTCAGTTTATACATGACTCTTTCTCTGCCCAATCGGTGGTTGATTTTTGTGGTTGCGGTTCCTTTGCAGCTGTTGGCTGTCCTGTGGTTTTTTTTGGTTCGCAAAAGATAAAATTAAAAAGAAAATAATTTGCTATCGTAGCGGGTTTGTGTTATAATTTTGCATAAGCGCAATCTTTTTTTTTCTCTCATATATTGATAGCGGTGACTGATTTGTCGCTTAGGGAGAAGAAAATGCAGCAAAATCGAGCAATTATCCGCTTGGATTCCATTCGTTCCAACGCCCGATATTGGCGGGAACAGGCAAACGAAGCGATGCTTTGTGCCGTGGTCAAGGCGGATGCGTATGGGCACGGGGCAACCATGGTGGCGCATGCTTTGCAAGCAGAAACGGATATGTTTGCCGTTGCGCTGGTGGAAGAAGGCGTGCGTTTGCGCGTTGCCGGGATAACAAAAGATATTTTGGTCTTGGTTCCGCCGTTGCGAGAATCGGAGGTTTCTCGTGCCTGTGATTACGGCCTGATCCTGTCTGTTTCGGATGCGTCCGATTATGCAATGATTGCGCGAGTGTGTAAGCAGAACGGGTCGGTTGCCCGCTGTCATATACAGGTCAATACGGGCATGAATCGATTTGGGTTCGACTGGCCTGATTTTGACCGCTTTTGCGGTTCGAAGTTATCGGACTTTGTGGCGGTGGAAGGGATCTATTCGCATTTTTATCGGCCGGACGAAGCTCAGGTCACGCAGGAGCAGTACGCACGTTTTTGTGCGTTCGCCTTGCGGGCAGAGCATACATTCGGTACCCTGATCAAGCATATTGCTGCGACGGGCGGGGTCCTCTCTTCCCCCGAATATTGCATGGATATGGTCCGCATCGGGATCGGGTTATACGGGTATGTGCCGGCCGGTTTTTTGCGCGCACGCGAATTGCGCCCTGCGCTTTCGGTCTATGCATCGGTCGCATCCGTTCGGAAATATCGATACGGCGGGGCCGGTTACGGAGAACGCGTTCCGCGGCGGGAAGATTTATGTGTCATTCGGACGGGGTATGCCGACGGCTTTGCGCGCGGCAATGTCTTGTGCATGGATGCCTGGATCGCAGAGCGAGCATGTCAAAAATACGAGGAGGTCTGCGTTTTTTCGGATGCAGACGCGTATGCATCCGAACACGGCACAATTTCATACGAAGTATTGGTTCGTGTTTGTTGTCGTGCGATCAGAGAATATGTGGACGGATAAACAAAGTTTACGCCGGGTTATGAAGGAGAGGCGCGAAGCTGCATGCGATCGCGCGCGCCGTGATGAGCGGATCTTTGTGCGATTGTTTTCGCTCAAGGATTTTATCTCGGCAGATTCGTATTTTCTGTATCGTTCTTTTGGGAGCGAGGCAGATACATCGCGCATTGCGGCGGAGCTGATGCGCCGCGGAAAGACCGTTTTTTATCCGCGTGTTTGCAAAGCGGACATGGAACTGGTACGCTGGACGGAAGGACAAGAATTTGTGCGCAACCGGTGGGGAATTGAAGAGCCGGTCGGCCGGGCGGAAAAGATCAAACCGGCAGTGTGCATTCTTCCTTTTTTGGCGGCGGACAGGCAGTTCCATCGTTTAGGGTACGGCGGCGGATTTTATGATCGATTTCTCGCCGAATCTCCGGGGATTCGGAAAGTTGGAATCGGGTACGCCTTTCAGGTTTTTGATAGGATTCCTTTCGAATCGTTTGACGTGGCGTTGGATGTCGTCGTGACCGATTCGGAAACATTGTTGCGTAACATGACGGAGGATGTATGAAAAGCAAAGAATTTTTCGGGGCAGTTTTTGAATACCTGCGGAGAGCGGTCACGCCGCTTTTGATCAAAATGATGTTTGGTATGACCATGTTGGCGGTCATATTAATTGAAAATACCGAGCTGCGGACAGGCTTGATCGTCTTGATTTTTGCGGCCGACGTTCTTCTTTCCTTTGTTCTTTTGCGTTCAATGGGTGAATTGGCATACAAAATGCGCTGCATGGGCAATTTGAAACGAGAGAACAAACCGGTCGGATCGGGAGAATTGGCCGGCGCATACAAATCGTACAAAGAATATGCGCCTTATAAAGGCTTTTTGATCGGTTTGATTGCTAGCATTATTCCGATTGTATTGGTGCTGGTAGGCGCCATTTCTGGCAGTGCCGGTGCGCGGGTGGCCTTGATGCTGGTTTGTGGTTGGGCGTATATCCCGGTTTATTCTATTTATCAGATCATCGGGGATTCCCGTAATTTGGATGCGGAAGCGCTTGCGCAGTTGACGGGCCCGAATTCGCTTTGGTGGTCGTTTATCTTGATTGCGGTGTTTATTTTGACATGTACGATTGCTTATATTGTCGGCGCACAAAAAGAGAGAATGCGTCAATATATGATCGAGCAGAAGATGAACCAAGTCGAAAAAGGAAAAAAAGCCCGAAAACAGACGGAGAATATGTACGGGAAAGGGGAGAAAAAACAGTGAGGATCGTTGGAGGAAAATATCGTGGTCGGTCGTTGACGCCTTTTAAAGGCAAAGACGTGCGTCCCACCTCCGATCGGGCCAAAGAATCGCTGTTCAATATCTTAGCGCCGGAAATCTGCGGTGCCAATGTGCTCGATCTGTTTTGCGGCAGTGGCGGGATCGGATTGGAGGCCATTTCGCGCGGTGCGGATTTGGTTGTGTTCAACGATGTTTCGCCGGAAAGTTTGGCCATTTTGCGTAAAAATCTGGCTTTGCTGAAGGTGGAGGCCAAGATTTTTAATTTAGACTATCGTGCTTTTTTGGAGAAGACAGATATTACGTTTGACATCATTTATGTGGATCCTCCGTATAAAAGCGGGTTTGGAGAGGATGCTTTGCGGCGCATAGCGGCGCGGAGATTGCTGAACACGGGCGGGGTCGCCGTATTGGAAAGCGATCGTCCGTTTGAAGGTTCGATCGAAGGATTGGTTCGTTACGATGAACGAAAATACGGGATCGCCTGTCTGACTTTTTTTTCGCCCGATTAAATACAGAATTTGCGTGGCGAACGGGTTTTGCCGTGCGAATGGCTGCGGGGAGGAAGATGGAAAATGAAAAAATGTGTTTTTGCCGGTACGTTTGATCCGCCGACTTTGGGGCATAAGGATATCGTTTTAAAATGCTTGGAACTGTTTGACGAAGTTATCGTGGCTATCTTGATTAATCCCAACAAGCGTCCGCTGTTCAGCGAAGGGGCGCGTTTGAATATGCTGCAAAAAATATTTGCGGCATATCCGAATGTGCGCGTTCTTTCGTACGATGGGCTGACTGTGGATCTTTTGCGGCGCGAGAAGGCCAAATTCTATGTGCGGGGGATTCGCAACGGTACGGACTACGATTACGAGGCGCAACTCAATTATATCAACATGGATATGTTTAAAGATATGATCACGGTATTCTTGCCTACACGGCAAGAGTTTTTGCACATCAGTTCCAGCCTGGTCAAAGATGCGTTGCGGTTCCATAAAAACGTGGATAAATACGTTCCGGAAGAGATTCGGGGGGATTTGAAGAAATACATGCAAGAGGAAAATAAACATGTTTAAACGGGAAGAATTGATCCCCGCGGCGGAAGAGATTTTGGATCGCCTTCCGCTTCCTGCATCTCTCAAGCAGATTAAAGCGGAGCGTGACGTACTCGCGTCGCAGGTGATCCGCGGGGAAACGGATAAATTGTTGTTGATCGTCGGTCCTTGTTCGGCGCATGAAAGCAAACCTGTCCTTGATTATGTGGAGCGCTTAGGAAAATTGAGCGAGCGGGTTCAGGAAAAAATAGTTATCGTGCCTCGCATTTATACCAACAAACCGCGGACGAAAGGCGTGGGGTATAAAGGTATGTTTACCCAACCCGATCCGAAGAGTCGTGAAGATATTTTGAAAGGGATCCTGACAATCCGCCGTCTGCACATCGATGCGATTGGCGCGAGCGGGCTTTCCGCGGCGGATGAAATGTTATACCCGGAAAATTATGCTTATGTGGAAGATCTGCTCACGTATATCGCCATCGGCGCGCGTTCGAGCGAAAATCAAATGCATCGTCTGGTTTCCAGCGGCATCGAACTTCCGGTTGGCATTAAGAATCCGATGAGCGGATCCATACCGGTTTTGTTGAATTCGATTTACGCGGCGCAGAGCGGCGGTCAGGTGTTTAAGTACCAAAACTATCAGGTTCGCACCACGGGCAACGAGCTGGCGCATGCGGTCTTGCGCGGGGCTGTGGACGGTTATGGAAACGATATTCCCAACTTCCATTATGAGACGGTAATGAAGGTGGTCGAAGGATATTCCAAAACAGGCTTGAAAAATCCTGCGATCGTCATTGATGCGAATCATTCAAATTCCGGGAAGCAATTTAAGCAGCAAATTCGAATTGTAGAAGAGGTCTTGAACAACCGTTTATATGACAAAGATTTCAAAAAGTATGTCAAGGGTTTTATGATCGAGAGTTTTTTGGAAGAGGGATGCCAAAAAGAGGACGTCGTATACGGCAAGTCGATCACAGACCCTTGCCTGGGATGGGAAGATACGGAACGGCTTATTTTAGACATTGCAGAGAAAATTTGAGCGGGGGGATCATGATCGAAAAGAACGCGCAACGCGTCTGTTATCTTGGGCCGGACGGAAGTTATTCGTCATTGGCGGCTCAGGAAATGTTGCCGTCGGCAGAGGGTGTTCCCTGTGCCAGTTTTTATGCGGCAGTACAGGCGGTGCAAAAAGGTGAGGCTCGGTATGCCGTCTTGCCGGTAGAAAATACTTTACAGGGTGCGGTTACGCAAAATTTGGATCTTTTGTATGCGCATTCGGACTTATATGCGGTGCGAAAACATGTATTAAAGATCGATCATCGTCTGATCGTGCGCGAAGGGACGCGTTTGGAGGAGATCCGCCGGATCTTTTCGCACGAACAGGCAATTTTGCAGTGCGGAAAATTTCTTGCGCAAAATTTGGCGCAAGCGGAGATCGTGCATACAGATTCGACGATGCAGAGCATCTCGCGCATCGTCGCTCCTGGCGATGCGGGGATCGTCGGGTCGCATGTCCGAGTGGAGGGCTTGGCCTTTCTCGGGGAAAATATTGCGGACGAACCCAAAAATTTTACACATTTTCTGCTTGTCGAGCGCGGACGGCAATCGTTGCCGGAGCACGGTGAGTATGTCTATTTTGCAGCGACTTGTCCGCACGAACCGGGGTCGCTTTTGAAAATGTTGCAAATTTTGTCTGTATACGATTTGAATATGACTAAAATCGAGTCCCGCCCCATAAAAAATTCCCCGGGCGAATATCGTTTTTTTGTCGAGTTTAAAGGCGACTGCGGGGAGAAAAATGTACGAGCGGCACTGGATCGATTGCATGAATACACAAAAGGTTACAGACTGCTTGGCTGTTATTGAGTGAAAAGCGAGAGCTTAGCGTTTCGATCGTGGCGCATTGCGATTTAAAGCCGGCCGCACGCGGCGCAAAGCCCTAAGCAAATCCAAAAGGCGGCGAAAGCCTGCACCGTTTTGATGGCAATAAATGGCATGGAGCGTACGCCTGCTTGCTTTAAATACCCAAGCTGTTGGGCGAGAATGCATGCTCCCCCGAACGTTACGATAAATGCGCATAGGGGCAGTGCGAGCAATGTTTGGCTTTGTGCCAGCCCCATGCAACCGCGCGTTGCTTC
>CALVHT010000004.1 GCA_944328645.1 uncultured Clostridia bacterium
AATCTCGGCTATAAAACCAAGCGCGGCGGCACGGCTTGGCCCGAATCTACGGTTATAGGCATTATCAAAAACGAAAAATATAAGGGCGATTTGCTAATGGGCAAAACTTTTACCGTTGACCCCATATCAAAGCGCAGACTTGCCAATTTTGGGGAAGAGGACAGGTATTATCTGGCTGACCACCACGAGCCGATTGTTTCGGAAGAAGTTTTTGAAAAGGCGCAGGAAATTTTACACCGCAGAAGTAATCCCCGCAAGACCGACGGCGGAAAACGTGAAATTTTTACGCGCAAGTACGCTTTCAGTTGTCTGATTAAATGCGGATTTTGCGGCGGAACGCTCACGCGCAGATGCTGGCACAGCGGAACTACTCACAGCAAAGTTGTGTGGCAGTGCGTCGAAGCTACTAAGGGCGGAAAAAAATTCTGCCCCGACAGCAAGGGCGTGGAGGAAGTGCAGATTATGAAGGCGTTTGTCGAGTCATATAAACTGCTCTGCGAAAATGCCGACGGAGTGTTGGAAGAATTCCTTACGCGTGTTGAAAAGAATCTTTCGGAAGATAATTCTTTAAAACAGCTCGAAAAAGCTAAACGCGATGTCGCCGCGCTCGAAGGGAAGAGGGCAAAGCTCGTCGATATGAGGCTGGACGAAGTTTTAAGTAAAGAAGATTTTGAGTTGAAATATTCGGAGCTGTCTGCTAAAATAGAGGTAGCCAAGGGCGAGCTCGCTCAATGCGAGGAGGCGGCAAAGGTTTACGGCAACGTCAGGGAGAGAATAGCGGTATTCCGCAAGACGCTGGAAGAACACGCCGTGCTTGAAGAATTTGACAGATACGTCTTTGAAAGCATTGTCGAAAGGGTAATTGTCGGCGGCTATGATGAAGAGGGCAACAAAGACCCCGAACTTATAACTTTTATCTATAAATCTGGCTTTAAGGACAGCCTGACATCGCACGATTTCAGAAGTCCGCGCAAAAGCTATGCCGCCCGTAAAGAATCGTATCACTCGTCGGAATACGAGGGCGAAGATGCGTATCAAAAAGGCAGCGGCGACACACGTTGAGACGCTGGTTTTGCTATGTCGAAAATAACTATATATTGTGTTTTATTTTTTACAGAACAACAATATATGGACAATAAAAATTTTGAGGGGCTGCTATAAAATGAAAAATAGCTGCTCCTTTATTTTTTGGGGGTGGCATGTAGTATGAGTAGCTATGTCAAATTTCGTAAAGGTCGTAACTTTGGATATGTGCCTTTTTTAAGTAAAAATACCCCAAAAAAGAGCAAATTTTTCTAAAAAAATCTCTTTTTAATTGCAATTGATTGTATCCGACCGAAAAAATGATTTTGGCGATCAAAGAAACTTTGGCTCATTTTGAGAGAATAGAATAAGGAAAAGCGCAAGTTTGTTCTTGCGCTTTTTTTGGTTGAAATAAGAGCCCAAACAAAGATAAAATTGTATGTTTATTTCTTCGAGGCCCCAAGGCATGATCTTTCAAGCGAGGGGCGGTTTTGGCGCATTTTGCAAAAAAGGAGGGCGGGCGTTCCGTGGAATTCAAACAGGCAGCAAAAATCTTAGCAAAACCAACATGTTTTAGGTGGGTATAAGATTGGATGCAAGAAAAGGAGTAAAGAAAATATTTGCCAAACAAAGGAGAGTATGATATAATGTTTGTACTACATGCTTTATTCCTAATTCCAATTTTATGGGCCGAGTCGTGGGAGAATATGATCTTTTATATTTTTTGGCTACTTGTCAGCGTAGGGCTTGCGATCGCTTTCATGATCGCAGTTCCTTTTCGGCTTTTGCGCCGAACGGTGGCCGCAACTCATCGAGTCAGAGATCGCAGCGTTTGGCGGGTGAATCTGCAAACAGGAATTTCCGTTTTAGGGGAACCGGACGTAACCGTTCGGAAGTATCTGCGGCAATACCAGCTATACCAGTTCAACGCCTCGTTAAAAAAATATTTTCGGGGCGAATGGGCGCGCCCCATTGCGTGCGCGGAGTACAGTCTGCTTTGTTTTGACCGAAAAGACAGGTTGATCGATGCGGTTCGGGTTCGAGAAGAGGTTGCGCAAAACCGCTTTAGCGGGATAGTCGAACTTCCGGAGCGAACGGATTATGTTTCGTTTCGTCTTCATCGTATTGACGAACGGCGTCTGTACGCAGTGCACCTAAACGGAAAATTTTTCTTATGGTTTTCCCTGTTCATGCTCAGCATTGCGGCAGCCGTCGATTTTTTGCTGTGCATCGTATTAATCTCTATGTCCGAGATCTTCTCGATTGCGTCATTGAACGTTTGGGGAAGCGTGCCTTTTTTGATTGCCGTGCCGTGCGTCGCGCTCGCAGTTCCGGCCGTCGTCGCCATGGTATGGTTGCTTGCATGGCTTTTGCGCCGTTTTTTGCCGCGTCAGATTGTCGATGTTTGTTATGTCGGCCGGGATTTTTGCCAAAACATGTTTCGGATCGGGAAAACAATTTGGCAAAAAATTGGATCGGCGTTCGCCGGTGCATTTTGCGCGGTATATAATATCTGTCAGGCGATCGTGTGGACTCCTCCATTGCGGGGCATTCATTTGCGAGTACAGTCGCGAAAATCGTCGCCCCGCCGGGCAACAAAGTCTGGTTCGACAGGGGAGGCTTAGGATATGAGTGATACGATCCTTTCGAAAGAGGAATTCCAAGGCGAATTTTTTGTTAGCGTTCGGCAGTATATTCTGTTTGGCGGACACAAAACCAATCGACTGGCGCTTCGGTTGCGTAACGACATGCATGTCGTTGTGACCGGCGTACGCCTATGCATCGAACGCAAGGATAAGAAAAGTCTTTTGAACGAGAAAATGGAGCTGGATGTAAACGGATTGGCGGGTCGTGCAAACAGCGTCTTTTCAATTCCGGATATTGCATTGCCCAGTGATTGGAAAGACATACAGGTTCACGTCCGGCAAGTTATGTCCGGAAAATTTTGTTATTCGCTCACAAATGACGGCGAATCGATTGCCATAGACGCACGGTTTGCTCCGCCGATACGCACAGAGTGGCGCGAAGATCGGCGGCCGCCCTGCAACCGCCTGCAAAAACGATATCGGGGCTTATTGGTCTTGTTGATCTTGGCGATCTTTGGGATAACGTTGGCGGCTTCCTGGACAAGTGTTTTCCCCCAGCAAGAGGTCGCCTCGTGTGCGTCCTTTATAGGGGCAAATGGAGAGGAATATGTTAAAATATAGAAGCGTGATCGAAAAGTTATCGGTGCGGCAAAAGGTGGCAATGCTTTCCGACCTGCGTGCGCTGTCCGATCCGAATGTTGCCCGCGCAGGGGTACCTGCGATCCAGACGGCATCCTTGGCGGACCGGGCCGCCGCAAAAAAAATGCCTTCCTACGAGAGCCTCGCCGGCGCGTGGGACGCCGAACTGATCGAACAGATGTCACTGGCGTTAGCAACCGAAGCCCGGGGCGAGGGGGTCAATCTGTTTACGACGCCTGATTTGAAGTGCGCCGCGAATGTTTACCTGCCGGGGCTTTCGGAGGATGCCTATTTAAACGGTACCGTGGGAGCGGCGGTAACACGAGGAGTACATGCGGCGGGCGCCGCGTGCGCGTTGGCACGTCTTTCCTGCACGGAGGCAGATGTCGCGTTTCTTGACGCAGAAGAGGACGATCGCGTGATCTACGACCTGTTTCGCAAGCCTTTTGTTTGGGCGATGCGTCAAGCTCCGAGCGAAGCGATTCAAGGGTCATTGCAACGGGCGGGACGTGGATACATGGAGACGAACCCGCATTTGTTCGGGCAAATCGTTGCCGGAGCATACGGAGACGAGGTTTTTGCGCTGGGGGAAGATCTTTCCTCCGACGTTGATTTTCATACTTTTCTAACGGGAGGGGTATGCATCAACGGGAGTGCGCTGACGCTGGATCGAGCGCTTGGCCGCTATGAAAAGATTTCTCGTTCCTTAGAGGCGGGCAGCATCACGGAGCGAGACTTGCAAGGGGCATTGGAAGACGGATCGGCGGTTCGGGCGGAGACGATCGACCTGGCTGTCGATAAAGTCATCGATTTTGCCTTCCGTGTCAATCGGATCAAGCCTTCGTTTGGTCAAAAGAATGATTTGGCGGCCATTGGCGCGCGCGCCGCTCTTGAATCGATTGTCTTATTAAAAAATAAACGGATCCTTCCGCTGGCGAGCGGTAAGCGTCTCGCCGTAATCGGTTCAGAATGTAGCGGACTGGAAGCGAAGTCGTCTTTTACAGTGACCGCGCGCGTTGCGGGGTATGTCCGTGAAGAGGATCCGAGCGAGTTGGTGGTGGAAGAGGCGTTGCGTGCTGCGAGCGCTGCGGACGTATTGCTCGTGTTTCTGCACCCGGTTTGCAATGCCGATGGATCCGTTCGGCGGCTGTGTTTGCCGGCCAATGTAACGGTCTTGATCCAAGCGCTGGCAAAGACCGGTAAACCGATGATCGGGGTATTGCCGGCGAATACTCCGACAGAGATGTCCTTTGACGGCCTGTTTTCTGCGGTCTTGGCGGCACCGGTGGAGAGCGCTTATTGTGCGGCGGTGCTGGCGGCGGTGTTGGACGGCCGGGAAAATCCTTCCGGCAGGCTGGCGCGCAGTTATTACGATGATGAATGGTATTTCCAGCAATTTTCTGCGGACAAGGCTGCCGGAAAAGCGGAGGTCGGCCCGCTGGTCGGTTATCGCTTCTATGATACGGAGGGCGAAAGAATTCGTTATCCGTTCGGATTTGGTTTGAGTTATACGCAGTTTGTGTATTCCGGTTTGCGTGTCGAAGCAGGCGGCGTGAGCTTTGTGGTTCGCAATGTCGGCAAGAGGAGCGGTTGTGAGACTGCGCAGATCTATATCGGCGCGCCGGGTTTCCCGATGCCGAAAAAAGAATTGAAAGCCTTTGTGCGGATTCCGCTCGCTGCCGGCGAACAGCGCCGTGTGAGTGTCGAACTGCCGGAAAATTGTTTTGCCGCATACGACACCGCGATACGGACGGAAAATATCGCGACAGGGCGCTATGCGGTCTATGTCGGTGCATCCGTTTCGGATATTCGTCTGCGCGGTACTTTGTACCGAACGGGTGAGCGCCAGGCTCCGAATAAACCCAAAAAAGCGGATTATTTTAGCGATTCGCAACGCCGCCGTAAGTATCGACTCAGTGAAGCGAATGGGGCCAGGATCGCACAAAAACGTCGCTGGTTTCGCGGGGTGTCCCTCACAGCCCTTGTTTTGTCGCTGGTCGCATTTGTGATTTTGGGGATACAGTTTTTCGTATCGCAAGCAGATCCGGGTCAATTTTTGTTACCGAGCCTGGTGATTGCCGGCCTGTTTTTGCTCGCGTGCATTGCGGTTGCGGCAGAAAACTCGCATTACAAAAAAGCGGCCGTTCGTCGTGTCAAGCAACATAACCTGCGATTCAAGTCACCCGTCTTGGAAAACATCACGCTGCCGGAAGTATTTGAATGCGAATTTGCTGAGGAAATGTCCGAGGAAGGCCGGCCCAAAGGATCAGACGAGCCGAAATATTTCGACCAGGCGTTTTCTTTCGACGTTATTGCGCGTGAGTGGAAGCAATTTAGTGCAGAGCGCGGTATTGATTTTTCGCAGCGGGATATTCGTTCCTTGCTGGCGTCCATGGTCAGTTCGCGTATCTTGTTTTTGCCCGCGGAGAAGGAAAAACAGGTCAACTTGTTCGGCCGCATCCTTGCCGAATATTTTTCCAGCTCCTACCATATCTGCAACCTCAGTTTGGAAAGCAACGTTGTTTCTCTGCAGCAAAAAGAGGAGAGCAACTTTCTCGATGCGATTGAGCAGGCAAAGAAGGAGTCTGCCAAAATGCACGTGATACTTTGTCGCCGTACGGCATTGGTTGGATTGAAAACATTGGTCTTTGCCAAGACGTTCGAGCATGCGGAATTGCTTACGGAGGAGAATCGCGGCCGAAACGTATTCGTGGTTCCGCCCAACTTATGGATAATCGTTTTGTTCGACGGAAACGCACAGCTCAAAGAACTTACGAGCGGCGTTGCCGACTTGTCCGCACTGCTGAATTGCGAACTGCGTGAATGTCGAAGCGTATCCGAACGGACAGTGGTCAAGCCGTTGGGATATTTCCAGTTTGACAATCTGGCGCAAAGTGTGCGTGACGTGTATCCTTTGGAGGAGCGTCTTTGGAAGCGAATGGATCGATTGGAAGAAATGCTGGAGGCGAACGCAGGCTATCGTATCGGGAACCGCACATGGATCAAGATGGAAAAATATATATCCGTCTATCTTGCGTGTGGGGGCGAGGGGGTTGACGCGTTGGACGGTGCGGTTGCCACGCAGTTGCTCGTGGGCCTGCTGGATTTGCCGGCATTTGCATCGGGCCGTACATTGCTTACTTTGCTTGAAGAGAGTTTCGGTGCGGATAATGTTGGCAGTTGCCGCAATTTTATTGCGCAACATTTTGCAAGTTACAACAAAACGGAAAGGGGAAACGATGCCGTATGACGCTGGATGAACTTTGGGAAAAGCTGACGCAACCGAATTACATGATTGCCTATGTTGCGGTGATCGTTTTGGTCATGATCGCGGTGATTGTCATTATCATGACAAACGAGCGCCGATTTAATACAACGATACGCAAGTTGAATGAGGAATCGAGAGAAGTGCTTGAGCAAAAGAAGGAGGAGGAGCAGGGCCTGAATCGCACGTCGCGGTTTTCGATGCTGAATCTCTATGACGAGGAGACGAATACCGCGGATACGAAATCCTTCGATGAGAATATTTCCTTGCGCGATTTTTGCGAGGAATTTCGCATGTTTGCCGCCGGAAAATTGGGACTGTATTATGATATTTCCGTAATCCGTGAGTTTGTGGCGGGGTTGGCTGTCTCGCATATTCTTATTTTGCAAGGTATGTCCGGTACGGGCAAAACGTCGCTTGCCTATGCATTCGGGGAGTTTATTGCCAATCCTTCCGTTATTATTCCGGTACAGCCGATGTGGAAAGAACGCACCGATCTTTTGGGGTATTATAACGAGTTTACCAGGCGCTTTAACGAAACATTGCTTTTGGAAAAAATGTACGAAGCGAACAAACAGAGCGGCGAAATGTACATCACCATTTTGGACGAATTAAACATTGCGCGCGTGGAGTATTATTTTGCGGAATTCTTGTCTCTGTTGGAGATCCCCAATCCGGAAGCACGTTATTTGGAGGTCGTTTCCGATAAGTGGCCGAATGATCCGAATGGTTTACAAAACGGAAAGATCAAACTACCCGAAAATATGTGGTTTGTCGGAACCGCCAACAACGACGATTCGACGTTCGCTATTTCAGACAAGGTGTACGACCGTGCCATGGTGCTCAATATCGATCGCAAATCGGAGCCGTTCCAGGCTTCGGGCGTCCGAACGGTCTCGATCGGTGTGCGGCGATTTACAGATCTTGCCGCCAAAGCGATACAAGAATATACCATTTCACCGGTGACGCTGGAAAAGCTGAAAAAGCTGGACGAATATCTCATCGAACATTTCCAGATCACTTTTGGGAATCGTATTATGCGGCAGATCTATTCCTATTTGCCCGTCTATGTGTCTTGCGGCGGCACGGAATTGGACGCACTGGACGACATTATGGCAAAAAAGGTTCTGCGCAAATTGGAAACGCGAAACACGGCATACATTCGCAGCGAATCGGGGGAACTGTGCGGATTCTTGGATGAACTGTTCGGGGAAGATACCATGAAGCGCTGCAAGGAATATGTCGGCCGGATTGCACAAAACATTTGAACGCGGGGGAGGAGAGAATGTCGCAACTGGATCTGTTTTACCGTGCTTTTCGCGAATACCGAGAAGGCATCCAAAAAGAGCGGGAAAGTAAACTCTTGCGCGACGCGCTGGTGCAGGACGATGCGCATGACAAGGTCAATATTATCCAGGTGACCTGCCACGTTGAGGAGGATTGGGTCGAAGCCATCGAGAAGGGGCTGGTATATATTGGCCGGGCGATCGACGAGGATCGTCAGTTTATTCGTTCGGAAGGCGAAGTCCAGCCCATCGAAAAAGTCCGGCATGTTTCGCGCGAGACGGCCGAGCACCTTGCCCGCCACAGCAATTTGATCACGCGTAAGCCGGCAGAGGGAGAGAACCTTCTGCCCGAAAGGTTATACACGGTCGAACGGTTGAATAATTATGCCGTGTACGAGAATCGTTTTTTATACATGGTTCTGTGTCGCCTGAACGAATTCATTTCGCTGCGCTACAATCGGATCGTTCGAGAAACAAACACATATCGCGGCGAAGTTTCGTTGCGCAAAAGCATCGTTTCCGGCAAGCGGCGTTTGGAATGCGAGATCGAACTGAAAGATTTTTCCGACGACGATCCCTATTTGCGCAGCCGCAATCAACTGGGGGCAGTCCTTGACCGCTTGGAGCGAATGCAAAGAACGGTGTATTTTTACTTACATACCCCCTTGATGCTGGAAGTTGCCAAGGCCGATAAATTGAAGCCGCCCATCACCAAGACGAATGTCTTGCGTATGGATAAAAATTTTAAAGAAGTTGTCGCCCTGTATGAGTTTTTGCTCGCTTATACGAAGGACGGGTTTACTGTCACCAAACAAGAATGTGCGGTCGATTTTACGGCGAAAGACGTCGCCGAGGAGTTTGCAGAGCCGATTCTCATTTTATCTTTCCTTGCGTATGAGCATGGATTGGATCTGAGTGCCGCGCTGCGTGCTGAGTACGAGGCGGAAGAGATTCGTCGGCGCGAGGCGGCGGACCGAGCGTTTCTGGAACAGTTGGAAAATGTGCGCAATCGCCTGCGCGCACGTGAAATCGCACCCGAGGAATACATAGTGTTGTTGGAAAAGCGGAATCGGGATTTGGAAAAAGAAATCGAAAATTTTGATTCCGTAAAGGAGAGCTTGCAAAAATTGGGCGAGGAAAACGAGATTTTGCAGGGGCAGATCCAATCGTTTCAAGAAGAGATCGGCAACATTCACGCAGAGCACACGGCCGAATTGCAGCGTCGCGATGAGACGGAAGAGGCGTTGCGGCGTCAGATCGACGAAGATGCAACGGCCCATGCCGCCGCGTTGGTCGAATTTAATCGCGCAAAGGAAGAGGAGATCCGGCAGCTGGTTGCTCAAAACGAGTCAGAAATCCACGCACGGGATGAACGCATTCGGGAAAATGATCGAGAGCGTGCGCAGTTGCAGGGCGCCTTGCAAGAAAACGAGCGGAAGTATGCTTTGTTGCATGCACGGTTGACCGCTTTGCGCAATGAACACGGTCTTTTAACGGATACCGAGGACTACACGTCGGAGGAGGCTTTTACACAACTGGAACATGAGTTGGAGGTATTCTCTGCGTTTGTGAGCGGCAAGTGGAAAAGCGCAAAACAGTTGTTACGAAAGGAAATTTTGGGCTGTTGGTTTCGTGCCTTGAAGGATAAGATTGGCAAAAAGTCTTCTTCGAATAATCGCCCCAAAGGTATGACGTGTGCGCTCGAAGGAAATGAAGACGCGCGCCCGAACGAAGGAAATGAAGACGCGCGCCCGAACGAAGGAAATGAAGACGCGCGCCCGATCGAAGGAAATGAAGACGGGCGCCCGAACGAAGGGAATGAAGACGCGCGCCCGAACGAAGCGAGCAAAAAGGGGGAGGAAGATGAGCGATCCGGTTCGTAAAAATCATTATAAACTTTCCATATTCTTGCTCGCATTGCTGATCTTGGCTGGGTGTACGTTGTTGGGCGCCCTAATTTATTTACAGGTTACGGAACAGAGCGAAGAATTATTCAAGGCTATCGCCGAGTTTTTTAAGACAGGCGGCAATTATGGGGTTTTATTCTTGATCTGGGTGTTGCTGATTCCTATATTGCTGATCTTGATGGCGGTGCTCAGTGTTCGGCGACGCAAGAAGCTGCTGGAGGTGAAAAAAACATGGAAAGACGCGGTGCGCGAGACTGTACGTCGCATTGAACTCGAGCGCGCCGAACAAAAACGAAAGAGAGAAGCGAATCTCGATTTTCGATTCAGTATGCTGGAAACATTAGACAATGTGAAATATCCCCAAAAGGAATCGGACCGAAGCATCACATCTTTGCAGACGCTTTGTGTCAAGTTCCGCGATTTTGCGGCGGGGCAGCTTGGGTTATACTATAGCTTGCGCGACATTCGAGAGTTTATCGCAGGTTTAGCTGTTTCGCATATTCTTATTTTGCAGGGGATTTCCGGTACGGGAAAAACGTCGCTTGCCTATGCGTTCGGCGAGTTTTTAGGAAATCCGTCCGTAATTATCCCGGTACAGCCGATGTGGAAAGAGCGCACGGATTTGCTCGGTTATTATAACGAATTTACCAAAAAATTTAACGAGACAACGTTGCTTCAAAAGATGTATGAGGCAAACCGCAACGGCATGATCTACATCACGGTTCTCGACGAGTTGAACATTGCGCGCGTAGAATATTATTTTGCGGAGTTTTTATCCATGCTTGAAATTCCCGATCCGGAGTATCGCTATTTAGAAGTCGTGCCGGATTCTTGGAAAAACGATCCGCAAGGGTTAAAGGCCGGCCGTATCAAACTGCCAGAAAATATGTGGTTTATTGGTACGGTCAACAACGATGATTCGACGTTTGCCATCTCCGATAAGGTGTATGATCGTGCCATGGTACTTGATTTAAATCGAAAGGCAGAAAAATTTGTGCTTTCAGATGCGGCACGCGCCCAGCAGTCGGTCTCGTTCCCGTTTCAAAGTTTTGTTGATTTAGTGGCCGTTGAGCAGGAATGGTTTGAATTGACCAGTCGCAATGAGAGTCGGTTGCGCGCGCTGGATGCATATATGATCGAAAAGTTTCAAACCACTTTCGGGAATCGGATCATGAAGCAAATTCGTAATTATGTTTCAGTTTATGTCGCATGCGGTGGAGAGGAATTGGATGCCTTGGACGATATCCTTTGTAAAAAAGTACTGCGAAAACTGATGTCCTTAAATGCGGCTTATGTACGCAGTGAAGCGAGTGCGTTTTGCCGCTTTTTAGAGGATTTATTCGGGGAAGGGCGTATGATAAGATGTTGTCAGTTTATGAAACAGATTGAACAGAGCTTATAGGAGAAGATTATGTTGAAGCGGACAAAATGGGTTCACACTCTCGGAACTTTACTTACTTTGATGCTTTGCGGCGCGATTGCTATCTCCATAGGAATAGGAATTAAAGGGTGGGCCGCCAATATGGACGGAAATGGAAATGACTTTGAAATCGAAGGAGATCTAGGCGAAGGCGGCGAAGTCGAAGATGGCGAAGGCGGCGAAGTCGAAGATGGCGAAGGCGGCGAAGTCGAAGATGGCGAAGACGGAAGCGGCGAAGGTGAAGACGGCGAAGGCGGAAGCGGCGAAGGTGAAGACGGCGAAGGTGAAGGCGGCGAAGGCGGAAGCGGCGGAAGCGGCGAAGGTGAAGACGGCGAAGGTGAAGGCGGCGGAAGCGGAAGCGGCGAAGACGGTGAAGGCGGCGGAAGCGGAAGCGGCGAAGACGGTGAAGGCGGCGGAAGCGGCGAAGACGGTGAAGGCGGCGGAAGCGGAAGCGGTGAAGACGGTGAAGGCGGCGGTTTAATTGGGCTTCCGGAAGATTACGAAAGCACCTGGGAGAATGTCGTTCTTTCCGTTTTCTCCAAAGAAAGTGAAAAAGTCTACCTTCGGTTAGAAAGCTTTGGCAATTATACAGGAAAAAACTGGGAAAAGAAGCCTGGATTTTCGGGGGCGATTGGTTTATACGGAATGAATTATCTGCCGAGTTATGCGTTGGCTTCTTCAAAATATGAGCAGGTTTGGATAGAGATCATCAGCTATGATGGAAAGTATTATCTGCCGTATAATATCGTAATTGGTGAATCAGAGAAATATACGATACAGAGCAGCGACGTGCTGAACCAGGGTAATGCGGAGGTCCCGTATAGCTTTGAATATTTCAGTTATGATTTTCTGGCGGATGGGATGCTCTCCCTATCCTTGAACGGGGTAGCGGAGCAGTGGGAAAAAGAGTACCGCAAGTTCGTATATGAAAATTATCTTCAAGTTCCGGCCGATACGGCAGCGGCGTTGGAGAAGATCGCGAGAGAAGCCGGATTAAATGCAAACAGCAAAGAAATTATTGCAGAAGTCGCGAAATTTATCCAAAATGCCGCGGTTTACAATTTGAAATATGATCGCGGGCTGGACGGGGAATCGGATATTGTGGTTGCTTTTTTGACCGAATACAAAGAGGGTATTTGTCAACATTTTGCTTCAGCGGCGACGTTGTTATATCGTACACTGGGCATCCCGGCGCGGTATGTCGAAGGCTATGTCGCAGTGACCGATTCAAATAAATATGTCAATGTTCAGGCAAAGAATAGTCATGCTTGGACAGAGGTATATATGGATGGATTTGGCTGGGTGCGGATCGATCCCACAGCCATCGTCGAACAGGGAGAAGACGAAATGGTTTGGGAAGATGGGCAGTTTGTCGCGCAAGCCATCACGATTGTCAGCGGTTCGGCAAATAAAGTGTATGACGGTACGCCGCTGTCTATGGAGGAGTTTTATTTGACGGAAGGCACATTACAGGCCGGGCATTCCATCGAGGTGACCTTTGTGCAGGGGCTGTGTGAGGTAGGAAAATATCCGAACAGTTTTGCTTCCGTACGCATTGTGGATGCGGCGGGCGAGGATGTTACCAATTTGTATGCGATCCGAAAGCAGCTGGGTACTTTGGAGATTCGTCCACGGGAGGCTGTATTGTCGACAGGATCGGCCACAAAGGCGTACGACGGCAAGGCACTGGTTTGTGAAACGTATGAGATCGAAGGATTGGCAGAAGGTCATACCGTCAATATTCAATTTTCCGGAACGCAGACGGAGCGCGGAAAAAGTGCGAACGGCATCGCATCCTTTGTGATTTATGATCAAGAAGGCGTCGATGTGACAAAAAACTATGCCGTAACGGTCATTTATGGCACCTTGTGTGTGACTTAATGGAGGAAGGATGCTCTATCAAGCGTATCAGAAAAAACTGGAAAAAGCGACCCGTGTATTGAATTTCTTTTGGCGGTTTCGTTATCTTGTTTTGGGCATACTGTTGCTGATCATTGCGTTGATCGTGACTCTCTTTTCCATAGCAGGAAACATTTACGGAGAAATTTGTCCTTCTTCCGTCGAATATGGCACGGCGCTTTCGTTTGAAGCCAAAGCAATTTTCGGCAAGACGGTCGCGGAATATCGCCCTAAGGGTGAAACCGAATGGACGCGAGAAGAGCCGCGATTGGTAGGAGAGTACGAGGTGCGTGCTGTTTGTGAGCGCACGTTCAAAAATAAATACGGAAAAGTTTTTACCTATACAATTGAGCCGCGCGCAGCGCAGATTGAGTTTATCGACAGAACATTTGTATACGGGAGCAATCCGGAGGTGTCGGTTTCGCTTGCTTATGCAGATGCAGCCGAGGGGGTAGAATTCACCTTTGCAAGGATGGATGAAAACAAATTTGCGGTAACGGCGCAGGCAACTTCGATCGTCAACCAGGCGGGAGAATCGGTCACCGCCTGTTACAAGCTGCTTCCGTATACGGAAACGCTTTCCTGTGAGCAACAAGCCCTCTCCATTGCGGCAGAGAGCGCCTCCAAGATTTATGACGGCACGCCATTGTGTGCGACATCGTATACCATTACGAGCGGGACCCTAATCGGTGAAGATCGAATGGAACTGGTTTGGGGTTCCCAGACGGATGTCGGCAGTACGGAAAATCGACCGGAATTGGCCATCTATAATGCGAGCGGCGAGGATGTGACGGACCTTTATGCGATCGAATGGGAGCCGGCAACGCTGGAAGTGCTTCCGCGAGAGCTTTTGATCCAAGCGGAAAGCGCGCAAAAGGTCTACGACGGTACTCCTCTGACAATGCCCAGCGGGGCGTTGGATCCTGCCACTCCGCTTGTGCCGGGGCATCGGATGCAGATACTTTCTTTTCCGTCTCTTACGGATGTGGGAACTTGCGAGAATCTTCCCCAAATAAAGATCGTGGACGAAACGGAGCGAGATGTTACGTCGAATTATCGGCTGGCGAGCAAAACTGGGCAGCTGACCATTGTACCGCGCCCTGTAACGGTTTGGACGGCGTCATGTACGTGGATCTACGACGGGGGCGCGCACAATGCGGTGGACGCGGCAAGCTACGGTGTTTCCGAGCATTCTGCCTACGAGTTGGTTGCTGGACAGATTTTGCAACCGACGGCCGCA
The DNA here is from genome assembly GCA_944328645.1 of uncultured Clostridia bacterium. Taxonomy (GTDB): domain Bacteria; phylum Bacillota; class Clostridia; order Christensenellales; family Borkfalkiaceae; genus Borkfalkia. Next base: position 14,266 of record CALVHT010000004.1, read on the forward strand.
TCGGTGGTTGAAAACACACTCACAGAAATTACAGACAGCGAAACGGAGGTCATATACCGAGAGAATGCATTGCTTTTCGACGTTTGGGATGAGTCGGGTACCAAAGTCACGAAAAACTATGCGTTTACCTATGAATACGGAAAGCTGCGGATCAAAACGGAGATCATTGTTTCGTTGTACAGCCTCAGCAAGTATTATGATGGGTTGCCCATTGCGTTTTCAAGCGAGGATTATACGATTGTAAAACCGCCGGACGTCGAGGTTGCGTGCGTTTTGCCAACGTTGACGGAAGTCGGCAGCCTTTGGGCAGATGCGTTGGGGGCGGACAACATATCCGTGCGTGACGCGGTTACGGGGCAAGATGTAATGGCAGAAAATCGATTCCGTTTCGAGCCGTATGCCGACTTGCCTGTACTGGAGATCCGTCCGCGCGAAATCGAAGTAAGCAGTATCTCTGTCGTTTCGGAAAATCGGACGGAAGCTATATACGGAAGTTTGATTCCAAACAATGCTTGGATTTCCTTCGGGTCACTGGCTGAAGGCGAAAGAATTGAGATCGTAGTTGTGGGCGTATTGCTTCCGCAGGACAACGTCGCGGTGGAAAATACCATTCAAAGCGTCACGATCTATGATCAAAACGACAGAGATGTCTCTGCAAATTATCAAATTTCTCTATGCCCCGGATTTTTGGAGTGGTTGCATTAAATCTTGGAGAAATTGGTGTTGAGGATTTTTTTTGTTTTTTCACTTGTATTTTGGGCAGAGCCATGATATAATAAAGAAAAAAGGGGGATGGGATATGTACGAAAAAATAACGGCTTATCTTGATTGTTTCAGCAATACGGAAGCGCCGGAGGCAGAGATTTCCGCTAAAATCGGCTCGTTTGTCGAAGACTTTTCCAAATCGGGGCTTGCGAATCCGGAAGCTTTGATGATTATGGGGATGCGTGGCTGGGCGACTCGTTCAGCGTTGAAGGCAGATGCGCCGACGATGACGGCGGAAGAGGCGTGTGCCTGTCTTTCCGCCTTCACCGAGCAGGAAAGTTATTGCCCGGGCGTCATTCTCGAATTGGTCCGGCAGGGGATCATGGCACAGATATTGCAGCGTTTGAAAGAACTGGACGGTTAGTCAATCGGTTTTGACGCAGACGCCTGATTGCAAGGGCTTTGAAGCAGGAAAACAAACCGCCGCAAATGCGGCGGTTTGTTTTGTTTGGAGACTGCAAACGAAACGAAGCAGTGCGGATCAGAGAACAGGGGCGAAGATCGCGCCCGCATGTTGCGGATAGCAATATTTTACCTTTTTCCAACAAATTTATCGCTTATAATTTGGGCGCGAGTGTGCTATAATCCAAGCAATAGAATCGACGTATCATCGGAGGATTAAAAAGCATGGCAAGATTTGATGAAATATCCGCACTGTTGCAACGCGGGAAGGCAAAGGACCTGGCAGCGCTCGTCACGGAGGAACTCGCCGCGGGTGTAGCTCCCAAAGATATTTTGACAGAGGGCCTGATCGCGGGTATGAGCATCGTCGGAACAAAGTTCAAAAACAACGAAATTTTTGTTCCCGAAGTGTTGATTGCGGCGCGCGCAATGAACGCGGCGTTGGCGGTTTTAAAGCCGGCTCTGGCGGATTCGGGTGTCGAACCGGTGGGTACGGCAGTCATCTGCACGGTCAAGGGCGATCTGCACGACATCGGAAAAAATCTTGTCAAAATGATGATCGAAGGAACGGGTATTCGTGTCGTCGATTTGGGAGTAGATTGTTCGGCGGAAAAGGTGGTCAATGCCGTCGTCGAAAATAATGCCGATATTGTTTGCCTTTCTGCATTGCTGACGACGACGATGATGTACCAAAAGGATATTATCGATGCTTTGAAGGCGGCCGGCGTGCGCGACCGAGTCAAAGTAATGGTTGGTGGGGCGCCGGTCACCCAGGCGTTTGCCGACGAGATCGGCGCGGATGCGTATACGCCCGATGCGGCTAGCGCCGCGGAGAAGGCTCGGTCATATTTTAATTGATTCCGCATGCCAAACAAAAAGACAGGTCCGCCTGTCTTTTTTTATACGGGGCGCTATCGCCTCGGAGGAGAGTTTATGCAAATAAAAATTGTATCCGGCGCAGACGTGCGCACGGTTGAATGCGGAGAAGGGGAAAGTTTTCTCTCAATATTGCGCGCCAACGGATACGACCTGCCTGCCGGATGCGGCGGACGCGGAACATGCGGAAAGTGCCGTGTGCGCGTGATGGGCGGACCGTATGGGGCGAAAGGACAAGAAGTGCTGGCCTGTCAAACTACAGCGATGAACGGATGCACGGTCGTGGTCGAAAGGTATGAAGGCGGCGGCCTAATCGAGGGAACAGCCGCGCCCGCAGAGACGGACGGGGAGGCCGGCTTTGGGATAGCGATTGACATCGGCACGACCACGCTGGCATTTTCTCTTGTTTCACTCTCCGACGGAAAGACGATCTCTCGCTTTGCTACGCTCAATCGCCAGCAGTCGTTCGGAGCGGACGTGATTAGCCGCATCGTCAGCGCAGAGGAAGGAAACGCTGCGCGCCTGGCGCAGTGCGTGCGCGCTCAGGTTGAAGAGGCGATCGGTCGATTTCGCGCTCAATACGATCTCCGCTCTGTGCGCAAGGCGGCGGTTTGCGGCAATACGACCATGCTGCACTTGTTTTGCGGTGAAGATGTCTCGGGGATCGGTCGCTATCCTTTTCGGCCGGCCTTTACCGAATACCGTTCGCTGGCGGGGCATGAGCTTGGGTTATCCGTGGAGGAAATTCAGGTGCTCCCTTGCGTGTCTGCGTTTGTCGGGGCGGATATCGTCGCGGGTTGTATCGCCACGGGCGTCGACCGCAAGGATGGGATTTTGGCTGATATCGGCACAAATGGAGAGATGTTTGCGCATGCGGGCGATCGTTGGATGTGTACATCGACGGCGGCGGGCCCCTGTTTAGAAGGTGCGACAATCGAATGCGGCCTCGGCGGTGTGCCGGGCGCAATCGATTCCGTTCGCTGGAAGGGGGGAAAAACGGAAGTCACCACGATCGGCGGGGGCAAACCGCGCGGGATCTGCGGGGCAGGGTTGGTTGACGCCATCGCCGCATTGTTGGATGGAGGCATCATCGATGGAACAGGCGCCTTCTTGAAGGGGGATCGGTTTTTATTGGCGGAAGGGATTTTTTTGACGCAAAAGGATGTGCGATCTTTCCAACTGGCCAAGAGTGCGATTTGTGCGGGCATTCGGGTCTTGACCGAACGCGCGGGGTTGTCCGCGAAGTTAGTGCCTTTGTGGATTGCGGGAGGACTGGGGTACTACTGGAACGCAGACAATGCGCGCAAGGTCGGGTTGCTTCCGTCTGAAAATGCCGGGGGGCAACATGTCGTCGGCAATGCGGCGTTGGCCGGTACGCAGGCGTGCATGCTTTCGCGCGCGGCGTTGCAACGGGCGTGTGCGTTGGCGGCAAGAACGGAATATCTCGATCTTTCTGCAGACGAAGCGTTCATGAATGAATACATTCAGAATATGCAGTTTGAAGGATATGAATGATCGGAGCGAAATCCTTGCAAAAAAATAAAAAATGCGCTATACTAACGGAAAAGGGTGCGTCAGGACAGGCGCGCGGATCGGTGCAGAATGGAAATACAAAAAATAGGGCTGCGGCAACTTCTCAATTTCGAAGAGTTGGGCAAGCTGTTTAAAAATTATGCACGCACGAGCGGATTGGATGTGGCGCTGTACGACTTGGAAGGGAACGAGCAATTAGCGATCCGAGGCGAAGAATCCGTCTGCAGCACGATGCGCGGTTCCTGCATTTGTCGCGAAAAGATTGTCAGCAGCGGCAAAAAGGCGAACGAGTTAAAATCGAGCTATATCTACGAGACGCCGTGCGGGTTGATTCAATGCATTGTATCGGTACGCTTTGACGGGCAGTCGGTGGGGTATATCACTACCGGTCCGGTGGTGCTGTGGGAAAAGGACGAATATTTTTATGCCGAGATGCGTGAACGTGGCGCATCGTTGGGTATGCCGCTGTCAGAATCTCTCCTGGCGTCCGTGCGGCAGGTGGATTGCGAGAACATGACGAGTATTTCCGAAATGTTGCGCGTCCTTGTCGAGTATATGGCAACGGAGGAGCGCAAATACTTGGAACAGCGGTTGGAGATTTCGCGCTTGAACTTAGAGCGTATGCGTGTTCAGCGGGAGATGCAGATCAAAGAGAGTCAGCCGCATTACAGCCGATACCCGGTGGAACTGGAAAAAGAACTGATCGCCTGTGTGCAGATGGGCGATAAAAACGGGGCCAAAAAAATTATCAATCGTTTTTTGAACGAAATATTCTCCTTTGCCAGCGGCGATTTAGAGATCATCAAGGCGAAGCTCTATGAATTTTCCGCATTCCTTTCGCGCAGTGCCGTTGAAGCAGGGGCGCCGATCGCATCGTTGACGGAGATCGTAAAAAAGAGCTCGCGGCTGGTACTCGACAACATTGATTTTCAGGATCTGTGTGCGAGCACGATCGAGATTTTAGATAATTTTATCGATGTCGTATATGAAAGCCGCAGTAAGCGCGTTTCCAGTACGCATCTTTCCAAGGCGATCCGCTATCTGCAGGTGCATTATGGAGAGGAAATTGATTTAGAAACATTGGCAAAAAATGTCTTTGTGAGTTCCTGTTACTTGAGCCATCTGTTTCGCAACGAAATGGGGACGACATTCAGTGATTATTTGACGCGCATCCGTTTGGAAAATGCCAAGAGACTTTTATTGGACGGAGAGTCCGTGGAACAGGTATCCGAGCGCGTAGGCTATAATGACAGTAATTATTTTATCAAAATTTTCAAAAAATACGTGGGCGTCACGCCGGCAAAATATCGCCGTTCGATCGCAGAATAGGAAATTGCGTGTTGCACGGCGGATCAGAGCAAGAATCAAAGACCAGGGGGCAATTTGTCCCCTGGTCTTTTGGATGGATCCCGTTTTTTGAGTGAGGAAAGCGCGGGCGGGGCATCGCGCGAAAGCCACGCAAAGGAAAACTGCGGCGAGCCATGGATTCAAGAACAAGAAGGGCTTTGCGATGCGATGCAACAGTGCAAAAGGTTTCATTTTCCTTAACACTGTTTGCGTCCATTCGATGGGGCGGCGGTCGGCTTAAATTTTAAAAAACGGCGGATCGTGCAGCTGTTGGATTGCGGGTGCGGAAAAAAAGGTCTCGAATCGGGTTGACCGGGAAATGCAGTCCTGCAACGCAAAACTTTTTTCGCGGAAAAAAGCAGGGCTTTCAGCAACGGATGGCGACTTTGATCACGCCGTCCTGTTTTTGTTCAAACAGAGAATAGGCAGCGTCAATTTCGCGAAGAGAATAAGTATGGGTGAGCAGAGGAAGCGTGTTCAACTCTCCCGCAGCGATTCGTTCTAAGATGACCTTGCAATCGCAACCATCCACCCCGCCCGTTACAAAGGTCAGATTTTTTCCATACATTTCGGGCAAAGGAAGGGTCTGCGGCTTGTCGTACAGTGCGACGATGGTCACGATTGCGTTGGGGCGGGCGCATTCCCAAGCCAGGCGAAAAGTTTCATCGCTCCCGGCGATTTCCATGACGCGGTCGGCGCCTCCGTGATCGCTGTGTTCGCGTACGTACGCGGCCAAATGTTCGGGCTCTGCGAGTAAAACGGTTGGCCAATGTTCGGCAACGAACTTTCGTCGCGCAGGATCTCGCTCGCATACGATAATGCGCTTGGGGCGTTGTAATAATGCGCATTGCAAGGCGCATAGCCCGGTCGGTCCGGCGCCGAGGATCAAAAGTGTATCCTGCTCTTCGATTTGCGAAATGCGCGTCGCCCAAAAGCCCGTTGCAAGGATGTCGCCGACAAACAACGCTTGCGCATCGGTCACATTGTCGGGAATTTTGGTCAGCCCCTGTGTAGCGAGCGGAACGCGCACATATTCAGCCTGCCCGCCGTCGATCCGGCAACCGAGCGCCCAACCGCCTTCCGGATGGGTACAGTTATTGACAAAACCATTTTGGCAGAAGAAGCATTCCCCGCAAAAAGTTTCTACATTGACAACGACGCGGTCTCCCGGCTGTACGGAGGTGACGCGTTTGCCTACGCTGTCCACGATGCCGACCATTTCATGGCCGATCGTGACGCCGAGTTTTGCGCGCGGCACACTCCCGTGGCGGATGTGCAGATCGCTCGTGCAGATGGATGCCAAAGTAACGCGAACGATTGCATCGGTGTCTTCTTGCAGAGTAGGTTTGGGCTTTTCCGTCAATTCAAAAACACCCGGACGGGTATACGTATAAGCGAGCACAGGGCACCTCCAAAAATTTATAGGAAAGCGAATATTCGTGGGCGGCGTGTTTTTCGATCGCCGAAAGATGACCGCCTTTGAACGGGCGAATACAGACCTGTTGAAAGAAGGAACAAGCGTTGGCCGGCGGCGTTTCTTTTTGGGGAAAGCGATGCGCAGCGGCACGGTATTCTGCGTGCTATTATAGCAGAAAATCATACAAAGAGCCAGCATTTTTCGATCGAACGGGAGCGTTCGTGAGGTTTGTACGAAATTGTCGGAGCGAAGTCGCCGGCAAATGCGGCATTCTTCCTGCCGACGCTGTGGAGGAACGGCAGGGGGGATATTACCCGCGCTGTAGCCGGAAGTTGATTTTCAGATAAAGAGATTTTTGCGTTTAACCCTATTCAAAACCAATGTATCATGTACTATGTCACATATAAACGACGTTTTGGCTTATTCGGGAGGCTGTTTTTCGGGGAGAAATTTCCAATAGCGCACAGGCATATATCCTTTCATCTGTTTTTTGTGCGGCCGCTGCGCGATGTTGACGGACCGATAATATTCCTTCCAAAGCATCTGAAAGCCCTCTTCGCGGTCGGATAGTATTACGTTCACGGATTCGTCCGTCGGGGTTATGATGCATTCGTTGCGGTTGTATAATGCGGCTTTTTTTCTTGCAATGTCATGAATTACGAAAGATTGATCGGCGAACCGCCGGAGAAAGTGCGGCAAGATTAGGTCGAGAATATCGTTATCCGGCGAAAACGGAGCATAAAAAATGCCGGATGCACTCTCCATGAATCGTAAGAAACCTGTCAATCGATGTGCTTCGTTGAGGACTTTTTTGATCGCATCCGCCGCATCGCGTACGGCAGAAAGGGAAAGCCTGTCACGAACGGGTGCGCCGCTGCGCACGATCAGACGCAGATAGGCGAGGGCGATCATTTCTTTCTGCGGGCAGCCCCTGCGCAGGATGAGCGAAATATCCTGTAGGGAACGCGGGTCGCATTCCTGTAATTTTTTTCGGACTCTTGCGCTCTTCTCTTCGTCCGGCAGAACGGTGATGATCTGCGCACCCAAAGAGAGCTGCACGTTATTTTCACAGGTTACTTGACAGGTGCGGTCGGTACAGGCCCGAAAGGCCGCCGTATAGAAGCACGTTTCCGAGCCGTCCGTGAGGTAGATGTTCATAGCTGTCCCGTCAGCGCGCTTTGATAATTTTCCTGCGTCGAAAACAGGGATAGCTGTTCGTAGCGCTCTTCCCGCGCCTCGAGGGAGAGCATCGTCTTTACGGCAGAAAGATTTTCCGTTCCGTAAAATTTCCCGTTGCAAGTGATAAAATGCTTTGCCCGTTTTAAAACGATGCGCATTTTGGCGAGGTCCTCGAAACCGAGCAAGCAGTAACGACGGGCACGCAAAATTTTTTGTGCGCTCAAAGTTCCGATGCCGGGAACGCGCAGGAGCATTTCCAAAGGAGCCGTGTTGATTTCGACGGGGAACAGTTGCATGTTTTTCAAAGCCCAAGCACACTTGGGGTCGTACTCTTCGGGCAGGTTTTCGCCGGGGGACGCAAGTTCTTCCGCGGTAAAGCCGTAAAATCGCATCAGCCAATCTGCCTGATATAGGCGATGTTCGCGCAGCAATCCCGTGCATTTTTCGGGAAGAAGAGAATGCCGCACAATCGGGACATACGAGGAATAGTAGACGCGTTTGAGCGAAAATCTGTGATACATCGCCTCGCTTAGGCGCAGTATCAGTCCGTCTGATTCCGGGGAAGCGCCCACGATCATCTGCGTTGTTTGTCCGGCCGGAAGAAAACGCGCCGTGTGTTTGCCGTGTTCTTCAGCGAAAGCCCGCCGTTTCTGCGCCAGATGCCGCATGGGGAGCAGAATGCTTTCTTTGTCTTTTTGTGGCGCGAGCAGTTTTAGGCTTTTTTCCGTGGGAAATTCTACGTTGAAACTCATGCGGTCTACATATTGCGCCGCCTGCGCGATGAGAAGCGGGTCAGCGTGCGGGATGCCTTTTAAGTGAATATATCCGTTAAAGCGATATTCGGTTCGCAATTTTTTGACGGTTTCCAGCATGGTTTCCATCGTATGATCCGGAGAGCGCTCGATCGCGGAGGATAAAAACAGACCTTCAATGTAATTTCTTCGATAAAATGCGAGGACGAGTTCGCAAATTTCCGCGGGAGTAGCGGCGGCGCGCGGCACGTCTGCATCGGCGCGGTTAGGACAGTATAGGCAGTGATAGGCACAGCGGTTGCTCTGTAAAATTTTCAACAGAGAAATGCAGCGTCCGTCCGGTGTAAAAGAATGACAGATCCCGCCGATGCTTGCGTTTCCGATTCCGCCTTTTCGGTTTTGCCGAGACGAGCCGGAGGATGAACAGGAAACATCGTATTTAGCGCTTTCGGTCAAGATTTTCAGTTTATCCGCGTCGATCATCGGCGTATTCCTCCCAAGGTAATCCGTGGATTCAGTATAATATAGCTTGTTTAAAAAGTCAAACATTTGTTCGTATTTTTATTAAAAAAGATCAGGCTTTTCACTTGTTTTTCATGCAACCATAGTGGTATAATAATATTGCTTTGGTATACTGTTAAAGGCGGAGCAGAAGAAGCAAGATCTGCTGTTCAAAGGAGAAGATACGGCCATGAAAGTTTTGATTGTGGATGATGAAGAAATGATTCGTAACGTGTTGCGCGAGTACATCGAGTTTGAGGGGAACGAGGCATCGGAGGCTGAGGATGGAATCCAGGCTGTCAAGATGTGCCGGGAAAACGATTACGATATTGTTTTAATGGACGTGATGATGCCGGCCTTGGACGGTTTTTCCGCAGTCAAAGAAATTCGTAAATTTAAGGATATCCCGGTCATCATGCTTTCGGCGCGAGGCGAAGAGTACGACAAATTGTTTGGTTTCGAGGTAGGGGCAGACGATTATGTGACCAAACCGTTTTCGCCGAAGGAGGTTATGGCACGCATTACGGCGGTCACCAAGCGGCATAAAGCAGGACCGGCTCTTTCGCGTGAGGTGGTCAAATTTGAGGGGTTGGAGATCGATATGCGCGGCCGCAATGTATACGTAGACGGTGAAAAACTGGAACTGACCCCCAAAGAATATGAGTTGTTGTTTTACCTGGTTAAGAACAATGGCATAGCGCTTTCGCGCGAAAAATTGCTTTCCGACGTTTGGGGGTTTGATTTTTACGGGGACGATCGCACGGTGGATACGCATGTGAAGATGTTGCGAAGCAGTTTAAAAGAATATCGCAAGTTTATCGTCACTTTGCGCGGTTTGGGGTACAAGTTCGAAGCATGACGCACCAAAAGCATTTTCACAGCATCAATTTTATCCTGTGGCTGAGCTTTCTGATCTTCGCGGCGTTCATTATCTTGTTGATTTGGGTGTTTCAATCGGCGTTGTTGCGAGTCTTTCTGGGGGCGCAAATGGTGGACGACCTCTCTTCGGTCGGTGAGCAGGCATACGATCGTATTTGCCGGCAAATGTCCATCCCCAACGGGGAAGACGGCATCAATAAGTGCATCATCGAAATGCAGAATGACAACATCTTTGTCACAATCTACTTATTGGACGAGGCGGGAAGCGTGTTATACCCGACAGAGACCGTGGATCCCGGAGATTATGGTTTTGTTGCCGGAAAGCCGGAGTCCTCCGTATTTCGGGCAGCGGTCAGCTCCCTTGAGGCGGCGGAAGAACGCGGTGAAAACGTGTATAAGGGGATCACGCTCGTTCTGAACAGCGAGTGCTATGTGTATTTGGCTCGCTTAGATGCGTCGTCCTACCCGGTCGACATGAACACGACCAGCGACGTATATCTGTACATCGACTATTCGACGCAGTTGACCAATCGGGTAATGGGCAACATGCGGATGCAGTTGATCATGATCGCGATTGTCGTTATTTTTCTGGCGTTGGTCATCTCCGCTTTATTGTCCATCAAGTTGACCAAGCCGATTCAGCGTATCACGCGGGCTGCCAAACGCATGGCGGCCGGGGATTTTACCGTCAACTTTAAGGGCGAGTACTCGTATGCAGAGATGGATGCGTTGGCCGAGACCTTGGATTTTGCTAAAGAAGAGATCGGAAAAGCGGATGAGCTGCAAAAAGAGGTTTTAGCCAACGTTACGCACGATTTAAAGACTCCCTTGACCATGATCAAGGCATATGCGTCGATGATCCAGGAGATCTCGGGAGACAATCCGGAAAAGCGTGCCAAGCACACGCAGGTGATCATTGACGAGTCGGATCGTCTGACTGCTTTGGTAAATGACATCTTAAACCTCTCCAAGATCCAATCGGGGATGGACACTTTGAAGCTGACCAGCATTAACCTTTCGGAATTTGTCCATACCGTGTTGGAAAGATTCGAATACTTGACCGAAACGCAGGGCTTCACCCTCGTGCGTGAAATAGATGACGATCTGTATACGGAAGCAGACATGGAAAAATTAGAACAGGTCGTCTATAATTTGGTCGGGAACGCAGTCAATTATACCGGGGAAGACAAAAAGATTGTAGTCGGGTTACACCGTGAGGAAGGGTATCTGCGTTTTACGGTCACCGATACCGGAAAGGGGATTCCCCCCGAAGAGATCGAAAGCATTTGGGATCGCTATCATCGTTCAACGGAGACGCACAAACGCCCGATCAAGGGTACCGGCTTGGGTCTCTCCATCGTCAAGACGATTTTGTTGAAGCATGGCTTCCGATTCGGCGTGCAGAGCGAGCTGGGCAAGGGAAGTGCGTTTTTCGTATTGTTTCCTGAAAAATGAGAGCTTGTTGTTTCAGCCGAAAGCCAAAGGTTGTCGAGAGGGCGCGCCGCATTCGCGGCGCGCCCTCTCGTTCCGAAATAAGAAGATTGAAAAGAATTGCGGCAAAGGCAGAAAGAATTTTTTAAAAAACTCTTTTCAATCCGGAAAAATTGTTGTATAATGCAAGAAACAGGTGAAGAGGGAGGGTACTATGTCTGACATAATGCAGGAAGAAATACGCGATCGCGAATATTTGCGCATGATCGCGGAAAATATCCGACCGTGCAGGCGGCGGCGACGGAAGTGATTAACCTTGAAGCGATTTTGCGTTTGCCGAAGGGAACAGAACACTTTATGAGCGATTTGCACGGCGAGTACGAGGCATTCTGTCACATTACCAATAACTGTTCGGGCGTCATCCGTGAAAAGGTCGAACGTCTCTACGGGCAAACGATGACCAAGCGCGAACGCGATGAGTTTGCGACATTTATTTACTATCCGCGTGCGATCATAGCCGAGCGGAAGGCGGCGGGGAAGGACGAAAAGGATTGGTACCTTGTGCAGTTGCATCGGTTGGTTGAGGTTTGCCGATCGGTCGCTTCCAAATATACGCGCAGCAAAGTTCGAAAAGCGTTGCCGGCTTATTTTGATTATATCATCGACGAATTGATCAACATGGATCGCGACGATTTTGACAAAGAGGCCTATTACGGTGAAATTTTTACATCCATTATCGAGCTGGGGCGCGCGGAGGCCTTTATCGGCGCGATCACCGACCTGATCAAACAGTTGGCGGTGGACCGCATGCACATAGTCGGGGATGTATACGACCGCGGCGAGAATCCGGATAAAATCATGGATTTGCTCATCAATCGTCACAATATCGATGTGCAATGGGGCAACCATGATATTCAATGGATGGGTGCGCATATGGGCAACGAGGCGTGCATTCTCAGTGTCGTCGATATTTCTCTCAAGTATGAAAACGCCGATCTTTTGGAGGAAGGGTACGGCATTTCTTTGCGAAAACTTTCCACCTATGCCGCCGAAACAATGGACGACGATCCGCGCTTTTATCCGGTGGGGGCGGACGCATCGACCGCGAGCGAGGATGTTCAATTGATCGCCAAAATGCGCAAAGCCGCTTTTTTGATGCAGTTGAAGGCGGAAGGCCATATTTTGGAGCGCCGGCCTGAATACGAGATGGAGAATCGCAACATTTTGCGACAGATCGATTTTGAACGTATGGAATTTTGTGGCGTAAAACTGGGAGACGTTTCTTTTCCCAGCGTCGATCCGCAAGATCCTTTGCGCTTTACTCCGGCCGAAAGGGAGGTCATCGATGCGCTCAAACGGTCTTTTCGTTCGGGTGAAAAATTATCGCGTCACATCGCTTTTTTGATGCGTTGCGGTTCGGCCTATAAGATTTGCAATAACAATTTGATTTTTCATGGCTGTGTTCCGCTCAATCCGGACGGATCGTATTGCAATTTTTGTGGATACGAGGGGCGCGGTTTGATGGACTACTGCGAGTCTTTGGTCCGCCGCGCATATTCTGCGTTTTGTTCGGGCGGAGAAGATGTCGAAGCGTTGGACTTTTTCTTGTATCTGTGGTGCGGGCGCTGTTCGCCGCTGTACGGGCGCGACAAGATCACGACGTTTGAACGTCTGTACATCGATGACCCGGCCTATCACAAAGAGCATGACAACAGCTATTATGTTTTTTGTCATCAAAAAGCATTTTGTGAAAAGGTGCTGCGTGATTTCGGCATTGCGGGGAAGTACAGCCATATCGTGAACGGGCATGTTCCGGTCAAGGCGAAACAGGGAGAAAATCCGGTCAAGGCGGAAGGCAAGCTGATCGTCATTGACGGCGGATTTTGCAAAGCCTATCATGAAAAAACAGGAATTGCCGGATATACGCTTGTCTACAACTCGCACGGCCTGCGGCTTTGCGCGCATGAACCCTTTGACAGTATCGAAAAAGCCATTGAACAGCGCAGCGACATTCATTCGGAGGTAACGGTCTTCGAGACGCGTTCCAAGCGTCTGTTGGTTCGAGATACGGACACGGGCAAGGCGCTGTTGGAACAGTTGGACGGATTAAAATACTTGTTGCAAAAATATAAAGAGAACAACCAATACTGACCGTGTACGGGCGAAAGATTGCTGCCCTTAGGCATAGGCAGTCGTACGAGCCGGCAAGATGGGCAAGTCGTTGCCAGCGGCGCGCTCGATTTTTGCAATGTTAGAAAGATTCCGCGATCAAAATGAAAAAAATTCCCCGCATGTTGCGTGCATGCGGGGAATTTTTTTCAAAGTTCTGCCCCGCATCCTTTCGTCGGCAGCGGGGCGTCGGCCGGTCTTCTTGTTTGCGTGCAAGGCAAACGGGTTTTCGCACGCATCCGATCGGAAGCGCAATCAGCGGTAGAGATCGATCAGTTGTGTCGCTCGCGCGCAAAGCGTTTTTGCCAGATCTTCCGGTTCGAGTACGCGGATGCCATCGCCGAATGCAAGCAATTTAGACAGCAAGATCTCGCCGCCCGGCAAAGTCGCTGTTGCGACAATGTTTTCGCCGCTTCCATGAATGTTGCGTATTCCCAGCCACTCTTCGACGTCGGGCAGCGCTTTGGGCTGCACGGCAAGGCGGATCGAAAGGAGCGGCGTGTTAGGAAACTGAAATTGCAACGGCAGATTTTTGCGATCGAACGGGCGGGGGCGGAAACTCTCTTCGGTGATGCGCGCGCTGCGAATGCGGCCGATACGAAACAGGCGGAAATCTTCGCGTTTGCGGCACCATGCGTATAAATACCAGATATTTTGTTTATAAACGAGCAAGAGCGGTTCAAGAATGCGGCGACTTTCTTCGCCGCCGCGGTCGATATATGTCACATCCAAACAAATTCGCCGTTCGATCGCGTCTTCCAATACGCGCATCGTTTCCGAAAAGTCGTAAGTGTCGCCCCAAGTTCCGCTGTCTACCAAGATATGCCCGGAAAAGGCAAGGTCTCGTTCGTTTGCGCGCTGTTGTTGGCGCAATTTTTCCAGGGCGGACCGCACGCTGTCGTCATGGATTTGTTCGGAAAAAGCGCTTAATGCGTTGACGGCTGCGGTGTACTCATCTTTGGAGAAAAAGTTGACCGGAAGTTTAAAAGTGTCCGGCAGACATATTCCGCCATTGCGACCCCGTATAATATCTATCGGAACGCCGGCAACGATCAGTTCTTCCACATAGCGATAAATACTTCGTTCGGAAACGCCGAATTCCCGTGCCATTTGCGCGGCACTCGCTTTGCGCGTTTTTAAAAGCCGAAATAAAATTTTGAGTGTTACTTGAAATTTCATATCCAACGCCTTTCAAAAAAATTTTCTAAAAATATTTTAAAATATATGACAATATTTGTCAAGTTTTTTATGCTATAATGCGAATACAAAGCGAACGAGGGGAGGGATAGTTCTGTGTCGATCTGGAAATTTTGGAAATGGAAAACGTACCCGAAAGTCTACTTTCCGGTTGAACCGCCGCGGCCGGAGTTTCGCGTCGTGCGATCGGACGTCGTAGGGGCGCTACCCGGCGGGTATCGGAGTCCAAACAAACCGAGCGGCAGGGCAGCAGGTTCGATTGTATTGTTTTGCCGCGGGGCGGCGGGTGCCGGTGGACGGCCGTGTCAGCAAAGCGCTGAGTTGCCAAGAGAGACGCCCATCGTTTGGGAAAACGAGTCGCAGGACGATATGTTCTTTTTTGGGCTAAGCTCACTGCGTGGGTTGAATGTAGCCGAACGCGAGAGAGCTCAGACCGAATGCGGTTTGACCGTTTCTGCGGTCATGCAATAGAAACAGTTATAAAAAGTATAAATTTTACTAATAGCAGCAATTGCCGCGGAATATTTGCAAATTTTCGGGGGGCATGGTAC
>CALVHT010000005.1 GCA_944328645.1 uncultured Clostridia bacterium
AATACTCCTTTTTCCGCAGATTGTGCGAAATCAACTCGCTTAGGGCTTATTCTTCCGCCTTTTTGTCCGGTTCTGCCGCCGCAAGCGTCAAATTGTTATTCGCTTTCAAAAACTCAAATAATTTATTGACCACAAGGTCGTTGGAAATGTATTCGCGCTGCGAGTCCGTGACATCTTTCTTATACTCATCCAACGTTTTATTCGCCGACTTTGCAAATTCTTCCAATTTCGCGTCGATCTCCGCTTCCTCCGCATGGATATTTTCCTGCCGAATAATCTTATCGATGACCAACTGCGACTTGACGGTATCTTCTGCTTGCGCACGGTATCCTTTACGAAAATCTTCCAAATTGCTTCCCATATACCGCAGATAATCGGCCAACTTCATTCCGCCATACTGCATCCCCAAACGATATTCCGCGTTGCGCACCATCATGTCAATTTGACTTTCGATCATTGCATCCGGAATTTCGACTTCCGCTTTTTCCGTAATGGCTCGAACAATATTGTTCTCTGTTTCCGATTCGCCTTTCTGCTGCGCCTGTTTCTCCAAACGCTCGCGCGTTTCGGTCTTGTAGGCCTCTACGCTCTCTGCGCCTGCGGCGTCTTTGATAAACTCGTCGTTGATTTCGGGAAGCTCTTTCTTTTCCAGTTTGTGCAACTTCACGGCAAAGACGGCTTCTTTTCCCTTCAAATTTTCCGCATGATAGTCGTCCGGGAAGCGAACATTCACGTCTTTCTCCTCGCCGATCTTCATACCGACAACCTGCTCCTCAAATCCCGGAATAAAGGAACCGCTGCCTAAAACAAGCGAGTAGTTTTCCGCCGTGCCGCCCTCAAATTTTTCCCCGTCAACACTCCCTGCAAAATCGATCGTCGCCGTGTCTCCGGTCTCAGCCGCGCGGTCTTCCACCGCCACCATGCGCGAGTTGCGCTCTTGCAGACGTTTCAGTTCCGCCTCAACGTCTTCGTCCTTAACATTATACTCCACTTTCGTAATGTTTATACCCTTGTAATCGCCCAGTTTGACGTCCGGCTTTACGGGAGCAGTCGCCACCAACACAGCGCCTTCATCGCAGATGTCTTCCACAGACAATTCAGGCTGACCGACCACCGTGTAGTTTTCTTTTTCCTTTTCAACAATTTCATAATAATGCTCGGAGAAGAGATTGTTGAGAGCCTCTTCATAGAACACGCCCTTGCCGTAATTAAGCTCGATCACATGTTTGGGCGCTTTCCCCTTCCGGAACCCATTCACGGTAAAACGGTTGCGCGTCTGCAAATAGGCTTTTTGGTTTGCTTCCTCCCATTCCGCTTTATCAAACGTAATCGTAATTTTAATCGTGCTTTTTTGCGAAGGTTGAATTTCGTATTTCATGATCTTTCTCCTGCTGATATAGATACTTTTAATCAGTACAGTATTTTACCATAAACCGCGCATTTTGCAAAGCGTTTTCGCCTCATATGATTTACTTTTTTTTCCGAATGCTGTATAATAAAAAACGCTACAGCCGAACACTTTGCAAAAAGCCTCGGAATTACGGAGGAAAGATGAAAAAATTAACCCACCGGAAAAAGAAATTTCTTTGCGGCATCTTTGTCAGTGCAATCTTTGACATCTGTGCCATCGCCTTAATCGTATTCACCTGTTTGACCAAGCTGGATGATCCCCTCGGTGAACGCATTATGTACTTTGCGTTCAGCGCCGCCGTATTGGTGGTCATGACTGCGCTTCCCTGGATCGACGGAGCCAAGACACGCAAATTCCGCCGCGCCGCCGCCGACGTAAATTATCAATGCTGCTATATTTCTGCACAGCGGGAAATTCGTCTGTTTCATGCGGATCCCAATGCCGTATATGCGTTTGCCGTACATTCTTCCGCCGCATTTGCCGACGCACGGGCAGAAGCCGGAACGGACGAGCACGAATTGCGCCGCCGCGAAAAAGCTGTGCAAAAACGACAACAGAAAGCGGCCAAACATTTCGGTAAAAGTATGCGTCTCTTCGACTTTACCACACAAGATCTGGATTGGCTCGCAGGAAAATCCATTTTTGTCGACGCATCGGTCTATGAATCTACGGCTACATCCAAATACTGGGACTTGGCGCATGATAAGAACAATTTATTTGTCTTGCCGCGCGAAACGAACGTAAAAAACGAACTGCCGCAATAACACCCGGGGAGGTCTGAACTTGCCACAGGATGCATTCACACTACGGTTTATTGCCGACGAATTGCACAAAATGCTTGCCGGAGGCAAAGTAAACAAAATAATTCAACCTTCGCGCGATGAAGTCGATTTCTTGCTCTATGCGGGCGGGAAAACGCGCAAACTCATCCTCAACACCAACGCCTCGATGGCCCGCGCCTGCGTATCGGAAATCCCACGCTCCGCGCCCGATGTTGCGCCAAATTTTTGCATGCTGCTCCGAAAACATCTTACTGGAGCCACTTTGGTTTGCGTTGCGCAGGAAGGATTTGAACGGATCTTATCTTTTACATTCGACTGCACCAGTGAGTTTACGCGGGCTCGGCGCATCCTCTATGCCGAGTTGATGGGAAAATATTCCAACTTGGTTTTGACTGAAGACGAAATCATTACGGGCGCACTCAAAGTTTCATCTTTACAAGAAAACTTTAAACGCGCGCTTTTCCCGGGAGTGAAATACCTGCCGCCCGCGCCGCAAGACAAGGTAAATCCGACCGACCGATCCGCAGTGTGCGAACGCTTGCATGCGTTTGGCGGCGGAGATTTAGCTGCGTTTTTTTTCCGGAATTTCTCCGGTCTTGCCCTTCCCACTTGCCGATTACTTGCTCAAGCGGTCGCCTCCGAACAAACAGAGGCCTTCCAAAATGTCGAAAAGATTGAAAAAGCCATTCATAACTATCTCTTTTCGAACGATATTTCTCCGGCCGTACAGCGAATAAACGGCGAAGCAAAGGATTTTCACGCCCGTTTTCCGGGCGGTGATCGCTGCAAAAGCGTCAACGACGCTGCCGATATCTATTATACCGAACGAGAGCAAAAAAGGGATTTTGACGAGCAAAAAAGACGCTTGGAAGGTTTGGTCGCGACTCGCCGAAAAAAAGAAGAAAAAAAGCTCAGTATTTTGCTCGAGCGCGAGCGGGAATGCGCTGACATGGAACAAAATCGCATATATGGCGAACTAATAACGGCAAATTTATATGCGCTCCGCAAAGGGATGGAAGGATGTGAGCTTGTCAATTATTATGACGAGCAATCCCCCAGCGTTCGAATTTCCTTAGACAAAACTCTGACCCCCGCACAGAACGCACAAAAATATTTTAAGAAATACAACAAACAAAAGCGCACCATTGCCGCAATTCACCCTCAAAAAGCGGAAGTTTACGCAGATTTGGATTACACGGCCAGCATGCAATCCGCTCTCGCGCGTGCCGAAAAGCGCTTGGATCTGGCCGAAATCGAACAGGAACTGCGCGCAACCGGATTACTGCCCCCTGAAAAAAAGAAAAACAAACCAACGGATCCCATTCCTTTTCGTACCTTCGATTGCATGGGCTTTCGCATCTTTGCCGGGCGAAACAACCTGCAAAATGACCGACTTCTGCGCAGCTCTGCCCCAAACGATCTTTGGTTTCATACTCAAAAATATCATAGCGCACATGTTTTGATCCGTTCGGAAGGCAAACCCATCCCTGAAACCGTCGTGCTATTCGCCGCTGAGATCTGCGCCTATTTTTCGGATGCTAAAGAGGGAGACAAAATACCCGTCGACTACTGCGAACGAAAATTCGTCAAAAAACCGCCAAAGGCCAAGGCAGGATTCGTATTATACACGGATTTTAGGACCATCCTTGTTACGCCTGTTCGCCATGAAGAAATAGTTTAAGCTGTTTATGCCACGCAAATTACTTCGCATCCCCTCCTCCTTATTAAAATTGATTTATTTTTTATCGAAAGAAGATATTTTACGCCAATACGAGCGTCTCACCCAAAAAGAAAAAACGCAGTCCGCAGAAAGCATTGTTCCTCCTGCGGACTGCATTTTTTGTACAAGTATCCTTTTCATGCGGGCGTCTATGCGAAGAGAACGTTTCTTTAACGCGTCCTTTCAAAATCAGCGCCACAGCTCTCTAAAGTCATCTTGGGATCGACACCGATCTACCAATCGATCCTGCTGCGATCCACATGATTGCTTTGTGCTAATTCTCTTCGCTCACCCTCCTATCTTCTTCCTGCCTTAAATGCGGCCTTTTTACCCAACGCAAGATGGCAACATGTTTGCGATAAGAAACCGCCCTCTCTTACAAAAAAACACGCTCAAGCGTTTTTTTGCTTTTTAAACAGGAACAAGCGCGTGAAGATGCACCCGCTATTTGCCTGCCGCTGCGCATAATCAAACAATCCCTCCAGCGGAATCGGAGTATTCGCCAAAACGTCGCCACCTAAGCTTACGCTCCCATCCTGCCCGCGCACACATACTTCGTAAACAGCGCCGGGATTCAGGCCCTTGAAGCGCACAGACATCGTAGGATCTGCCGGATGATGCTCCAGCAAAGCAACCATCGCGATCGCGCTATTGCGGTCTTTGGAAACAATCATAAAACCGTTCACATTTCTGTCATACAACCGATAATAATCGCCAAATTGCAACAACTTTCGGTTTTCTTTATAGAAAGCAACCTGCTCTGCAATGGAATGCAACTCAGCCTGCGATAACTTTGTCAAATCCAACTCATATCCCAACACGCCGCCGCACGCCACATGGAAACGAGAATTCAGCGGAGTGGTATCACCCGTTTGATGGTTGGGCGATGCAGAGACGTGCGCCCCCATCACCGTCTGCGGGTATGCGTATGAAGTTCCGTCCTGTATGGCGATGCGTTCACGCGCATCGGTATCGTCACTTGTCCAGTATTGCGGAAAATAACAGAGGTTTCCCAAATCCAAGCGTCCGCCGCCCCCGGCGCATCCCTCAAACAAAACAAAAGGAAAACGCTTTGTGATCTTGGAAACGACACGATAATACCCCAGCATATAACGATGAAAATATTCGCCGACCGCTATTCCCTTGCCAAAGCAATCGGTCATCGTCCGATTAAAATCCCACTTAACATACTCTGCACCGCTGCGAGCAATTACGTCACAAATCGCGCGAACTACGTAATTTTGCACCTTTTCGTCCGCCATATTGAGCATCAACTGATTGCGCAGGCGGGTCGGTTGCCGTCCGGGAACTTTCATTGCATAATTTGGATGCGAACGGTAAAGGTCGCTGTCTTCACTGATCATTTCTGGTTCAACCCAAATTCCGAAAGAAAGACCAAGCGCGCGAATCTTTTCTGCCAAGCTCGCCAAACCGCCCCCCGTTTTGGCTATATTGTCATACCAGTCTCCCAGCGAACACGTATCATCTTGGCGCTTGCCGAACCAACCGTCATCCAGCACAAACAATTCGGCTCCAACTGCCTTGGCTTTTGAAGCGATGGCGAGTAATTTTTCCTCATCAAAGTCGAAGTAGGTCCCCTCCCAATTATTGACCAAGACGGGGCGTTCGCGTTTTTTCCACTTCCCTCGCACAATATGCTCCGAAACAAACGCATGCATGCGCAGGCTGACTTGATCTTCGCTCGGCGCGTAACACATGACCGCTTCCGGCGCCGCAAATTCCTCTCCCGGCGCCAACTTCCAATCGAACATAAAGTCATTAATGCCGACCAAAACGCGCGTTCGATTCGCTCCGTCGCATTCACAAATCTCTTTGTGATTTCCAGAATATACCAAATTAAAGGCGTATACGCCGCTCGCGTTCTCGGCCATCACAAACGGATTGCGGGCGTGTGAAGATGCTCCGCACTTGGAATCGTTGTAAAAAATACCGCTCGTCAGAACACGCGCGCGTTTTTGCCGTTCACGCGCCCATGCCCCTTCAAAAGTGACTAACTCGTAATCCGCTCCGTACAAATCCAATTGCAAACTCATCAGTCGGCGAACATGGATATCTTTCCGAGCGCCATTGACCAATTTAGCGGAAACCGCAATGACATCGCAATCATCAAACAGACTATAATAGAGCAACAATTGCACGCGCGTGGAGGGATCGACATACTTTAACTCCAGCGTTTTCCCTTCACCGTAAGAAGAAGGCAATCCCATTATTTCCGGCTTCTCTAACACGATCCGCGTGCGCGCCCACTGGAAATTGGTCGCAAACCCGCCGTCTGCATTTTCCAACAAGACGCTGGGTTCCGTATAATCGTTTGTCCCGGGCTGCGAAAAAATCTTTCGATTTACCCCGGGCAAGGAGCTAAGCTCCGTTGCACTGACTAACTTCGGCCCGTAATACAAATATTCTGCCGTATCCGCACGCAAAACGAGCGACGTATTGATTGTATCCAAGCGTATAAAGTGTCCCTTTCGTTTGATCATGAGAGCCTCCGCATTTGTGTTTCGGAACATTTTCCGTCTGTTTTAGTATACCATACTTTTCCCTTTTTGTACAGCAAATGCACAATTTTTCATAAAAAAACGCATCGTTTACCTCCCGTAAAAAGCAAACAAATGCGCTGTTTCGGAACCGAAAATAACTCATTTTCGGCTAATCCATGATTTTTATTAATTGCTTCTTTTCGCGCCGAAAGCGACTTAAAACCGCATTCAATGCAAATTGAGAAACGTCTTGCGTATCCCTGTCGACGCAGGCTTTTTCGCTCGATGCGGTACGACAATCCTCCGCCGCTTCCTCCATGAATCGCAGCAGCTCCGATCGTACCATTTGAGGGTTTTCTTCCCCCAGCGCCGTCGCATAGCGCAACAGCAACTGCTTCTCGGTCTTTTGCATATCCGCCCAAACATCCGCCTCGCACAGTACCCCTTCGCGTTTACCCGTCTGCCTCATTGCCCCCCTCCGAGCGGTTTCTCCATGAATTCCATTAAGTCTTTAAAGCGCCTTGCATGACGCTCTGCCAATGCCCGGATTCGATCCGCCTGCGCCAAATCCGTCAACATTAAACCGTACATGTGTGCTTTCTTGCAGGCAAGACTTTCCGCCTCCAGCAACTCTGTAAAAGCATGCAAACTGCCCGTTGTCCATCGTTTTTCCATCCGGTCGCCTCCCTTTTCAGCATGTGCCGAAATTATTTTTCTATACCCACCATTTTCCGCTTTTATTTTTTAAATACAATTTACTATGCGTGGCATAAAAGCCCTTTTCCGGGAGGAAAAGGGCTTTTAAAGTTACAAGTATGCTGCCGTTCCTGCTTTTATCGGGATTTCTTTCGGCGCACCGTTCATAATCAATTCTATGCAGAAATCCTGATCCGTTCGAACATAGATCCGAGGCGCGCAATCATTTTTGGTATATTCGCAGCGCAGATCGATCGTTCCGCCAAGGAAGGGCAATTTCGTAACCCCAAACGTTTGGCGTAACGCTATTTGCCAAACGACCTTCCGCTCCGCAGCCAAAACATGCATGCCAAAAATTTGTTCCAGTAAAAAGGTAATGGGATATAGGCCGGACCATCCGACGCAATCGGGAACCGAAGGTTCGGAATGTTCATTGGAGTCAGGCGCATAGCATTCCCAAAACGTTCCCGTCGTTTTGTATACTTCCACTGCATTCTGGTTGCTGCGCAAGGCGAATTCCCGTGCAAGATCTGCAAATCCGTTGCGTTCCAGACCGCGGAAAACCATATAATTCATGCACGCCCACACGCCGCCCCGCCAATATAACCCATTCGAATTATATAGCGGGCTGTCTGCAGAAATGGAAGGAAACGGATGAAAACGATTGAATTCCTCCGGGTTTTTCAAGTGTTCGACCAAGCGCTTTGTCTGTTCCGGATCGCACAAATCGGCATGCAGCGCCCAAAAAGCGCCGATCGATTTACACCGGGACCGCTCGCCGTTCGGCCAACGATCGAAAAAGAACCCTTCCTCCTCATCCCACAGATTTCGGCGAATATATTCCCTTAGAAACACCCGCTCTTCTTCCAATTCTGCCGTTTCGGATCCGCGTCCAATTTCTTTGGCGATCCATAGAAGCCTTTCGCAATCAATCAAAGCCAAAAGATTTGCATCCATCCAAACCATATCGGCAGAATCCAATCGACGGCTAAACCCTTCCGGAACGCGCGGCTGATTGTCCATTGTCGAACCCAACCCTGTACACCAATAGGAGCCATCGGGATTTCGATGATATTTTTTCAGCCAACGGTGGTATGCCATCAAGACCGGAAAAATACGCTTGAGCCGTTCCCGATCCCCGTTGAATTGAAACAGCTCCCATTCTGTCCAAGCGCAAATATTCATACCGCTGGCAATCGGATCAAAACGATGAAACCGATCCGCCCCGGTATCGCTGCATATTTCACGGCAAATAAACCCGTCCAAATGCTGTTTGGAATAGAAGTTATTCATTGTTCCGCGAAAATCGAACACATCGGCCGCGTATTTACAAAACTGCATCATAAACGGCGAATCGGTTATAAAAGTGTTTCCATTAAAGGCCGTATCAATATAATTGTTGACAAATCCATTTTGTTCCGTCGCTGGCCGAATATGCGCAAACGCAAGCTCCCAGGCACGCCAATACGCCTCGATTTCCGCGGAATGTCCTTCCCAGTACGGGACCGGCAAACGATCTTTTGCCTCGGCAAACGAAACGCTCGACGTATCTCGCTTTTGCTGCAAAAATGTATTTTCTGCAACATATGGTTCTTTTAAATACAGATCGTAATATGGAACATCGCATCGAAGATAAATTTCTTCGTCTGGACAATCGCATTTGATGTATTTCATTGAATATCCCCTTTCTTTTCAATAATATAACCCCAGATTTTCCAGCGTGAGCTGGCAACGGAATGTACCCGGCACCTCCCAACCGATATTGGTGCTGCCGATCGACATGTCGCTCCATGCAGCCCCCTTGAGCCAGTTTTGTTCCTTCGCAACGGCAAATGCCTTTTTGATATGCGGCAGAATATCGAGTCGAATCGAATATTTTTTTCCGATCGCGATCGGTTCTTGCAGATATTCTCCACGCTTGACACTGTAGATCACCTTTTCCGTGCCTTTGTCTAAAAAGACCTGCGGGCCGTCCATATATTCCGTACGATTATCAAACAGAGGAATACCAAACCAAAGATAATCCGGTCTGCCCTCAAAATCCAGATTCTGATCCTGGTTGCATTCGACCGTAAAAAACCAACACGCCTGCGCCGCATGCAACATCGGATTATACGTCTCCCGGCTCATGCAATTTTCACAAGAATCAATCGAAAAATCCAAAGTCAGATCCAGGCGATCCATTTCGTTTAGGTAGACACGATCCTTTCTTTCGATCTTTTCCTCCAACAAAAGATGTATCCAGTCTTCGCCGCCCTTGCGCGGCTCCGCATACTCCTTCGTCGTATCACACCGCAACGAGATCTTCCCCTGCCCCGGATACAGAATCACAGACTTCCCCGCGTTGTAATACTCAATTCCGCCTCCCGGAACCTCCTTTTCTTCGCGAACGGAATGCATCAAATATTTGGCTGCCCCCTCCGCGATCGTCCACACCTGCCGTTCCCCGGCTTCCGGCCACTGCAAATATCCAAAAATCTGATGGCCGCTGATTCTGGTGCTGAGCCCTTTCAAGCCAAATTTTTGCTGAAATTTCGGATCTTTCAATACATTGTTTTGCATCGTTAATCGTCTCCTTTGTCAAATCAATTTCTTTCCGTTTTGCCATACTTGACAAACCTGCCCAGGCTCCAAAGCGAGCAAAGAGCTTTGACCGTTGGCAACGACCTCCACTTTGCCGCCCTTTACGCTGGAAATCGCACAGTCCAATACCCGACCTTCTGCAAAGGAAAGGCGCTCCATGCGAAGGCCTCCCCGCAAATACAGACCGGTCCATTCGCCAGCATGCATGAAGTCGGGAACGGCAGGCAATAAATTTACCCGCCCCGCTTCGCTCTGCACGAAAGCCTCCGCCAAAACAGCCGGAAAAGCGCCGTTACAATCATACTGAAAAGCGGACCCATTTTCGTATGGCAAAGCCCCGAATCCGTTTTCCAACATCAAGCCGTTTCGCCGATCCAAAAAGGTTTTGATCATGGTTCCGACCCGCACGGCATCGCCGATACGCGCATATAGCGCAATTCTCCACGCGATCCCCCAACCAGTCCAATCGCCGGCCCGACTGCGACAATCCAATGTCTTTTGAATCGCTGCATTCAGAGCGGGATCGTGCTGACGATAGACGCTTTGCCCCGGATAAAGCCCATACAGATGCGCCAAGTGCCGGTGCGTGTCTTCCTCAAAATCGTAATCATGGAAATAAAACTCCTTGACCAATCCGCTGGGCCCCACCGCTGCCGGCGGAGGCAATTTTTTCATCTTTTCTCGCACCTCCTCCGCCAACTTCGGGTCGCTTCCGACGTATTTTTCGCAGAGAAGGTATTTTTCAAACATTTCTAACACGATCTGGTTGTCATGCGCACTCCCGAAGGTAACATATCCGAGCGGACCATTCATCCGCTCCGGGGAGGTGGACGGACAAGTCACCAGCCAGTCTTTGTACGGTACGAGAAAATCACAGAAAAATTCTGCACAACCATGAAACAAGGAATAGAGTTCGCTCAACCATGTTTCGTCCTGCGTATATTCGTAGGCCGTAAACAGTTCGTTGATCAGCCATGCCCCGCAAACAGGCGTCAATCCCCAACACCCATCGATCGGGCCGCACACGTTCCATAAATCCGTATTGTGATGCAGGACCCAAGCATTTCCGCGCGTTATATTATACATTTCCTTGGCGGTGACGCGGCCCTTTTCCGCAACGGCCAACATCTTTTCCAACAATGAACGATACAGCTCGGGCCACCCCAGCGCGGCAACGCTCCAATAATTCATTTCCAAATTAATGTTGACGGTATACTTGCAATCCCATGGCGGTGAAAGCTTATCGTTCCAGATCCCCTGCAAAGTCGGAGGCTGCGAACCGTTTCGCGTCGAAGATAAAATCAAATAGCGCGTATAATTAAAATACAGGACTACCCAAGCAGGATCATTCTCCGCATAAAAACGGCGTTGCAACTCTTTGACCGATGTATCTCCGTCGTCAACGGCCGTCCCCAAACGCAGGGAAACCTTTTCGTAGTGCGCCGAAAAATCCGCAATATGTTCCGCGCGAAGTACTTGATATCCACGTTTATAGGCCAGATCAACACGCTTTACGGCGTCTGCAAGATAATCCGCAGACAAATCGTCTACCGATCGAAAATTGGTTGCGATCGATAAAAATACTTCGGCATAAGAAGCATCCTTCACGATCAGACGCTTCCCGATCACCTGCATCTTACCGTCAGAACAAACACGCGCCGCTATGGCGTAGCGTATACGCCCCTCCACGCCGCGAGCACCGTTTGCCTGCCCTTCAAACAGAAGCAAGTTCTCTTTAACCGACAGACTGCCCGACGATTTGGATACGATTTCACATGCGAAATTTAATTTACTTTTGGAGTTTGCGTAGCGAAAACAAATCACGTTCGAAGGATAGTTGGCGAAATATTCTTTTGTTACTTTCTCTCCCTTTTTTTGATAAGACGAGGATAAAACGCCCTGCCGAAGGTCAATTTTTTTGCGATAGTGCGTTGTCTCGCGCGAATTGGCAAAATACGCCATGAAATCCCCTGCCGGTAATAAGATCTGTCCGCCCCACATTCCGACAAAACGACTTTCCCAGTCAAAATCTCGCTGTTCGCCCCGAAAAGCACTGGCTCGAAGCTCCGGCAAAAAGCGATACGCCCCAGGCAGATTGTTCTCGTACGGCCCGCCGCTCCACAGCGTGCTCTCATTCAGAGCCAAACGTTCGTAAACAATATTATCCTCCACCTGCATTCCCATATAGCCGTTCCCAATAGGCAAAGCGGCGTTTATCCCGGAAAAATCTTCGCTCGGAGCATTAAACAAAAATTGGTCGTACATAAGATCCTCTCAAAATAATTGATACAGGCGTTCGTCCGCTAAATCGACCAAGCGATAATCTGCAGAAGGACATTGTCCGGCGCTTCCGACCCCGACCGTCGTCATCCCGGCCGCCTTCCCCGCCTCAATTCCCGAAAAAGCGTCTTCCACGACGATACATCGTGCCGAGGGAAGCCCTAACTTTTTTGCGGCGACCAAGAACACTTCCGGATCCGGCTTGCTCTTGGTAATATCGTTCCCGTCAGCCACGGCATCGAATGTCTTATCCAATCCGATCTTTTCCAAGATACGACCCGTATTTTTGCTGGATGATCCAACGGCGATCCGCTTGCCTTGCTCCCGTAGATACCGCAAAAAAAGCGCCACGCCGGGAAGGAGATCGGAGGGCGTAAGCCCCTCGATCTTCTCTCGGTAAATTTGGTTTTTATATTCCGCCATGCGGACTTTTTCCGTCGGAGTATATTGCTTTGCCGCGCGTTCCAGGATGATTTCCAAACTTTCCATCCGGCTGACACCACGCAAGCGTTCGTTGACTTTGCGATCAAACGGAATATTTTCTCGATCCGCCAAACACTTCCAAGCCTGATAATGGCATTCATCGGTCGAAACGAGCACTCCGTCTAAATCGAAAATAACTGCATCGTAATTTTGGATCATTTGTTTTCCTTCCCGCATTAAAATTTATTTCAGAAACAACTTCATCATGTTCGAAACATAGGCTCGAACCATAAAATCGATGGGATGATTGATATTGTTGTAGAAACATTCATAGCTTTCTTTCACGGAAAATAACGATGCCGAAAAACTTGTCATGTCGCAGATCGCCGTGTTTTCGTTTTCTTCAGCCAATTCCTCCAAAATCGGCAGAAGATCCGAATGACGAATGG
Organism: uncultured Clostridia bacterium; assembly: GCA_944328645.1. Lineage (GTDB taxonomy): Bacteria > Bacillota > Clostridia > Christensenellales > Borkfalkiaceae > Borkfalkia. The sequence goes on from CALVHT010000005.1 coordinate 12,846, forward strand.
AATTGTTCGGCCATACCATGCTCATATTGCGATTTGTCGTGGCAACAAGAATCACTTCCGCTGCCGGGTTCATCCCGCGCACCGTATCAATCATGGTTTGAATGTTTGACTTATATTGCTCCAGCGTAATGCCGTTCGTTGCATCATTCATGCCGAATGCCACGACAAATAGGTCCGGCGTATACACGTCCAAGCGCCCTTTCGCATACAATACGCCCTGGTATGTCGTCCAGCCGCCTTCGCCTAAATTATGCACCGTGATCTGTGAGTCATATTTATAGTTCAATGCATCCTCAAATCCCTGTGCCCAGCAAGGAAAATACGGTTCGCGCCCAATCCCGGCAGAACTAGCCCCTGTTCCGGCCGCATTGACAGAAGTAATACTGTCACCATACAGAAGAATATCGACCGGCTCACCGTTTTCCAATTTTCCGAGCGTCGTCGCCAAAAGATCGCCCTGCCAAGTCTGATCAAAGCCGTTCATATTTTTCCAGTCGTCCGCGTTATGTTCGTAAGTAATCGCACATTGACGCATTGCGATGGCGGCGCCTTCGGTCCACATTACACCGTAAGTAGTCACGTCGATCCCAACCAGGTCGGCGCTCTCCTCTTCTGTCAACGTGGTTGTACCGTTCCCCGCGTTATAATTGACTTGGTTGTAGGTAAAGAACGGAATGGAAGAATTTTCCGTCAGCGTAAACACGCCGTCGGCATACGTATAATCGACGCCTTCCTCGTAAGATATTTTTAGTGTGGAGTCTCGTACGGCAAGAATTTTTGTCGGAGTAAAGAGCGTTTTTGCTGTAATTGCGCCATCCTGCCCTTTCACAAACACGACGCTTTCATTGTAGACCGTGTTCCCTTCCCAAAACGGATCGTACGCTTTTTCATACTCGACCAAATTACCGTCTTCATCGTATCCGTTCAGCGTGAGATCCTGCTCTGTTCCCCCCGGTCCGTTTGTATCACAGCCACTTACAAAGCAACAGGATACCAACAAAATTGCAACAAGTAAAGCAACCAACTTCTTCATTTTTTATGCCTCCCATAAAGATAAAATCATCTGCGCATAGCAACGATGTAAAAAGTCATTCGGATGATTAACATTGTTTCCCGTCATTTCGTAATACCTCTTTCGCTCCAACAACTGCGCATGGAACGCGGTCATATTGACAAAAGAGAACGCATACTCTTCCGCCAATTTCTGCAAAATCGGCGGGTATTTCGCTTGGATTCCGGCAAACGGGACAAGCGTTCCGTTCTCAAACTTCATGCACGGTTCCGGATTCGCTAAAACTGAAGAAACCAAAATGATTTCCGTTTCCGGCAAAACACCCCGCACAGCCTCCACGATCGCGCGGATATTCTGTTCAAATTCTCGCTCATCCTTGGACCATGTCCCGTCATTCATACCGAACGCAAGCACCAATAGATCCGGAGCGTGGTCTATCACACGTTGTTGCACGTTCTGTCTGCCCCATGCAGACGTTTGCCCGCCCTCCGCCGTGTTGATATATTCAATCACGGCATATTCATTCCATCGACGCAAACCCTGCGCAACCAATTTCGGATAGGCATTCTGATACGGATAGAAAAAGATTTCCGCACTGGCATTTGCCCCGCAGGTGATACTGTCACCATAAAACAGGACACGCAACTTACCCGCCGCAATCTTTTTCTTTGTGCGCGAAAGCTCGCCGCATACAATCTGCGGCCGATAGGCGTCTGTCTCCTCATGCGTATACGTGACCAAGACTTGCTTTTGATGGAAAAAGCCGCCTTCCGTAAAAAAGATCTTTCCTCCATCCTTGCGATAAAAAAAATCTTTTTCCGCTTCCTGCGGATACATGTCTTCCCACGACATACGCGGCGCATGCCCGTTCGGATCAAAATGCAGACCCTCGTTTGTTTCGATATAATCGACGCCCCGACACAAGCGCTTTCCCGTATAATCGGTGACGCTTAGAATTTTCTTCGGCGGGTACATCAGTTGAACGTCTTCGTTGCCAAGTATATACATGGCGGATTCTTCCCTCACCAGGTTTCCTTTCCAAACCGGTTGCATCATTTCATTTCTGTCCACGCTTACCACCCCATGATGTTTTTAATCGCGGTATACAAGATCCCCGCGGATTCAAAATGCGATGTCCAATGCGGATGCCCGTCCGTTCCGTTGTCGACCCCGCCAATCGTCTGCTTTAATTCTACATAGTGAACATTTTTGTTGCCTTCGCTGCGCAACGCATCGACCAAATGCTCCTCCCAATAAATGGTGTCTTTGAGAATACATCCTCCGCAACAGATGATCTGTACGTTCGGATAGGCCTTTTGCAAGTCCGCAATAAATTCTCGGTAGGCCTGCATAAAAGCCTCTCCCTCCGCGTCGCCGAATCTCCCTCCGGTCTGCATGCTCGCCGCACACTGTGCCACGTCGTTGGTGCCCAAATTGATTACGACAACATCCGGCACATATTCTGCAAAAGACCACTGACTGTCTTGTCCGGTCAACGGGGAATAAATACGATCATAAACATCGGGTACCGTTTTTCCTTCTTGTCCCGTCCAATAGCTTCCCAGCCGCCAGCCGCTGTAACCGATCACATTCAGCTGCGCGCCCAACCATTGCGCGGCAAAGCCCACATAAGTTCGCGTCCCGTCCTCCGTGGCAGTCCGGAACCCGGATTCTCCGATCGCGGACACGGACCCATAGCCACAGGTAATGGAGTCGCCATAGACTTCAATTTTGCGCGCGCTCTTTTCCGGCGGATCTAAAAAGTAACCGTCCGTCTCCAACCGGGAAAGCGCCAACGTTGAAAACTGGACTTCCGTCGTTTTCAAAACTTTGACAGTATGCATCGCTTCTTCCAGGTCAGAAACAATTTGAAATTCACAAAAATCAACCGAATTGACCTCCATGCGATCCGTTTCAACAATCGCTCCGTCAACATAAATATTGATCCAGCTATAATCTTGCGCCGCAACAACTTTCGTACACGAACTCGCCAAAGTAGCCGTGAGTGAGGTGCCGTAAAACCGCACCTCAAACCCGCTGCACGTATAATCAAATTGAACGGCTGACCCCGTTTCATAGGTCCTTCCATACCAGTTGATATGGGACGGATTTTTTATATCCATTTCTTCATTCGAAATCTTGGTCATATCTGCATTTACGTCTGTATCCGTATCGTCCGCCTTCGGCTGGCATGCCACTAAGGCAAACAACATCGCAAGACAAAGAAAACAGCCGATTATTCGTTTCATAATCTTAAACCTCAAACGTTGCCGTTTTATGGAAAACGAGTTGTTTCCCCCGATAGTCGATCAAGATGTCTTCCTCACCGCTTAGCCTGCGCAAGCGCATTTTTCTGCCGCGGATATCGACGGACAATACGCACCCCTTATAGACGAATCGAAAACAAACGCCTTTCCACGTCGGCACATACTTTGGATCAATCCGGAGAACTTCGTCGTTTGCACGAATCCCGCAGACACCGCGAAAGACCGCGTACCATGCACCCGCCATACATCCGGCATGAACTCCCTGCCAGGCAATGCCGAAAATATCCTCTACGTCAACCAACGCAGACTGTTGCAGATAACGTACAAATTTAAAGGGCATGTCGTTGTCGATCGAGTTGATGGCGTTGACCGGGTACGTCAATGAAGACGATGCCTCGCAAACTTTTTCATAGTAATCCCAGTTAGCGCGATATTTGTCTGCATCCATGTCCAAAAGTCCGAGATACCCGTACAAGAGCATTACGTCCGGCTGTTTAATCGTTTGGCTCAAATGGTACAAGCCGCTCGACTTCATTTGAAAACCTTTTGCCGCCTTGCCGTTGGCGACAATCAACTCTTCACTTAAATCAAAGTACCCGTCGAATTGCGGAATCATCCCGTTGGGTAATCCGGGGAGGAACATATTTTCCCCTACATATTGGAAACGAGACACCTCTTCCGCAGAAAATCCGATCTTTTCCGCACAGTCCAGTACATATTGCCGGAAATAGGCAGCACTTTTTTGCAAAACAAAAGCAACCAAATAATTTGTGTATGCATCGTTATCCACAAAGGGATGGTGCTCATCCGTTCCGGTCACGTTGAGCAACACAAACCGGCCGTTCCGTTCGGTGACCTTTGTGACCCAGTAACGACATACCTCGTATAAAATCTCAAATCCGGCTTCTTGCATCAACGCAAGGTCTCCCGTATTTGCATAGTAATCCAAAACGGAATAAGCGACGTCTGCCGTTATATGAATCTGCAAATGCGGATGGCGTGCATAAACCCAAACTTTTTCTTTTCCGTCCAAACTGCATACAAACGGAAACCTCGCCCCTTGGCACCCTTCTTTTTTTGCATTTTCACGCGCGTCCGCCAACTGTCTGTATCGATACAGAATCGAATTTTTCGCAACGATCGGGAACAGATGCGTAAAAAACGGCATCTGATAAATTTCCGCATCCCACCAAACAAAATTATTGTAACGTTCCCCGCTCAACGATTTTGCACTTAATCCGTGCACAGAGGAGCTAAAATCACCGGAAATCAACGTATGATAATTGGCGAAACGAACAGCCGCATCGCTCTTTTCATCGCCGCGAATCCGAATATCCATCAGGCGATATTTTTCTGCGTAAGCCGCACAATGGCGATTGTACTCGAAAATATAATTTTGAAATTCGTCTACAGAAGAGAGCCCGATCTTGCAAAGCGGCGCCCCGGCTTCATAATCGATGGATGCGCCGATATATACGCATTTTTCCAACGCGATGGACTCGCCCTCTCGAATGTCGCATTCGTAGGCATAACCGTACAAACCGTCCTCCTCCCAGCGCCGGCCCTCCTGCGTTTCTTTGCCAAGAAAAATGCTCTTCATTGCGACGACAAACCCCAAGCCGTATTTGCGCCCCGCTTTGGCGGTATAGCACATTCGATCTCTGTCAAAATACTCGCACTTTCGATCGATTACGGTCTTCTGTCCGCCCGTTTTCACGTTCGTGTCGATACCCGCGAAAACCCCCACTCTGCCGCAGAAATTCAAGGCCCGAACAGTTACTCGCTGGCAATACAAATGCACGTCAGCATAGGAGGCGAAGCGATCAAAGACCAATTCCACGGCATTGCCTTTCGAATTCTCCCAAACCACGCGCCGAACCAGCGTTTCGTCTTCCTCGTTTAACTTGCGGCTCCATTGTAGGATCTTTCCTTCCCAAGGATAAAAAGTTTCGCCGTCGATCGAAATTCGGACCGGCAATACGTCCGCAATGTTGATAATCGAATCTTGGTATTCAAAATTACGAAGCTTCTGCTCGTCAATGTAATATTTTTTCATGTAAACATTGTCGGCGAACGGCTCCATCACTTCAATAATTTCATCAAACAGACCGCGCACATAACAGCCTTGGATACGGATTGAACCAAATTCCTCAAAGCTGCCTCGAATCCCCATGTAGCCATTACCCGTCGTCATCAGGGCCGCATTTTGCCCTTCCGCGGACATTTCGTAACAGTTTTCGATCACTGCGCTTTTTTCCAGTTTCAACATATAAACCTCATCGAACAATTCAGTAATTGACAACTATTAATGTTGATATAATAGTTGACATTATTTTTTTAACATGATATAATAAGTAAAATGTATTTAGGGGAGATTTGCCATGTCTGTGCAGAAAGAGAAATTTTTATATAAAAAGCTCTATAATTATCTGTTTGAGATCATTAAAACTAACTTTTATTTTAAAAACTATCGACTTCCCAGCGAGGCAGACTTAGCCAGAACGCATTCGGTCAGCCGCATTACTGCAAAAGCTGCCATTCAACAACTCGAACGCGAAGGGCTCGTTTATCGAATTCAAGGAAAGGGAACGTTCATCGCCAATATAACCCAAGCCGACATCGATCGCGTCGAATACATGAATACCCCTTATACTGAGCACAAATCCGCAAAATTCGTCGGATTGATCCTTCCCGATTTTCGAAGCAAATATGTTATGGATATCTTGGAAGGAATTCAGAACGTATTTGCCAAAGAAGACATCAATCTCATGGTCGGAACAACCAATTACAACCAACAGGAGGAAGAACGGCTGATCCAATCCTTTGTGCGCAGCAAAATCAGCGGCTTGATCATCTATCCGGCAGATGGGGAAACCTATAACAATGAAATTTTAAAGCTGTCCATGAAGAATTTCCCCTTGGTCTTTTTGGATCGAAATCTCTCCGGTGTAAAAGCAAGCTATGTGCATTCCGACAATTATCCGGCTGCCTTCCAATTAACCAGCTACCTAATTGAAAATGGACATAAAAATATCGGCATCGTTTCCTTGAACCCCAAAAATGTAGCGACGATCGAAGACCGAATCGCCGGTCATTACGACGCACTCAGCGCGCACGGTCTCATCATCAATAAGAAACACATTCTCAGCGATTTGGAAAACTATGACGCAGCGTGGGAAGAAAAAATCTCGCACTTTTTAATGGATAACCCCGAATTAACTGCTGTCATTGCCCTCAACTACGATTTGAGCATCAAAACATACACCACGATCCAGCGCATCGGCAAAAAAGTACCGGACGATATTTCCGTGGTTTCCTACGACGATCTGCTACAAGGAGAGCTGGAGCTGCTGCGCATTCAGCCGACCTGCGTCCGTCAATCGACAACTTTGATCGGAGAAAGCGCCGCAAACCTCATTATCAAGATCCTGCAGAAAAACGAATGGCAGCAGGAAGATGTTAAGACACCCTTGCAGATCATTTATCGCGACTCGGTAAAATGTTTGCTGTAATGATTCGGCTTGTTGTAGACCGTGCAAAAGCACGGTCTTTTTTTTGCCGATCATTTCGTAACAGCCTCAATGCTGATGTCGTATATATCCACTGCCACGTCAAAGGTCCCGGGGACCTCCCAACCGAAATTCATGTAGGTCACATACAGATTTTCCAGTTTACAGTTGCGCATGCCGCCCGAACTCTGCACTTTTTCCAATGTCTCTTCAAACATCGGAACAATATTGTATTTAAAGGAAGCACGTTCGTTCAGCAAAACAGGATCTTCCAAATATTCTGCGCTGTCTACACTGCAAATCCAATGCGACGTACCCGCATCATAGCTAAGGGATGCATCCATAAACTTGCCATACCGCGTATAATCCACGATCGGGATTCCGAACCAAATATAATCTCCGCTGACACCGTTTTCCGGGATCCCGAACTCATCCAGCTCGCCTTCCGTTTCAGGCATGTTGGTCAATGTGATATACCACAATAATTGCGCGTTGTGCAAATTGGGGTTAAACTCTTCGTCGGTCATCTTTCGGTCAAACTTTGTCAAGCAATAATCCAGACCGATATTGATCTCTTCCACCTCAGCAACCGAATAAACTTTTTGAAAATTTTGTTCGATCAGCATATGGACCCAACCCTGTCCGTCAACGCGCGGCCCGTCATACTCTTGCTCCGCGTCAATCGCCAACGTGATCTTGGCATTCTCGCGGTCATATACAAATTTTTTCCCTCCGGATTGGTAGGTAAAAACATTGCCGTCGATCTTCTCTTCCGCTTCGACGATGTTGTTTTTTCCTTCCCACTGGGAAAGTTCCCAAACGGCTTCGCCGTCTGCCAAATTATTATAATTGAATGTCCTGTATATGGTTCGGCCGTCCTCTCCGGCGGACATCCCCAAGACGTTGAATCCTTGCGAAAAATCGCGATCGCGCAAAATGCTGTTCGCCGTATCCTCCTTGATTACTCGATCGTCCTCGGGCGGAGTGGGCGCGGGAGGTTGTTCCGGCGCGCACCCTGCCACACCGAACGCGGCAAACAGGCAGGCGCAACTCAACGATAACGCAATGAATTTTTTGATTCTTTCTTTCACTTTATACCTCGTCAAACTCTGCTATCTCCGGGCACGAAGGCCCGAAATTCCTTCTTCGACGGCTCACGCCTTGAACTCGCCCCAAACCTCAAAACTATGGATTGCCACACATACATCGTAAATTCCCGGAACTTCCCAACCCAAGTTAAAGTTCGCAACCGTTAGTTCGTCAACTGTTGTGTTCAGCATATATCCGTTTTCTTGTGCTTGTGCTAAACCGTCGGCCATCCCTTGCAGGAGATCAAACTCGATGTCGTAGCGTTTTCCCTACTCGATCGGTTCGCCGACGGTATCGCGCGTGCCCGCCGATGCGATCCACATGCTTGTACCGGCATCGAACCCTCCGTTCGGACCGACGACTTCCCCGGCTTCCGTTTGCCGCGCTTCATAGAACGGCACCCCGTACCAAAAATCACCGTCTGCCGAATTGGTCGACGAAAGAACAAAGAAAAGCTGGAACTGCGCCGTGTGCAGATTTTGATTGAACAACTCGGGCGCAACTTTTTCCATTTCTTCCATCGTAAACGAGATCTTTAAAGTCAATTTATCCATATCGGATAAGTTGACCTGCGGATACAACGTAGAAGAGATCAACAAATGCACCCAGCTCTGCGCGCCGCTGGTACGCGGCACATAATTGACCCCGTCACGGATCCCATCGCTGTCGTCGTCCTTCGAATATTCGTTCGAACCCTTGACACCCAACGTAATGGAACCGGTCGCCGGATTCACCTTGACGGTCTTACCGGGCGTTGTATAGACATAAGTACCGTCGGACTCCAACGTCGCCTGGTTAAAGTTATACCCCTGCCCGCTCGAAGTTTTTCCGTTGTATTCAATTTCATATCCACCATAATTCGTATCCCCCAACCAATAGGACGAACTATGCTCGGAAAGCGTCCAACTCGGACGCCCTTCTGTCGTTCCGTTATAATCCAGGGCATCGTTACCGATGTGCAAATACGGATTTAAAAAGGCGCCGGCTTGCGTGCTGTCGATCCCGAGATCCTCCATCAGTTTTGCACGAAACGCGCTCTCCAATTGTGAAGGCAGATCATCGTAGACCGGAGAAGGCGTCGAAAGATTGAACCCCCGCTCAAATTTCGGATCAGGCAAAAGATTGACCGCCCCCGTCTCCTCGCCGGGCGGCGTATTTTCTTGACATCCGACCAGCCCGAACAAAAACAGCAAACAAACGGACAGTGCGCAACAAACGATTTTTTTCATTTTCGTCAATTCTCCTTTTACATTTTGAAGGCGCCGCTGGTTAATCCTTTAATAAACTGCTTGGACGTCAGCGCAAACACGATCACCAACGGAACGGCGGAAATGATATAGGCGGCAAACGGAGCACCGTAGCCCCCGGTCATTTGGTAATAATTGTTCGTAAAGGAATACACACCGATCGCAATGGTATGCTTTGAATCACTCAGTAAAACCAATCTTGTCCAAACATACTCATTCCAGGCGCCCATGAACGTCGTCATGGCGACGGTGAGCATAATCGGCAGAGACAAAGGCAACATGATGGACCAGAATGTCCGCAGATCCCCTGCTCCGTCAATTTTTGCGGCATCGAACAACTCTGCATTCACCCCGCCGAAGAAGGAACGCAACAGGAAAACATTCATCGGGATACTACCCGCTATCGCCGGAAGATATACGCCGGCATATTGGTTGACAAATCCAAGGTTATTGATCAAAATATACTGGCTGACCAAAGTAAGCGTGCCAGGGATCATGATCAACGACAAAAACGCCATAAAAATAACGTTTTTCAACGGGAAACGAAAACGTACAAACGCAAAGGATGTCAATGCCGCAACCAGCAGGGTTCCCAGCGTCTGAATGATCGTAATGATAAAACTGTTTCCGATATAATCTTTTACGTTCAACCAGGCCGTACGATAATTTCCAAAATGCAGCGGCCAGGTAAAAGAAAACGGATCCATTTGGTCTTGCGGAATATCTTTAAAGCTCTTAATGACCAACAAAAACAGCGGATACAGTGTCAAAAACAGCGTCAAAATCAGAATAAAATGCAAAATCGTTTGGCAAACGATTCTTTTTACGCGGCCATGATGCACCTTTGCAACGGCAGTCTCTGAAACAACGGATTCCATAGATTCATTTTCTACCATTACTGTTGTTCCTCCGTCTGTACATTTCTTGTCATACGCATATTGACGATCGTCAAAGCCAATGTGATCAAAAACAGGATGACGCCCATGGCGGCAGAAAGCCCGTACTGACGGTCAGTAAAGGCCGTATCATAGATCAAATAGCCGGGAACCATCGTCGCCCCATGCGTGCCGGGTCCGCCGTGGGTAAAGATCAACTGCCATGTATACGCCTGGAATCCGCCAATGATGCCCGTAACCAAAAAGTATTTTAGTTGACCGGAAATACAAGGCAGATCTATAAAAAATACCCGCTTAAGAACCGTGATGCCGTCCAATTTGGCAGCCTCGACCATTTCGCTGTTAATGCCCTGCAATCCAGCCAAATATATCAACAACGAAGCTCCGCCAACCCATGGAAAGCCAGTCAAAATGATCGACCAAAGGGCTTGCCCTTCATCCGCATAGAATCCCTGCGGCTCGACGCCGAAAATACCTAAAATCGAGTTCAACAAACCGTTGGAAGCGGCCGAGAACACGATGTTTTGCCAAATCAACATGCCGACCAAGCCCGGGACCACCATCGGAACGATGAACAGGAAGCGATATGCACTGGAAGCGCGCAGACTGCGGCAATCATTCAAAAGTTCAGCCATAATAAACGTCAAAGCATTGCCGCCGATCAAGCCGACCACAATACAAATGATGACATTTTTCATGCTGATCCAAAACATATATTTTTCTCCGGCAACATCGTACATGTCGGTCAGCGCTTTGATATAGTTATCGATGCCGACCCACTGCCCCAAAACCGGAGAGTTGGTATCTGTAAAAGACATGATGATCGAATAGATCGGCGGATAATAACAGAAAACCAACAATAAAATAAACGCAGGCGCAAGCCAAAGAAAGGCCTGCCACTGATATTTTTTCTTTTTACGAGCAACGAAGGCGTTTCCGCCTCCGTTGCCCGACTCTGATCTGCTCTCGGACAGGCTGTTGACCTGCTCGAGTTCCGAATCAAAATTCGTTGTGTTGTTCATGCAAGATACCTCTCCCTACAATCACCATTTGGATGTATCGTAGTCGTTCTCGTTCACGAATTTTTGAATATTTACAGCAATTTGCCCTTTCAAATCCGTCAGTAGCTCTTCTATGGAAATATCATTATTGATGTAAGAAAGTGTATCAACCAAGAAATAGCTGTTGTAATCCAACGTCAAAACCGACCAATGACTGAAAGCACCCCACTTCATCAAAGAAGGATCCTGGCTGTCTTCCGCATACATCGCCGTTACGTCCTGCAAATAGGAGCTGATCTCCGTATTTTCATCCGGATTAAGCGGAATTCCGCCACCCAAGTCACCGACCAATCGATTGTTCTGTTCGGGAGCCGTCAAGAACATCAACAAATCGATGCAACCATCCACAACGTCATTGACGACGGCGCTGTTGGAAACGAACCAAGCCGTTGCATATCCGGCGGAACCGCGGCGGCTGTTGACGATATCGTCTTCCTGCAGCCCCAGTTCTTTCGCTAACCCGGCTGTTTCGTCGAAATTCAACAAATCCTGCAGCGAGAGCGTCGGATAGCCGACAACACCCATTTCAAAGGTAATGGACGTATTCGAATCGACCTGACGCATGGTTCCGCCCGTTCCCTCGATGAACAGGCAATCGCCGTTCACGAAAGAAGTGACTGCATTGTAGGATCCGAAATTAGCCGGATAATATTTCGTACGCAATTTGATCAGGCGCAAGTAAAGTTCAAACAAACCGTCATCCGCGATCTGCGTTTTACCGTTTTCATCGGTATAGGATTGTCCGACGCCCCACAAACCTTTCGTGTAAGCGCGCGCCAGTTCTTCCGTATCGACGCGATCATCCTCGATCAACGTATCCATCTCGGACAAACGCGCACCAAAAATGCTGCTTTCCAACTGCAGATCGTACCAACGATACGGGGTCAGATAAGTCAGATAATTGGTTCCGTGCTGCGCATTGTAATCCAACAACGTCTCCTGCGCCTGCATAAATCCGGTAAACGTCTCCAACTGCGAGGCATCTACCCCGATCAAGTCCAGCAAATCCTTGTTGTATAAGATACCGATCGGCTGCTGCTCCAAGTTAATATAATACCGTTCCCCGTCTGCCGCCGTTGTGAATACGGTCGTATCATACAGATCGATCCACTGATCGTGCGACTCGTCCGTATCGTAGGGATTTTCCTTGGCCAGGTATTCATTCAAGCCCACGTAATAATCCAATCCCAGCTGGCTGTTAATGACGCCGCCGTTCTGATACAGGATCTCCGGCGCATTGCCCGGTACAGACAAGAGAGCCGTAATGGTCTGCTGATCGCCGCCGTTGGACGTTCTCGAAATTTCAACCTCATATTCCGGATTCAGAGCTTCCCACTCTTCGCAGAGTTTTTCCAACGTATTATACGGATACGGGTTTGTCGGCGACTCAACCATATCTGCCGTGGTATTGTAGTTACCGATGTCTCCACCGCCGTCAATCCGTATCACCTTTTTGCTTCCGCCAAAAATAGGACCGCCATCGCAACCAGCCAACGCAGGAAGCGTCATAAACGCAGCCAGCGCCACCGCACATATCGTTCTGAGTGATTTCTTCATAAAAACCTCCTCCGCGTTATTATTCTACTTTCTTCTTCCGAATCAAAATAATGCTTGCAAACACAACTACCGCTGCGCCCAGCAAAGCCACTCCGGCAAACGCGACCGTGCTGTTGCAACCGCCCGTGGTTTCTTCCTGTCCGTCTCCCGGCTGATCTTCGTTGCCGTCTTCGTTGTCTTGAGGAGGCTCCTCTCCATCCGGAAGCGGTTCCACTTGTGCAATATCCGCCGAAGCCGCATCGTGCCCGTTGATGGTTTGTACATTCACTTTGTAATAGTCGTTGGGCGAATTCATCAGCTGGCAAATCGTCAGGTATCCTCCATAGCTGGAACCAAAGGTGCTGCGCAACATAGCGTTGTCAATACGTCCGCGCGGGAACGTTTCGCCGCCGATGCTGATCGTGACATCTGCATCGTTTTCAGAGCTTTCTGCTATAACGGAAAGCTCGATCGGCTGACCGATTTCATAGTTAATAGTCACTGTACCGATCTGCGCATTGTAGAAATTGTTGGTCGTAATTTCAATGTTGAACAATTCGACGCGCGCCGTTCCGTTCGTGGCGGGCGTGATCAGGAACATGACACCCGGGTTCGTCTGTACCATCGGAAGTCCGGTATTCGGATCCGTGTCGGCAGAGCTAAAGAAGGTGTTGGGTTTTGACATTATGCCAATCGAGATCCATCCGTTTGCAGAGACGCGATCCACCGTAAAGGTCAGCGTGAAGTTATTGGCCGCGAGCGTGCTTGCCGTATAAGTGATCGCCGACCCGTCTCTGTTTTCCAACGAGCTGCTCATTCCGCCGTTGTTGAAAGCTGCGTACGAAAGAGTTTTACCGTCCGAATAGAGCAAGCTGTTCGTGCTTCCTTCCCAACCGTTCCAAGAGTTTTTCGCCGCAAACGCCTCATCTGCCGCATCCAAAGCTTCCGTCATTTCCGCTTGGTTGGTCGCATTCAATCTGGCGATATACTTAGCCGCATTGTCACGCGCTATGCGCACTTCAAACATTGCGTCGATGCCATCAATCCCGTTGCATTGCTGCTCGTAATCGGCAATTGCACTGGCGATCACAGATTTCGCCGCTTCTTCGATTTTGGCAACTGTCGTTTCCAATTGCGCCTGCAAAGCCGCCCCACGCTCCGCATCCAATCCGATCGCCACATTGACAAAGGTCGTCCCTTCGTCGGCTAACTGATAGATCGCATCCAAGCCCGAAACATCCGTCAGCGAGGCAATCGAAGATTCCAATGTAGCAATTGTTTCACCAACTAAATCTTCCAAAGACTCGATATTTAAGCTCGCCTGGAACAAAGCGTTCGCTGCTTCGATACGCGGCGACCAGTACGCAACGTCGTAGCTGCGGAAGCCATTCGTATTGATCTGATTGCGCAGTTCGTTCGCACGCGCAACATTTTCACTGTCGCTCAGATCCTGCACCACCGCTTCGTACTCCTTAATCATAGAGACCATGGAAGCGATGCTTGCGTCATAAGCCTTCGTGTCGTCGCAGGTGATTTTGTTAAAGCGGTAAACGCCGCTGCCGCCGGCCATGCCGCCGTAAGCCAAATAAACATTGCCCTCGCCGTCGATCGCCACGTTATCCAAAGACGACTTCGGCATCGCAATCACGTGTACGTTGGAAGGATTGGCAACCTCCGTGATCGTCAATGTGTAATTGTCGCCGTCCACGCCGTATTTCAAATTCAAGATATCCGTCTCGAATTCCCAAACGAACCCGCTGTAGCCGCCCATAAACGGAATCGCGGTCGGCAACTGTCCGTCACCCGTAAAGTTCGGAGCCGCCTGCCCGTTTCCGCTACCAGCATTCACCGTAAAGGCATATTGCTTGGTCTCATCGACGTCCGGCGTATTCGCATCGTCGAGGTTGCGCGCGATGGACATATTTAAACTGTTTCCCGATCCGTAATAAGCACCATAGCTCAGGGAACCGATAAACATTTCCAACGTTTGAATAGACTGATTCGCAGCACCCCACAAATCGGTCGGCGCATCCGGCGTTCCGTTTGCATAGGTGAAGTCGATTTCCATTTCCAAAGAATCAAAATCAAACCATTTTTCGCTCGTTCCGATACGTCCACCAAACGTCTTGATCGGATATGTTTCGATCGGTCCACGATTGTCGCTGCCATCGTCGATACGAATGGTATACTGCGTCAAAGTTCCGGCCTGGCCGACAATATCCTGAAATCCGGTCGTCGCATCCAAAACACCCGTTCGCGTATCCGGACTGATCGTCCCCTCAATCGTCGGAGACCATGACGCTTCATCCGCGAAAACAGCCCGATTTCCGAACAGGACGGAAACCAACATGCAGCATGCCAACGTTAATGCCAAAGCAATCAACATAGACGTCGCTTTTTTGGTTACTTGTTTCATTTGAACCTCCCAAAAAATATAATATGTATGTTGATATATTATCTCTATATATCAACAAAAAAGATACTAAACCGATGAAACTTATTTTTTGGCAACTTATGGTAAAAAAAACGCCATTTTTATCCAATAAAATTATTACTAAAACAGATAAATGAAATTTAAATCTTCATATTAACCTGTATGCATATATTATATATCTTTCAACAAGCAAATCAATTCACGTATTAATTAAATACAAACGGATATGAATGTTGTTATATTTGTTGATATATCTATTACTGTTTTAATTATATCATACAAAATAAATTTGTCAATATCTTTTTGAAAAATTTTTTTCTTTTTTCACAAAAAACTTTTTTTGAATCAATGATCGCTCGCTTCCTGCGTAAATTCAAAACAAATCGATAGCAAATGCCGGCACCTCCCCGAAGCACCAGATTTCTATCCGCGTCTTCGAACATAAATCATATAAATTTTTCCGACATGG
>CALVHT010000006.1 GCA_944328645.1 uncultured Clostridia bacterium
TTCAGGAGGTAAAAGTGGTGGAAAACAGTTGCACGACGGAACTGACCGATTCGGCAGGCGCGTATCGGGAACTTCGCGAGCGGGAAGCTATGGCAAAACGTTTGAATCATGTGCCGTGGAAAAAAGATTTCAAGGCAAACTGGATCATTTAAGTTTTGTTTCTTCCCGTATTGTTGTGGCTGGTTGTCTTTCATTATATTCCGTTGGCGATCAGCATTCCTCTCGTATTCAAAGAATACGATCAGGGAGAGGGATTGTTCAACAGCCCGTGGTCAGGATGGGATAATTTCAAATGGCTGTTCACGGGGGGCGGGGCAGGCAGTTCTGCGTTTTTGAATGCGCTTCGCAATACGTGTGTGCTCGGGTTGTTGAATTTGACGATCGGATATATAGTCCCTGTAATTTTTGCGCTGATCGTTTCCCAGGTTCGCTTTAAAAAATACAGACGTACGTGCCAGATGATCAGTTATTTGCCGAACTTTGTTGCTGCGGTGGTTATCGTCCAGATCATGCAGAATCTGCTGGCGCAAAACGGTGCGCTAACGACCTTTATGAGTAATGTATTCGGCATGAAAAAGCAGGATTGGGTCAATGTAAACCAACCCGGATTCTGGTTTTGGTATATCGCTTTCGGAACCTGGCAGGCATTCGGATACGGATCCATTACATATATTTCGGCAATCTCCAACATTGACGGGACTTTATACGAAGCGGCGTCGATCGATGGGGCAAACCGTTGGCAGATGATGTGGAGGATCACTATTCCTTGTATTATGCCGATGGTGATAATGCTCTGGATGCTTCAGATCGGACTTGTATTCAAAGTAGGCATGGACAAGACTTATCTTTTGTATAATGCCTCATCCAATGCCGAATATTGTGATACGTTGTTTTCCTATACCATGCGTATGACGATGGGCGGCGATCTTGGTCTTGCCACTGCTTCGAGTTTGTTTCAATCGATAGTCGGAATGGCCTTAATGGTCATTGCCAACTGGCTCAGTCGCAAAGCGGCAGGTGTATCGATGTTTTAAAGGGGAAAGCCGTTATGGATAAACAGATTAAAAAGTCGGCCGTGTCTGAAAGCGAAATGTCTGAAAACGCAAAATCAAAACTTATCACATCGACGAAAGGCTTAAAGACGGGCGGTATGGTAAAGGCGAAATCGGTGGGGGCCATGATAGCCGATGTTGTTTTTATTGTCTTGCTTTTGGTTGCGGCAATTATTTGTATTATTCCGATGTGGCATGTTCTGATGTCTTCCTTATCCCAGGGGGATGACATTTATTATTACAACGGCATCGCATTATGGGCACAGGGCGGAATTACTTTTGAATCGTATGGCGAATTGTTTGATTATGAAGACGGTTTGATTTGGATCGGTTACGGAAACACGTTAATTTATGTGGCGGGATCGTTGCTGGTAGGGCTGGTTTTAAATGTGTTGGCAGGATATTGTCTTTCAAGGACTTCAAAGCTTTCCAGAGTAATGTCTTTGCTGTGTGTTATCCCTGTCGTTTTTTCGGCAGGACAAGCACCTCTGTACTACGTTGTAAATGCTTTGGGGCTGACAAAGACATATTTTTCCGTGATTTTTACGGAATGCACGATGGGAATGTATATGATCATTGGTGCAATGGCGTTTCGAAGCGTTCCTGCAGAGACGGTGGAGTCGGCACGTTTGGACGGCGCCGGACATCTTACCGTAATGTTCCGCATCATGTTGCCGCAATGTTTCAGTTTGTTTATGGTGACGGTTTTGTTTACGTTTGTCAGTTCCTGGAACTCGTTCATCGGTGCACAACTGTATAACAACGGCGCAGATGAAATTTATCCGGTGCAGTTGATCTTGCAAAGCATTAAGGAGTATAGTGATCATGTCACTTCCGCGGTCAATCCGAGGTGGGAACGGTACCCGATGCAGTTTGCGGGAATTGTGGTGGCAACACTGCCTATCATGATCATGCTGCCGTTTTTCCAGAAACAGATTGAATCCGGAGTATTGGGCGGAGCAGTCAAAGGTTAAAATAATAAAAGGAGGAAAAGAATGAAAAACAAGGCAATTTCGATCGCTCTTTCGGCGGTCATGGCAATCGGGGTATGTTCGGGCATTGTCGGTTGTAAAAAGGCGGGCGGGCCTACGCATTTTACCTATTACATAACAGCCGGAGTGGACGGATATTATCGTAACTATGAGGACAATCCCGTCATTGAATATATCAGCGAAAATGTTCAGTTCGCCGGGGAAGACGGGGAAATGAAAAATATTACGTTCGATTTCACCGTTCCCGCGAATACAGAATCGGCGCGCAGCGATTTTTCCAACAAATATCTCAGCGGAGATTGGGAAAATGTTATCGATCCGACTATGAGTTTGGGGATTGCGGATCTGTATGAGGACGGACTTGTCCTGGATCTGACCGAGTATGTCACAGATCCGGAGATTATGCCGAATCTCAGCAAATTCCTTTCGGAAAATCCGGATATAGCAACCCTAATGCAGGTGGAAACAGAGGACGGACGAAAGTATCTTTCCATTCCGGTAATAAACGATGCGTCCGATCCCGAATCGCAGGCATTCGGTTTCAACTACCGCCGCGATCTTATCGTCAAATACGGCGTACAGCCGGAAACATTTTACGATCCTATGGGATTGGTGACGGACGAATCGGGAGAGGCGCTCTACAAAACGCCGACCGCCAATCCGGACGCAGGTAAAAAATTCGGCGGATCCTTTACGGTAAAAACGGACGGAAGCACGGTTGAGCCCGATTATTCCAATCAGGATACGGTTTTGTCTGAAGGATTTAACGGCGACAGCTGGGTGGATAACGTTAGATTCCCCAGCGGAAGCATTACGCCGATTTATATCAGCGACTGGATGTGGATGTTGCAGATCTATGAAACCGCTTACGAAGATATGGGATTTACGGGCAATACCGATTATCTGATGGGATTGTTTTATCCCGGTTATAACGCAAACGGAGATTTTTCCAGTGGTTTCGGGGGCGGCGGAGTTCTTTGGTACAAAGACGAGGACGATAATTGTCAGTTCGGAATGTTGGGTACCGGATTTCGCGCATATCTGGAATGTATGAACGATTGGTATGAGCGCGGATGGATCGATGCGGATTTCAATACCAATAAAGACGCTTTTTATGAGATCGACATGGATGAAGTTGCGCGCGGCAATGTGCCGATCTGGATGGGCGCATCCAGGGCAGGAACCCGTTTGCAGAGCACAAACGATAAAAACGTCAATGCTTCAGGGGCTGTGGTATATCTGGCGGCAACTCCCATCAACGATATTCCCGCTTATGACGGGGATCCCAATACAACCGATTATTCGGTGCGTGTTACGGAATTGCAGGCGGAGTCGGCCATCAGTGGCGGCGAGGGAAGCGAATATATGCTGCAGATCCCGACTTGTATGTTCCAAAATGAACTATACACGCAGGGACACATTATCACTCCGCAGACTGCGGAAGACAAAGATCTGATCCTTTTGTTGCATTTCTTTGATTATCTGTTCAGCGAAGAAGGTTCCAAACTCATTTCACTCGGGCTTTCCAAGTCACAGTATGAGGCAACGGAAAATGAATATTACGAAGAATACGGCCTTACCGAAGGCTCTTATACGGAAAATGCAGACGGAACTTATACGTTTGCTTTGGCGTTGGAGCAGGATTCCGACCTGCGGAATGCGATGACCGCATTCCGCCTTCCCGGATTGGTAATGAAAGAAGACATCAAATACACCTTCCCCGATACATATCAGTGGAACAGAAAAGAGTGGGTCAAGTACGAACCTACCGGCTGGATCGGCGGGTTGCTCGGTGGTCAGTGCACGGCTTCGGAGACAAGTCAGATCAATGAACTGAAAGCTTCCATTGAGGAAAATTTCCTGTACTCACAGGTGTATAAGTTTGTGAAAGGCGAAGTATCCCTTTCTAATCAGGACTGGCTGGCTTTCCGTAAAAAGATCAATGAATATAACTATAAAGGTGTGACGGTGCAAAATGTCACGGATACCTACAACAATGTTTTTGACAGGGTTTACGGCAGTATTTTGTAAGTTTTAATTATCTTTTAAAATTCTCAGGGAGGAAAAAATACCATGAAAATATCAAAGCTGCTTGTATCGATGCTTTTGGTGTTGGCGATTGCTTTCGGAGGAATCCTTATCGCCTGCGAAAAGGATGACGATACCGATAAAACGAATGAGGAAATAAAGATCACGGACGGAAGATGGATCACGGCTCACCATGAATACAACGAAATCGACGGTAAACCGGATACTGTCGGCGCTGTCTTGAAATTGAAGGAAGACAATACATATTATTATTATTCCGCATGGACGTACAGTATAGGTACATGGAAGATCGAAGAAGGTACGTTTGATTATTATAAAATCAATCAGGGTGAGGTTGCCGATTCTGAAGACGAAGATCAAACAAAATATACGGGGACACAGCAACTCGTTTTGACGGCATATGACGGAAAGACATTCGAGGGTGTATATGCGGAAGGCAAAATCTGGAATATGGCGCGCGACACCCGTCAGGGAATAAGCCACGATACGCTTACGCAGGAACCCGATTATGAATGGACGGGAGATGAAGAAACAGACATTGTTGTGCTCGATTTGAAATTGCCCAAAGACGGAAGCCACAGTCTGCAGCTGTATGCAAGCATGACAGATAATGGAAATCTTTACGACGGCATTGTGAGCCCTGCAGTGGCAAATGCGACGTATGAAAAATCCACGGCGGACGGGAAGACAACCTACGTACTTAAAAACAATGGAACCAAATATGCGGAACTGACAGAGCAAAACGGGGTGTATACCTATACGCCAGAGGGCGAAGAGGGCTTTATTGTGGTCAGTGAGGCGTGGACACCTACTTATTCGCTGAGTGCAGACGCAAAGGCCACGTTTGTGGGTGAGTCTTCGCAGGCGGATGTATTTGTAGAATTAAAATTGTGGGAAGACGGTTCTGCCGATTTTGCGGTAACCAATTACGATACGGCCGAAGAATTTTCTGTAATGGAAAACGGAACGTGGAAGAAAAACGGCGATCAAAGCATAGACGTGACGTTCGGAACGACGCTTTTTTCTGTCAGCGCACCTGACGGAGAGGGGAATATCAGTGCGGCACTCAATGTTCCCGCGGGCGAACTGTTTGCGGAAGCATGGGCGGTGACTGTGACTGGAAAAGCGTCGCAAGTCGTTTATACCTTTGAAGGAAATGCGGACGTTTACGGTATTACCGGTATGGGAGAATCCGCCGTGCCTGCCGCTTTTGTCCTTGAACTCAGCAGTGACATGACGGCTGTGTTTACGGTCAGTATTTCGATGGGCGGTATGTCTGCCGAGGGCGTAGTGGATACAGGCACATACACCGCAGACCTGAGCGGAGCGATTCCGGTGATCGAAGTTGCTTTCGAAAAGGGCGGAAAACTTACGGCTTCTCCCGATTATTCGACGGCAACGGCTACGGGCATCGCGCTTGATCTTACTTATGTCGGCGAAAACGTGAGCGTTTCTCTGGATGTATCCGGCAACGTCATGCCGATGACTCTTACTTTTGAGGCGAAAGTGCGTTACAACTATTCCACGCTGGCGGAAGTGTTATCCTTTACGGCGGAAGGCATCAGTACGGAAGGAACGCCTTTGCCTTCCAGTCCAATTACGGCGGATTATACGCTTGTGCTTACCAACGACGGAAAGGCGGAGCTCAAAGCGGTGTTGCATGTGATGGATGGCTTTAATGTGGAATGTGTGATCGACAGCGGAACATGGACGTCGGATGACGGTCAAATCCCCACCTATACAGTGGTGCTTGAACAAGGCGGAACCCTTACGAGTTCTCCCGATTATGCCGGAGCAACAAGCACATCTGTGCCGCTTACGATAAGCTATACGGCGGAAGGATCGGAAGTATATGTGGCTTCGTTGGGGGCAAGCGTAACGCTCACGTTTACCGCAACTTTGACTGCCGTATATTCGATTGCGTGAAAGTGTAACTGAATATAGAAGTAAAAAAATGCGAGCGAGTCTCGTAAACGATCGGAAGGGGCGCGCAAGTTTGCGCGTCCCTTTTATAAAAAGATGTGTTAGTCACCGGGAAAGGAGTGTTTGAAAATGGAAAAGGAAATCTATGATGCAAAAATCGATTCGGAATTCAGAGAACCTTACGAGGATCAGAAAGAACAGAGAAACGGGTATCTTTATATTCACGGCGGATTCAGAGGGACTGAAACAAGATTTTCCTTTTTCTTTCCCGATAAAGAAAGTTATAAAGGGCGCTTTTTTCAGTTTATGGCACCGGCCGAGGGAAGCGAAAACGCGTCCGTGGGCAGGACAGGCGCGGAAGATAAGATCGGCTTTGCGGTGAAAAACGGCGCTTATTTTGTTGAAACGAATATGGGCGTCGCCAACGGGATACACAGCGGAGACGGGTCGATCATTTACAGAGCGAGTGCGGCGTGTGCGGAGTATTCGAGGAAAGTTGCTGCGCGCCTGTACGGAGAACACCGCCCTTACGGTTATATTTACGGAGGAAGCGGTGGCGCATTTAAAACAATGAGCTGTTTCGAAAATACAAACGCATGGGACGGTGCCGTTCCGTATATTCACGGTTCACCGATGGCGATTCCAAACGTGTTTTGTGTGCGTGCGCACGCAAAACGCGTTCTGCGCCACGCTTTTCCGAAAATTATGGATGCGATCGAACCGGGCGGAAGCGGAAATCCGTACGAAGGATTGTCTGCAGAAGAAAGGCAGACTCTTTTGGAAGTGACGAAAATGGGTTTTCCCATGCGCAGTTGGTTTTACTATAAGAAATTGGACGATGGCGCACTTCCTGTCGTGGCGGGTGCGACGATCGGCATCGACAAAAGTTACTTTACGGACTTTTGGGAAAGACCGGGTTATCTCGGTGCAGATCCCTGTTCTTCCGTGCATCGGGACAGGATCGTTTGTCAATGCCGCGTCCTGCGCGTTCATATTCCGCGCCGCAAATCGGAAGAAGAGATCAGCGCCGAAAAAGAAAAACTGAACGGAGCGGACAGTACATGGAAGAGAAACCGTTCCGATTACGGAATGGAGGGGGAGATCTATCTGCAAGCAAAGGATTTGCCCGCAGGTGATGTGTATGCCTACGGTTCCGCACTTACGTTCAGGAGCGGAAAAGCAACAGGGCTTACGGTTACAGTGGACAGGATCGAAGGCAACAAGGTCGTTCTGGCGGCCGGGTTCGGCGTGAAAAATATGATCCCCCTGTTAAAGGAAGTCAAAAGCGGAGATGTTTTTGTCATCGATAATTCGGATTATCTGGCGGCGCAGACATTTTACAGGCATCAGACACCTGCGGGAGAAGAATATATAGGTTGGAATCAATTCACAACGGCATCAGGACAAAGTATTTATCCGACCAGGGAATTGAGTGTGGGGCCTTTAATTGCCTGCGGCAGTTGCGGCAGTTTGCAGACGGGGAAATTCAAGGGAAAGATGATCGTCGTTGCAGCAACGATGGATGAAAGCGCTTTTCCTTGGCAGGCAGATTGGTATCGCAAAAAAGTGCAGGAAAATCTGGGGGACAAGACATACGATCATTATCGCCTGTACTTTTTTGATCATTGCTACCACGACGACGGAGCAAAGACGGTGGATGAACTGCACCTTGTTTCTTATCTGGGCGGATTGCATCAGGCACTTTTGGATCTGAGCGATTGGGTGGAAAGAGGCATTGAACCGCGCAAATCGAGCGGATATACGGTAGAGGACGGGCAAATCGTTCTTTCCGATTCCGTGCAGGAGCGCTGCGGGTTGCAGCCGATCGTGCGCGTTTGCGGCAACGGGACAAAGCGTGCCGAGATCGGTACGGGGGAGAGTGTTCGATTCCGCGCGGAGATATCTGTTCCGGAAGGAGCCGGGATTCCTGTCAGAGCGGAATGGAGTTTTGAAGGAGAGCAGAATTATCCCGAAAAATCGGAGATTGTTTCGGGAAAAGGCATCGTTGAAACTTGTGCATCTCATACATATACGAGGGAAGGCACTTATTTTGCGGTAGTGCGGGTCTGGATTCAAAGAGACGGAAAACAGGATGTTTTCACAGAGATAGCGAACATAGACAGAACAAGAGTGGTGGTACATAAAAATGCTTAAAGTCAAAAGTTTCAGAATCGAATATGCAACCCATCCGATCGGTTTGGATGAGCGTCGGCCTCGTTTTTCCTGGGCGCTGGAATCGGACAATCGCAATGTTTTGCAGACTTCTTACCGTATTAAGGTTTTGAACATTCATGATGAGTGTGTCTGGGACAGCGGAGAAATTCAGTCGGAGCGTTCGCAATTCGTCGTGTATGAAGGGGCTCCACTCAAGCCGCGTGAGCGTTATGAGGCTACGCTGATCGTTTCAGACAATAAGTTTGATATGGCGATCGGCGGACTGATTTTTGAAACGGGGCTGATGGGCGGGAAATTAAAGGGAAACTTTATCGGGGCACCGTTTGACGATGTCTTGCCCGTTTTTAAAAAAGCGTTTTTGCTGGAAAAACACGTGGCACGTGCGCGAATCTATGCTACTGCGCTCGGCGTATATGAACTGTATCTGAACGGGAAGAGAGTCGGGGACGCTTACGATGCTCCCGGCTGGACAAGTTATTCACATTGTTTGCAGTATCAGACGTATGACGTTACGAATCTGCTGCACAAGGAAAATGAGATTTCCGCACTTGTTGCGCCCGGATGGTATGCGGGGACAGTCGGTTATTTTCACAGAAAAAACTGCTATGGCAAAAAAACGGCGGTTTGTCTGGATCTGTACATCGATTATATAGATGGCTCCACGCAGATCATTAGCACTGATACCGATTGGAGAGCGGAAGAATCTTCTGTCAGGAAAAGTGATTTTCAGGACGGCGAGATATGCGATACAACTTTTTGTGCAAAAAAAAGTTATGTTCCCGAAAAGGTAGACTACGATAAAAATAACATTATAGCGCAGATTTGCGAACCGATGCGTATCGTCGAAAAACTTCCCGTAAAAGCGCTGATAAAGACGCCGAAGGGAGAAACAGTACTTGATTTCGGACAAAATGCTTCGGGCGTTGTCGAATTTACCGTCAAAGGGAAAAAGGGCAATACAGTGGTATTGCATCATGCGGAAGTGCTGGACAAAGAGGGGAATTTTTACACGGAGAATCTGCGCGGCGTTAAGGCAGAAGACTGTTGGGTTTTAAACGGCGAAACACAGACGTTACGTCCGCATTTTACAGCGCACGGGTTCCGGTATGTACGGCTGACCGGTTTTGACGGGGAGATCGACACAAACGATTTTTATTTGTGTGTGATTCATACAGATATGCCCGTGACGGGTACATTTACCTGTGAAAACGAGTTGGTCAAGCGGCTTCGTTCCAATATTGTTTGGGGACAGCGCGGAAACTTTATGGATGTACCGACGGATTGTCCTCAGAGAGATGAACGTCTCGGATGGACGGCTGATGCGCAATTGTTTTGCCGTACGGCAGCGTATAATTATAACGTTGCTCCGTTCTTTAAAAAGTGGTTGAACGATCTGAAATCGGAGCAAACGAAGGAACTGGGCGTGCCTCATACCGTGCCTAACGTAATTCCGGGCAATGAAGTCGGTGCGGGAGTCTGGGGAGATGCGGCGACCATAGTGCCGTGGACGCTGTACGAGATTTACGGAGATTTGCGTATCCTGGAAGACCAGTACGAAAGCATGAAAGACTGGGTAGAGTATATTCGAGGTCAGGCGCCCGAATATCTTTGGCAGACTGGTTTCCAATTCGGCGACTGGCTGGCATTGGACAAGGAAGCGTTTTCCGATCGGACGGGCGCGACCGACAAATACTTTATTGCTTCGGCATTTTACGCGAATTCGGTGCAATTGGTTGCAAAATCCGCCGCGCTTCTCGGGAAAGATAAGGACGCCCGTAACTACGGAGAGCTGTATGAAAAGATCATCAATGCTTTCCGCCGAGAATATTTTACCTCGACGGGAAGAATGGTGACGGAAACGCAGACGGGCTGCGTTTTGGCTTTGGCTTTCGGACTGGTTCCCGAGGAGTTCAAAGAACGACTGTGCAGGACGTTGCGTGAAAATCTGGAAGATCACGATACGCATCTGACCACAGGTTTTGTCGGAACTCCGTATATATGTCATGTTCTTACGGAAAATGGAATGCAGGATCTTGCAGAAAAATTGCTGCTCAACGAAGACTTCCCTGGCTGGCTGTACGAAGTGAGGATGGGGGCGACTACGCTTTGGGAACGTTGGAACGGAATCATGCCCGACGGAGAACTGTTCGACCCTGCTATGAATTCTTTCAATCATTATGCTTACGGGGCTGTAGGTGATTGGCTGTATCGGAAAGTTGCCGGGATCGTGCCTGCGGAGGCAGGATATAAAAAAATACGCATAAAACCGTATCCGATCGCAGAATTGGGCAATGTGCGAGCTACATTTGAAAGCGGTTACGGTAAAGTAGGCGCGGAATATCTCTATGAAAAAAATATAATCAGATTCCGTATCTTGATCCCTGTCAATACGCAAGCGGATATCGAATTGCCGGACGGAAAGACTGTACATACGGGATCAGGCCTTTACGAATATAAGATCCGTCGGTCTACGTTAAGCGGCGGAAAGAAAGGCAAAAATCTGTACATGAGAGATATTTTTGCGAATGAAGCGTGCAACGCATTTGTGCGTTCTGTATTGAGCGAAGGCGATTATGCGATGATACGGTCATATTATGCGCATCGAACTTTTCAAAAGGTTATGGAAAAACTGCCGGCTTTGCAGAATGTGGAAAACGAGATCTATAACAAAATGTTATAAGGAGACGGCATGAACGACAGAATTTATCCGGGGCGGCCTTGGTTGGATACGGAGGGGAAACGTATTCAGGCGCACGGCGGTTCGGTATTGTACGAAAACGGAAAATATTACTGGTACGGCGAGAACAAAGAGCGTACGGATGGAAAGACGGATATCTGGCATTGGGGGGTGCGCTGTTATTCTTCTATAGATCTGTACAACTGGAAGGACGAAGGGCTCATTGTTCCGCCCGATCTGTCGGATAAAAATTCGCCTCTTCATCCCTCTTCGATGATGGACAGGCCGCACATTCTCTACAACGCGCGGACAAAAAAATACGTCTGCTGGCTGAAGATCATGCACAAGGACGGAACGCAGAGCGAGACGGTGCTCGCATCAGACAGGCTTTTGGGCCCGTATGCGATCGTAAAAACAGGTTTGCGGCCGCTGGGCATGAGCGCAGGGGATTTCGACCTCTGCGCCGCACCCGACGGGAAGGGGTATTACTTTTTCGAACGAGTGCATTCGGAAACCATCATAGCCGACCTTACGGACGATTATTGCGGCGTTACGGGGTACTATTCCACGCATTTTCCGCAGGCAGGCCCTCCCTATGTACGAGAGGCAACCGCTCACTTCGTGCGGAAGGGGAAGCACTATCTCATCACGTCTGGTACGACGGGATATTTTCCCAATCCTTCACAGGCGGCGGTCGCGGACACATGGCACGGCCCGTACAAAGTGTTGGGCGATCCGCACATAGGAGACGAGAGCAGTACTTCTTTTCATTCGCAGATCTCTTCCGTGTTTAAAGTACAGGGAAGGGAGGATGCCTATATCGCCGTGGCGGACAGGTGGCTGCCTTCCTGCCGATACAAATACGAGGATTACAGAAAAGCGTTCGAACGCAGGTTTATCAAGGGCGAAAAGCCTCTTCCTTCGGAAGAGAAATTTTTTGCGGACAATGCCGCAAATACGTCGATCGCCGATTATGTCTGGCTCCCCATTCGCTTTGAAGGGGAAAACCCCGTCATCGAGTGGCGTGACGAGTGGAAGATCGAGGATTTTGAAAAATGAAAAAATATCTCAACAGCGCCCTTTCACCCAAGGAACGGGCCAAACTTCTCTTGCAAGAGTTGTCTTTGGAAGAGAAAATGGGGCAGATCAACTGTTATTTTTACCAGCCTGCGGCAAAAACGCCCGAAGAAATTTTTCCCGGCGGCGTCGGGGTAGTCAGTTCGCTGGAAATGCGCGCGCATAAAACGTTGGAACAGTCTCTTGCTCTGCAACGTAACTTGCAGGAACGCATCATAAAGCTTTCGCCGCACGGTATTCCCGCCATTTTCCATATGGAAGGGATCTGCGGCCTGCTGTTGCAGGGAGCGGTCAGCTTTCCCGCGCCCATCGGGCGAGGCGCGTCCTTTGACGCGGAGACGGAAGAAAAAATCGGAAAACTTATCGGTGCGCAGGCGGCGGCGTGCGGCATTGCGCATGTCTTTGCACCCGTTCTCGACATTGCGCGCGAACCGCGTTTCGGCAGGATGAACGAGAGCTACGGCGAGGACGAAACGCTGGTTGCCGCACTGGGTACGGCGCTCGTGAAAGGATTGCAAAGTAACGCGGGCATCGAAGCGGTGGCAAAGCATTTTCTCGCCTTTCATCAGGGAGCGGGCGGTCTGCACGGGGCGGACGTTTCGGTGGGGGAGCGGGAACTGCTCGAAGTGTATGCAAAGCCTTTTGCGGCGGCGATCGCGCTTGCGGGGCTGAGAGGTGTCATGCCCTGTTATAACTTTGTCAACGGCGAGCTCGTTTCCTTTTCCAAACGGTACCTGACCGATCTTCTGCGCGGGCGGCTGGGCTTTGACGGGGTTGCCGTCTCCGATTATTGCGCGATCATGAACGGCGTCACCGTCAACCGAACGGCGGAAAATGCCTGCGAGGCGGGCTATCGTGCTCTTTCGGCTGGGATGGACGTGGAACAACAGTTTCCGTACGGATTCGGGGAAGAGCTCAAAGAAAAATTTATTTCGGGAGAGGCAGACGTTGCCGTTCTCGATGCCGCCGTTTTGCGCGTGCTGGAAACAAAATTCCGCATGGGGCTGTTCGAGCATCCGTTTGCAAAGAAAGACGCTCCGCGCCAGTTCTTTAGCGAACAGGCGAGAGAACTTTCTTTTCGATCGGCCGCGGAGTCTTTCGTCCTTTTGAAAAATAACGGCATTTTGCCCCTCTCTTCGAAGTATAAAAAGGTCGCCGTCGTGGGGTATCACGGCGGAACGGTGCGCGGGATGTTCGGCGGGTATACGCATCTGAGCATGACAGAGGGGTTGATCGGCGCCATGGGTACGATGGCGGGCGTGGACGGCGGTGAAAAGCAAACTTTTCTGCCCGCATATCCCGGGTGCAGAGTGCTGCGCGAAGAAAAACTGCGCGACACCTTTGAAGCTCTTGCCCGCCGCATGCACCCGCAGACAAAGACGCTGACGGAAGAACTGCGCGCCGCCCTGCCGGAAGCGGAGATCGTCTATTCCTACGGTTACGACTACGCAGGCACGGACGAGAGCGGTTTTGCCGAAGCGCTGGAAATCTGTACCGGTGCGGACATCGTTTTATTGACGCTCGGCGGCAAAAACGGCACGGGCGCCATGAACACGATGGGGGAAAACATCAACAGCACGCAAATCGGCTTGCCGCCCGCGCAGGAAAAGTTTATCCGAGAAGTCGCAAAGCTCAAAAAACCGCTCATCGGTCTGCACTTCGACGGGCGACCTGTTTCTTCGGACGCGGCGGACGAATATCTCGACGCTTTGCTCGAGTGCTGGCTGCCTGCCGAGTGCGGAAGCGAAGCGGTCGTTTCCGTATTGCTCGGCAAGATCTGTCCGAGCGGAAAACTTCCCGTCAGTGTGGCGTACAGTGCGGGGCAGCTTCCTATGTACGATTCGCACCCGTTCGGCTCTTCTTATCATGCCAACGATTATTTCGGGGAGTTCGCCTATACGGACTGCCCGCGTACGCCCCGCTATCCCTTCGGATACGGATTGAGCTATACAAAATTTGTATATTCCGATCTTTGTATCAGCAAGCGGGAGATCTCCGCGGGAGATACGTTTTCCGTGTCCGTTACGGTACACAATGCGGGCGAATATGACGGGACGGAGATCGTACAGCTTTATTTTACCGACGTCTGCGCAAGCGTTGCGCGCCCGAACAGATCGTTGTGCGGATTTGCACGCGTGTTTATACCAAAAGGTCAAAAAAAGAGGGTGACGTTTGTTTTAAATTGCAACCAGTTTGCCTTTTTGGATGAAAAAATGCGGCTGAAAGCAGAGCGCGGGGAGATCATATTGCGCGTTGCATCCTCTTCGGCAGACGAAGGACCGTGCGGGAAAGTGTTCATTACAAAAGATGCTTTTCTCTCGGAAAAGGAGCGCGTTTATTGGGCTGAAACCCGCTGAAAAAATAAAAAAGATAGTACAAATGCAGAGAAATATATTGATATAAATGTGTGCGGAATTTTGGTATGATACACGCGACGGAGGGAGAAAAATGCAAAGAATGACCGATAAAAAAATTGTGTGCATCGATTCGGACGGCACGGCGCTGGATACGATGAACGTCAAGCACATCCGCTGTTTCGGCCCCTGCTTCGTGAAGGAATGGGGGCTTGCTGCGCAGGAAGCACTGGTGCTGGCGCGATGGAACGGCATCAATTTATATGAAAAGACGCGCGGAAAAAACAGGTTTATCACCCTGTATCTGATTTTGAACGAGCTGAACGGTAAACTGTTGCAAGAAGACCTATCCTCCCTGAAAAACTGGGTGGAAAGCGGAAAAGAGCTGTCTAACGCAAGTCTGCAAAGAGAAATTGCGGAAACGGGCGCGCCTCTTTTAAAAAAAGCGCTCGCGTGGTCGGAAGAGGTCAACAGAGAGATCGCAAAACTGACGGATGAGGACAAAAAGCCCTTTGAAGGTGCGGAAGCATTTTTGCAATATGCGCAGGGCAAAGCGGATATCGCCGTGGTTTCCAGCGCGGGCGGCGAGGCGCTTCGGCAGGAATGGAACAGCTGCGGATTGGACGATTACGTAAACTTTCTGTTTTCGCAGGAAGACGGCACAAAAGCGCAGTGCCTGCGACTTCTGGAGGAAAAGGGATATGCCCCCGAAAACATTTTGATGGTCGGGGATTCTTTTCCGGACATACAGGCGGCGGAGGAGTGCGACGTGTGGTTTTATCCCATCCTTGCAGGAAAGGAAAAACAGAGCTGGAAAAACCTGAAAGAGACTTGTTTCGGCATATTTTGGGCGGGGTCTTTTCAAACGGTGCAGGAACAATGCAAAAAAGATTTTTATAAAAATCTGAATGCGGAAGAATAAGGAGTTTAGAATGGTCAACTTAAAAGCAAAACCTTTTAATCTTACGGATAAACAAGTCGATTGGGTGGAAAACACCATAAAAGCGATGACGACGGAAGAAAAGATCGGACAGCTGTTCGTACACCTTACAGGTTGTGTGAAAGACGAGGAAGTCAAAGCGGAAGTGGAGCAGATGCACATGGGCGGCATCCGATTCAATCCCCGTACCAAAGAGGATATGTGGGAGATGAATCACAACTTCCAAAAATACAGCAAAATTCCCGTGCTCTCGGCCGTCAACGTCGAATCGGGCGGCAACGGCGCGTCGCGCGACGGAACGTTTGTGGGAAACGAGATGAAAGTTGCGGCAACGGGCGACAAAAAATACGCCTACGAACTGGGCCGCATCTGCGGCATTGAGACGAAGGCGACGGGTTCCAACTGGGCGTTTGCGCCCATCGTCGATCTGGTTCGCAACTGGCATAATCCCGGCATTGCGGTGCGCGGTTGGGGCGCGGACGCGGATATGGTGCTGGAAATGAGCAAGGAATATTTCCGCGGTATTTCGGAAAGCGGAATCGTCTGCGCGATGAAGCATTTCCCCGGCGACGGAAGCGACGAGCGCGATCCGCATATTGCCACCAGCGTCAACGCCCTCTCCTGCGAGGAGTGGGACAATACATACGGCAAAGTGTATAAGGGCATGATCGAAGCGGGTGTGCAGTCCATCATGCCGGGGCACATCATGATGCCCGCATATCAGAAATTTTTCAGCCCCGAAACCCGTGATGAAGACTTGAAGCCCGCGACTCTTTCCAAAGAAATACTGGGCGATTTGTTGCGCGGAAAACTCGGTTTCAACGGTCTGATCGTATCGGATGCGAGCCACATGGTGGGGCTGACGGGCAGGGCAAAGCGGCGCGACCTCGTTCCCGGAGCGATCATGGCGGGCATCGATATGTTCCTGTTCTACAACGACATCGAAGAGGACGCCGCGTATATGCGCGAAGCGTACGAGGACGGAAGGCTGAGCGAAGAGAGATTGCACGACGCATTGCGGCGAATTCTGGCTCTCAAAGCGGTGTGCGGGCTGGACGCCTTCACGATGGAAAAGTTCCCGAAAAAGGAGGAACTCTCTGAGATCGGAAAGCCCGAATATAAAGAGATCGCAAAAGAGATCGCAGATAAATCAATTACGCTTGTCAAGCATACGGAGGACATTTTCCCCGTGGTACCCGAAAAGTATAAGCGCATCCTGCTTGTCCCTGTGGGGCCGAATCCCAATCCTTCGCTTGTGCGTGCGGGAATGGCGGCGGACGGTTCCAAACTCAAAAAACAACTGATCGAGAAACTGGAAACAAGGGGCTTTGCGGTAGAAGAATACATCGATCCCGTTGCAAAGCTGGTCAGCATGTTGGAAACGTTGCCTCCCGATCAGGATCCTATCAAGCTGTTGAACAAGGGAAATAAGGGCGCGTACGGTAACAAACAAAAAGTCTCCGCGCTTACGGATAATTACGATCTTGTCATCTGCTTTGCCAATGTTTCCTCGACTATGCGCACCACCCAGCGGCTGGAATGGGCGATCTCCAAAGGCGGCTGGGACAATCCCTGGTACGTCAATGAAATACCTACGATCTTTGTTTCCTTTAACTGTCCTTTCCACCTGGCAGACGTGCCGCAGATCAAAAATTTTGTCAACTGCTACGATGCCAACGAAGTGACGGTAGAAGCATTTATTGAAAAGCTGACGGGCAGGGGCGAGTTCCAAGGGGTATCTCCCGTGGACGCCTTCTGCGGGATGATCGATACACATTTCTGATTTTCGGAAAGACGGAGAAAAAAATATGAAACGACAGGCGTATAATCCCTATCTTCCTTCCTGGGAGTATATTCCCGACGGCGAACCGTACCTCATCGACGGCAGAGTATATGTATTCGGCTCGCACGACAAATTCGGCGGCGGTTATTTTTGCTTGAACGATTATGTCTGCTGGTCGGCTCCCGAAAACGATCTCGGGAACTGGAAGTTTGAAGGCGTTATTTATAAAAAGGAACAGGATCCTCTCTATAACGAAAAGGATAACGTATTGTTCGCTCCCGATGTCGTGCAGGGCAAGGACGGCAGATGGTATCTTTTTTACACGCTGGCAAGCAACGGCGTAATGTCCGTCGCCGTTTCCGATACTCCCGCCGGTCAATACAAATATCTCGGCGCGGTACGGGCAAAAGACGGGCATATCCTCGGAACAAAGGCGGGGGATGTGTTTCAGTTCGATCCCGGCGTCATCGTCGACGGAGATAAAATATTGCTCTACAGCGGCTTTTCTCCCCGTCCCGGGAGAAATTGCGATGCGCTGATGCAGGGCAGAAAAGGGGACGGCGCATATTGTATGGAATTGGATGCAGATATGCTCACCGTAAAGGGCGAACCCGTGCGTATTGCTCCCGGTGTCTGCTGTTCGGAGGGAACCTCTTTTGAACAGCATCCCTTTTTTGAGGCGAGTTCCATCCGTAAAATCGGGGATCGATATTATTTTGTCTATTCCTCGACGTACGGCCATGAACTTTGCTATGCGATTTCAGACCGCCCCGACCGCGGCTTTGTCTGCAAGGGCGTGCTTGTCAGCAACGGCGACGTGGGCATAGAGGGCAGACAATGCAGACAGGCAGTCAACTACATGGGCAACAACCACGGCGGACTTGTGAGGATCGGCGGGCAATGGTATATTTTTTATCATCGCCATACCAACCGAAGCAGTTATTCCCGTCAGGCGTGTGCGGAAAGGATAGAAATGAATAAAGACGGCCTCTTTTTGCAGGCAGAGATGACGAGCTGCGGGCTGAACAATGCGCCGCTTCGGGGAGAGGGATATTATCCCGCATACATCGCCTGTCGGTTATATTCCAAAGACGGCGCCTGCTTTTCCGAAGCCGCGGGAGAGGATGCCCCTTTCTTTACGCAAAGAGGAAAAGACCGAGAAAGCGGCGAAGAGCAATTCATCGCAAATCTGCAAGACGGAAGCGTTGCGGGCTTCAAATATTTCGATCTTCGTAAAACGCGGGAGATCGGTATTCTTGTTCGCGGCAACGCGGAGGGAAAAATGACGGTGACAGACGGAAAAACCGTGCTCGCCTGTGCGGACGTATTTGTCAGCGGACAGGAGAAAGAGTTTTCGGTTCCGTTGGCAGGAACGGGGGAAAAGATACCGCTGTATTTTTGTTTTACGGGGAAAGGTGCGGCAGATCTGATCGGTTTTACCCTGCGATAGGAGGAAAAGAGTATGGATCACTTTTTTTTGGGCGCTGCGACCGCTCCGCACCAGGTGGAAGGAAACAACGTAAACAGCGATTTTTGGACGTTGGAGCATCTGCCGCATACAAGTTTTATTGAGCCGTCCGGTGCGGCGTGCGACCATTATCATCGGTTTGAAGAGGACATCCGCCTGCTCTCGGAAGCGGGGCTGAACGCCTATCGTTTCGGGATAGAGTGGGCGAGGATCCAGCCCGAAAAGGGCGTATTTGACGAAAAAGAGATCGCCCATTACAGGGATGTCCTTCTTTGTTGCCGCCGGTACGGCGTTGAGCCGCTCGTGACTATGCATCACTTTTCCAGCCCCAAATGGCTGATAGGCGAGGGCGGATGGGAATCGGAAAAGACGATCGGGTATTTTGCCGATTATTGCAGGCGCATGGCGGAAGCGTTGGGCGATCTGATGGGCTATGTCTGCACGATCAACGAGGCAAACATGGGCTTGCAGCTTGCTTCGCTTGCCAAGGATATTTTGCGCCGTATGTCCGATGTGCAGGTCGGTCTGCGTTCGCAGGCAGTCGATGTACGGGCGCTTGCAAAGGCGGAGGAAAGGGCGGCGTTCGGCTGCGAGGGCGACGTCAACGTGTTTTTGTCCGTGCGCAGCGAAGAGGGCGATCGCATCGTCATGCGTGCGCATGAAGCGGCGCGCGATGCAATGCGCGCCGTATGCCCGCATCTGAAGATCGGCTTGACGCTTTCGTTGCATGATATCCAGGTTTTGCAGGGCGGCGAACAGCTTGCCGCGCAGGCGTGGGAGAATGAGTTTTTGCGCTATCTCGATTCTGTCCGTAAGGACGATTTTCTCGGGGTGCAGTGTTATACTCGCAAACGGTTTGACGAGACGGGTTCGCTTCCTCCGCCGCAAGGGGCGCCGATCACGCAGATGGGGTATGAAAATTACCCGCAGGCGATCGGGAATGTTCTTTGCCGCGTCGCGGAGAAATATGCAGGGGAACTGCTTGTCACCGAAAACGGGATCGCAACGCAAGACGATAAAGAGCGTGTCGCGTTTTTGGA
This sequence comes from uncultured Clostridia bacterium, assembly GCA_944328645.1. Taxonomy (GTDB): domain Bacteria; phylum Bacillota; class Clostridia; order Christensenellales; family Borkfalkiaceae; genus Borkfalkia. The sequence goes on from CALVHT010000006.1 coordinate 19,531, forward strand.
GAAGGCGGCGGAAAGCGTAAAGGCGGCAAGAGCGAAGGGCGTACCTGTAAAAGGGTATTTTTATTGGTCGCTTTTGGATAATTTCGAGTGGCAAAAGGGCTTTGCCATGCAATTCGGGTTGATCGGTGTGGACAGAATAACATTGCAAAGATGCCCTAAAAACAGCTTGTATGCATTCAGAACTTTTTTTGTGGAGGAGGAAACAAAATGAAGTTGCCGTTTACAGTAGATCTGAAAGAGAAAGTCTGTGCGATCACGGGCGCGGGCGGGGTCATCTGCGGCGAATTTGCGCGGGCACTTGCTGAGTGCGGCGCAAAAGTGGCGCTTTTGGACATCAACTTCGATGCGGCAAAACAAATTGCCGACGAGATCGGCGAAAACGCCATTGCCGTGCGGTGCGACTGTCTGAATAAAGAAAGCATCGTTGCCGCGAAGGATGCGATCGAGGGATCGTTCGGGAAAGTGAATTTCCTCATCAACGGTGCGGGCGGCAATAATCCGCGCGCCACGTGCGAGAATGAGACCATGTCTCCTGATATGGATGCGGACATTAAAAACTTTTTTAAACTGGAAGAAAGCGGGATCAAATTTGTGTTCGATCTCAACATCACCACGGCGTTTTTGGTCACGCAGGTATTTGCGGCGGATATGGTGAAAACGGGTGGAAACATCATCAACATTTCCAGCATGAACGCATACCGACCTCTTACAAAGATTCCCGCGTATTCTGCGGCAAAAGCTGGCATTTCCAACTTCACACAGTGGCTTGCGGTGCATTTTGCACCCTGTAACATCCGCGTAAATGCCATCGCTCCGGGATTTTTTGTGACCAACCAAAATAGAAGCCTTCTCTTTGACGAGAAAGGCAATCCTACGGCGCGCACAGCTAAGATTCTAGCAGCGACACCCATGAAAAAGTTCGGGGAGATCTCCGACCTTACGGGTGCGCTCCTGTGGCTGGCAGACGATACCGCGAGCGGGTTTGTGACGGGTACCGTCATTCCCGTAGACGGCGGATTTTCGGCGTACAGCGGGGTGTGATATGCAGAAGTTTTTCGGCGAAGATCTTCTTCTGTACACGGACAGCTCGCGAGAAATCTACAGGGAAGTAAAAGACTTGCCCATCATTGATTACCATTGCCACCTCGACCAAAACAAAATAAAGGATGATACAACCTTTTCGGACATCGGGGAATTGTGGCTTTCGGGCGATCATTACAAGTGGCGCGCCATGCGCCTTTGCGTGGTGGACGAAGAGTACATCACTGGCAAGGCGTGCTATCATGATAAGTTTGTAAAGTATGCAGAGATTTTGCCCAACCTTGCGGGCAATCCTCTCTATTACTGGACGCATTTGGAACTAAAACAGATCTTCGGCATAGAAGAGCCGCTCAACGGCGAGAGCGCGGAAAGAATTTATAAACAGGCAAACGAAAAGTTAAAAGATATCAGCGTATCCTCGCTTTTGGCGCAGTACAAAGTGGAGTACGTCGCCACGACGGACGATCCTTGCGATGATCTTTCTTCGCACGGAAAATACGGCAATACGGTGGTCGCGCCTACCTTCCGCCCCGATCAAATGTTGAAATTTGAGGATATGTACCTGCAAAAACTGGGCAAAACGGTGGGGTACGAGATCAAAACGCTTGCCGATCTTCTTAGGGCGGCGGAGGAGCGGCTGCAATACTTTGTGTCGCACGGCTGTAAAATATCCGACCACGGATTTTTGCGCTTTCCTACAACGCGGTATGTTTCTGCGGCGGAGGCGGAAAATATATTCCAAAAACGCAGGGAGCTTTCTAAGGACTACCACGAAGCGCTGTTCGGGTATGTCCTCGTCGAACTTGCCAGACTTTATAAAAAATATGGCGTTGTTATGCAGCTGCACTTTGCGGTAACGCGCAACGTCAATGAAAAAATGTATAAAGCGTGCGGTGCGGACGCGGGGTTTGACGTCATCGCGGACGGTTCGCGCATCGAGGACGTCATCGAGTTTTTCCGTCAGCTTTCGGACGAGGAGCGCCCTGAGACCATTCTTTATACCTTAAACGATACAGAACTTTCCGCGCTTGCAGTTCTTACGGGTGCTTTCCGGCACGTCAAAATGGGCGCAGCGTGGTGGTTCAACGATACGGTGCAGGGGATTCGAAAGAACCTTTCGACGATTGCCGAGTATTCGGCGCTCGGCACAAATTACGGGATGTTGACGGACAGCCGCTCCTTCTCTTCCTATGCGCGGTTCGATTTTTTCCGTCGCATTCTTTCGGACTGTTTGGGCAACCTCGTTGAAAAAGGGGAGTACGATTTGGCGGCGGCAAAACAAATAGCCCAAAACATCTGTTATAAAAACATACAAGGAGCGCTCGGTCTATGAAAATGACTTTTCGCTGGTACGGGGAAACAGACAGTATTTCCTTGCTGTACATAAAGCAAATTCCCGGCATGAGCGGCGTCGTTACAGCGGTGTACGATACACCCGTGGGGGAAGTTTGGGAAGAGGAAAAAATTTCACATCTGAAAGAATTGTGCGATAAGGCGGGGCTTTCGATGGAAGTCATCGAGTCGGTACCCGTGCATGAGGACATCAAGCTGGGCAAGCCTTCCCGCGACAGACTTATTGCAAACTATGCGCAGACGATAAGAAATCTCGGCAAATATGGGGTAAAGTGTATCTGTTACAACTTTATGCCTGTGTTCGACTGGTTCCGTACCGATTTACATTTCGTGCAGGAGAATGGCGCGGTGTGTCTTGCGTATAAAGAGTCGGACTTTCAGAAACTGGATAAGAAAAATTTGCGCCTTCCGGGATGGGATGAGAGCTACACGCCTGAACAGTTGAACGGTTTGCTCGAAGAATATGAGGGCATGACGCACGAAGCCCTGTTCGAAAACCTCGTATATTTTTTAAATGGCATTCTGCCCGCGTGCGACGAGACGGGGATCGACATGGCGATCCATCCCGACGATCCGCCGTGGGATATCTTCGGCCTTCCGCGCATCGTAGGAAGGCAAGAGGATTACGATAAACTGTTTGCGGCGGTGCCGAACAAGCACAACGGCATCACTTTCTGCGCGGGGAGCCTGGGTGCGGGCAGGTTCAACGACCTTCCGAAGATGGCGGCAAAGTATGCGAGCCGCATTTACTTTGCGCATTTAAGGCAGTTGAAGTTTGTCAACGAAACGGACTTTTACGAAAACGGGCACAGGACGGCGGACGGCAACGTGGATATTTACGCCATCGTCAAAGCGCTTGTCAAAAACGGCTTTGACGGGTACGTGCGTCCCGATCACGGAAGAAATATCTGGGGCGAGGAAGGAAAACCGGGGTACGGATTGTACGACCGCGCTTTAGGTGCGGCGTATTTGAACGGACTGTTCGAGGCGGTGAAAAAAAATGGATAACGTATTGCAGAAAATAGAACAGTTTAAGATCGTTCCCGTGGTAACGATCCAAAGAATCGAGGATGCGGAAGGCATGCTCGGCGCGCTGTGCCGCGGCGGACTTCCCGTGGCGGAAATTTGTTTTCGCACCGATTGCGCGGAAGAAGCGATCCGACTTGCGGCAAAAAAGTTTCCGCAAATGCTCATCGGCGCGGGAACGGTCATTGGCGGCGAACAATGCACGCGGGCTCTTGCGGCGGGGGCAAAGTTTATCGTCTCTCCCGGACTCTCTGAAGAAGCAGGCTTTTTGTGTATGCAAAGGCGCGCACTGTATTTGCCCGGAGCGGTAACCCCGTCCGAGATCATAAAAGCGATCTCGCTCGGATTGACGTGTCTCAAATTCTTCCCTGCGGAAAGTTTTGGAGGACTGAAAACAATAAAATCTTTAAGCGCGGCGTTTCCGCAGGTTCGGTTTATGCCTACGGGCGGGGTGAGCTTGGAAAACGTCAACGAATATCTTTCCTTTCCCAAAATATTTGCCTGCGGCGGAAGCTGGATGATGAAAGGGAACGCGAAAGAGATAGAAGAAAAAACGACCCGTGCCGTTCATTTTTTGGAGAAAAGAACATGAAAAGGGAAGAAATCCTCAATAACCTCGGGTTTGTAATTCCGTTTGAAAAGCGTAAGCGCGTTATAGTTCATAGCGATTTAAAGAACGAGGCTGATGATCAATATGCGCTTATGCATCATCTCCTGTCACCGAGCGAAGAAGTGCTTGGGGTAATTGCCGGGCATTTTGAATGGTTTCCCCGTTTGGCAGAGGAATGTGCGGCAAAAGGCGAAACCGGAAGGTTTGGCGATGATCTGCTGAGCATGCTTTCCCGCCGCGGAAAAACGATGGAGATGAGTTATAAAGAAGGGGAAAAGATACTCTCGCTTGCGGAAATAGACGATATTCCGCTTTTTCGGGGCAGTCGCTACGAATTAAGCGCCGCAAAAGATCTTCCGAAAAGTGATGGGGCAGATTTTATTGTCCAGGAAGCGATGAAAGAGGATGCGCGCCCGTTGTATGTCTGCTTTTTGGGTGCGATCACCGATCTTGCCATTGCTTATCTGAAAGAGCCGCGGATCGCTGGCAGGTTGACGGCTGTTTGGATCGGCGGCGGGGCATATCCTCAAGGAGAGTGCGAATTTAACCTTTGCCAAGACATTTTGGCTGCCAATATAATTTTTGGAAGCGATATTCCGTTGTGGCAAATTCCTGCAAACGTTTATCGTACGATGGAAGTAAGTTTTTCGGAACTGGCATGGAAGGTTGCTCCGTGCGGTAAAATCGGAAAATATTTATTTGAACAGCTTATCGAAACATCCCGTTCTATTAGGGGGATAGATAAAACCTTCCTTCCGGAAACATGGATTTTAGGAGATAATCCTACTGTCAGCGTGCTTTTGGAGAGAGGGGATTCGTGTTTTGACGAGGTTCCTGCCCCGTACATTCAAGAAGATGCAACATACGCGCCGGGAAAAAGAAAAGAGCGCGTTATTCGAGTCTATCGTTCGGTAAATGTGCCTTTGGCGTTCTCTGATTTGTTTGCCAAACTGGCGCTTTGTTATTTAAAAATATAGCGGAGGAGAATTCGATGATCAATATTCCCAAGATCAAAGTCGGCATTGTCGCGGTCTCGCGCGACTGTTTTCCCGAAAGTCTGTCGGTCAATCGGCGCAAAGCGCTGGTTGCGGCGTACGAAAAGAAATACGGCAAAGAAAATATTTACGAATGCCCCGTGTGCATCGTGGAGAGCGAAATCCATATGAAGCAGGCGCTTTCCGATATCAAAAAGGCAGGCTGCAACGCTTTGGCGGTGTATCTTGGCAACTTCGGGCCCGAAATTTCGGAGACCATGCTCGCCAAAGAGTTTGCCGCCGAGGTCGGCGGCGCGGTGCTGTTTTTTGCCGCGGCGGAAGAAGATATCCCCACGCTCGCAAGTTCGCGCGGAGACGCGTACTGCGGCATGCTGAACGCGTCGTATAACTTAAAACTTCGCGGCGTGAAGGCGTACATCCCCGAATATCCCGTGGGGGATGCGGAGGAGTGCGCGGACATGCTGCACGAATTTTTGCCCGTCGCCCGCGCCGTGTATGCGTTGAAACACTTGAAGATCATCTCTTTCGGGCCTCGCCCCATGAACTTTCTCGCGTGCAACGCGCCCATTCAGCAGCTGTACAATTTAGGCGTGGAGATCGAAGAGAACAGCGAACTCGACCTGTTCGAATCTTTCCATAAGCACGCGGGGGACAAGCGCATTCCCGAAGTCGTCAAGGATATGGAAGCAGAACTGGGCAAGGGCAACAAAAAGCCGGAGATCCTTTC
>CALVHT010000007.1 GCA_944328645.1 uncultured Clostridia bacterium
GGTTGGGGCGCTATGAAGATTGCGATTTCAGCAATACTTCGGGCTATCTCGGTTTCTGGTCGGGCAGCGACTTCCCGGTTGGGATGGACACGGCACAAACCGACTGCTATGTGCAGATCGACAAAATTCAAATCACGTCGTATGACGACGGCAATCAGGATCCGTATACCATCGCGCCCAAGCCGCAATTCGACATCGAAAGCGTGAATTTCTCGCCGGAAGCGAGTTACGAAGCCGGGTACGAGATCGAAGTCAAGCTGTCGGAATTGTTCAGCTATGAGGGCGACGATGAGCTGCAATATGCCATCCAGTGCGGCGGCGAAGACATCGGCGCCATTCGCAACGGGTTCTGGGTCTGGACGCCGGACAAGGCGGGAAATTATGACATTGACTTCATCGCGACCAACGAAGACGGGAAATCCGCGGTGACGTATGTCACCTTCCGCGTTGTGGGCGGAGAAACGGACGAAACAGACGGCTCTGGCGATCCTTCCGGGGATAAGGGCGGCTGCGGATCCTCGGTCGCGGTTTCTCTCGCAGGACTTTCGGCAATTTTGCTCTTGAGCGGCGCGGTCTTATTGCGGAAAAAGGAGCATTGAGCCCATGAAAACGATCAGAAAAATTGCGGCGGTCGTTCTCGCGACGATGCTGAGCCTTTCGGTCGTTGCGTGCGCTGAGAAAAAAGATCCGCCCGAGGAAAAGGGAGAAGGCGAAGTGAACATTCAGGCTGGCTATACGCGGCTGGATATCCGCGAAAGCAATGGCAGAAAAACCGAAGGATTTGGCACGCAGTTTGATACCTGCATTGTCGAGAGCCAAAACGGCTTGACCGAAGCGGAGTGGCAGATCCAGGTGGACGCGTTGGAGAAAATGAATCTGCAAAATGTACGGATTCGTTTTTATCCGGAGATGTATGAACGCGGCAACGACAACGATGATCCGAACGTCTTTGACTATGACTCCGAAAACGTCGATTTCGATTCGATCGAAATGAATTATCTGTACAAACTTTTGGACGTGTTCGAAAAAAACGACGTAAAGGTGGATCTGAGCTGGTACGGCTGCCGGACGACCTTCCAATCGCAAGACGGGCTGGTGACGGGAAGCTGGCTGGGCGGAAACTATGGGGAGCCGGGCATTACGAACTGGGTCAATCCTCCCGTCCGAACCGATCATCCCAACGAAGAATTCGCGGAATCGGTCGCGGCGTGCCTAAATTATTTGATCAACGAAAAGAACTACACCTGCCTGTACGAGTACAGCCTGTTTCCGGAGCCGGAAGGCGTGATTCACGACATGGCGCAGTACGGGGAGATCTGTTCGCTGGTCCGTGCCAATTTGGAAAAATACGGCATTCGCGACAAGATCCTGTTCTCGGGGCCGGCCGATTATGGCAACAATCCGGAGCGGTACGAACAGACGTATTTGTCGCATTATGAATACGAGAAGGCAACGTCGTCGGTATATCCGTTCAACAATGATTCGCAAAACGAGGAAATGCTGGCATTTGCGCAGAATTATACGGCCGTATGCGACCGCTACGGCATCAGCTGGGGAATTGCGGAGAGCGGTACCAGCAATTTTGAAACGGCAGTCAGCAATTCCGACTCGGATAAATACGAGCGCGCGCTCTTTATGGCGCGGTTTATGATCAATATGGTCAACGGCGGATGCACCAACATCAAATACTTTGTTTTCAGCGACTGTTATTACGACGGCTCGCTGAACGAGCTGGGGTTGTTCCGTTTCCGTCATGAAGATTGGAAGGCAAAACCGGTCTGGTACAGCTGGTCGCTGATCTGTCGCTATACGGACTTTGGCAGCGAAATTTATCCGATCGAGTCTTCCGATCCCAACGTATGTGCGGTCGCTTTCCGATTGCCGGACGGGTCCTGGTCGTACATGGCCGCCAACAACTCGTCGAGCAACAAAAAGATCGCCATCGTCAATACGCGAGGGGATGCGCCGCAAACGCTGAATGTCTACAAGCTGAGCGGTTCTTCGTATCCTGAAGACGGTGCGTTGGAATTGATCGAAAAGTCTTCGGAGGTATCCAACGAAGGGGGCGTGGTACACATCGTGCTTTCGCCGAACTCGTTTGTCGTGCTCTCCGATAAGGCATAAGGCGGTGGCGGCGGCCTGCACGGGAACCGCAGGCCGCCCGTTCACGCAACGCGCGAACCAATTTCAAACAGAAGGGGAAAACTATGAAAAAAATCATATGCACAGTCATGGCGTTGTTGATGGTCTTTTCGATGGTAGCCTGCAACCCGGATACCGATCAACCCGGTGGCGAGATCGAAGTGAACAGCAACTATACCCGCTATGATATTGGAGAAAAGATCAACTATACGACGGAAGGATTCGGGGCGCAGATCGATACCGACGTCTACATGCCGTGGAACAATCTCTCGTCCACCGAAGAAGAAATGCTGGAACAGCGCATTGCAGACATGAACCTGCAATATACGCGCATCAAATTTTTCCCGGAATTTTTTGAACGGGACAACGACAACGACGATCCGAACGTCTTTGATTACGACTCGCCGGACGTAGATTTCGAGTGCGTCGAGATGCAGGCTCTGTACAAGATCCTGGACATCTGCGAAAAATACGACATTCACGTCGATTTGAGCTGGTACGGCGCCTATACGACCTTTTCGTCCTACGACGGGAAATACAGCGGAAGCTGGCTGGGCTATGATGAGATCGGCTGGGTTTCGGCGCCGCGCAAGACGGAAGATTTTGACGGTTATGCCGAATACGCGGAAAACATCGCGGTGGGGCTGGATTATCTGATCAACGAGAAGGGATATACCTGCATTTGGGGATTCAGCGTCATCGCCGAAATGTTCATGAACGATCAAAACGTGATCAGTTGGCCGGATTATGTGGAGTGCTGCCAAGTGATCCGCGACCGACTGGAGAAAGACGGCCTGCTGGAAAAGACCCGCTTCATCGGCACCTCCAACATGTGCAACCAGGTCAAGTGGTTCGAAGAGGAACAGGCCGTCATGACGGACATTTACGATATATTTGGCGTGGGCAACTATCTTTGGGATAACGACAGCGAATTTGAAGCCGCCGAGTTCTACTTCGAAGACATCATGAAAGTTTGCGAGAAATATGGAAAGGGTTTGGTCATGTCCGAGTTCTGCCAGGGCCTGCATTTCCTGGATGCCGTCAATAAGACGGATATCGACGATTATACGGCCGGCATGTATATTGCGCGGTTTATGATCGCGGCGGTGCAGAGCGGCGTGTGTGCGATGAACCACTACATTCTCGGCGACACTTTCTTCACCAACGCATATGTCCATACAATGGGCCTGTGGATGTACCGAGACAATGCATGGAAAGCGCATCCGGAATATTATTTCTGGGGCTTGATCTGCAAATACACCGACATCGGCAGCGAGATCTATCCGATCGAATCGGAAGACAGCGACGTGATGATGATCGCCTTTAAACTGCCGGACGGTTCGTGGTCGTACATGATCGCCAATAATGGCGCCAGCACGAAAAAGGTCGCCGTCGTCAACGCGGCGGAGGATCGGCCGAATTCGCTCGCGGCGTATAAGATCACCGAGTCGCTCATCCCTGCCGATCGAAAAGTCGAGCTGCCGGAAGCCTATGATACGCTGGACACCTCGGACGGCGTGGCCTATGTGGTTTTGCCGCCGATGAGCTTTACGGTTTTGTCAAACAAAGCCTAAAGGAAAAGAAGGGAGGGAGAGAATGGATATCGGCGCCGCGCAACGCACAATTTTAGACTATCTGAAAGACAAAGCCTTTTTGTCGATCCGGTCTCCGCAATACAAACTGCGCTATGCTTATGTCGAACCCGGGCTTGCCTATGCGAATACGCTTTGGGACTGGGATTCCTATTGGTACGTCTATTCTCTCCGCGACCTGTGCGAGCTTCTCCAAGGCGAGCCCGGGTTCGATTACGGCACGCAGAAGGCGCGCCTTTGTGCGGCAGCCCGCGGGAACGTGCTGAATTTTTTAGATTTTCAAGAGGCGGACGGATTTGTGCCCATTCTGTTGCGGGCCGATTACGAAAACGATTCGTATGCCGTTCGCCCGAATGTGCAAAACACCCATAAGCCGTTTTTATGCCAGGCAGCGCTTTTGGCGAGCGAGTGCGGCAACGACTTTGCCTGGGTCCCGGAAACAAAGCTCATCCGCTACCTGCAGTATTATCGAGAAAATCAGTTTGACGCAAAGAGCGGCCTGTATTTTTGGCGGGATGATGTGATGATCGGCGGAGACAACAATCCCACGGTTTTCGGTCGGCCGCGCAATTCCGCAGCGGATGTGTTTTTGAACAGTTTTATGGTTTCCGAATACCGGGCGCTGATCCGCATTTTGACCGAAAAAGGGCAAAACGTTTCTGCCTGGGCGCGGGAGGAGGCGGCGCTCGTAACCGCGATCCGCGAAGAGATGTGGGACGAATATACCGGGCTGTTCTATTCGCAGGATATTCAAGTTCACACCTACCGAACGGAGCATTTTCAGCACGGGCTTCCCGCTTTTTGGAAGACGATGCCGCTGAAGATCAAATTTTGGGGCTGTTATCTTCCGTTGTTGTGCAATATCGCGACGCCGCAGCAGGCGGAGCGCATGGCGCACGATTTTGCGACTTCGCCGCTCAATGCTCCCTGCGGCGTGCGGACGGTCGCCCGCGACGAAAAGATGTACGACCTGACCCCGTCGGGCAACCCGTCCAACTGGTTGGGCGCGGTTTGGACGGTCGCCAACTATGCGGTCTTTCGCGGAATGCTGCAATACGGATACCGCGATACGGCGGGGCAGATCATGCAAAAGACCGTCGATTGTCTTGCTGCGGATATTCGGCGGCAGGGCAGCATGAGCGAGTCGTATCATCCCGATACGGGGGAGCCGATCCTGCACCATGATTTTTTCAGTTGGAACTGTTTGGTTGCTTCGATGATTCGTGAAATGCGGGATGCCCCGCAGGAAAGGAGGTAAGGATGAAATTAGGTGTTATTACAGACTGTCTGAAAAAGCCCACGCTCGAGGAGGCTTTAGACAGCGCCCGAAAATTAGGCCTGGACGGGGTGCAAATTTATGCGACGACGGGCTCCTTTAGTCCCGAGCGGCTGACGCGAGAGCAAAAGGCCTTTTATCAAGAACGATTGCGTGCCAACGGCCTGGAAGTCAGCGCTCTGTGCGGCGACATGGGCGGATTCGGATTCGAAATCGCGGCGGATAATCCCGCGCGGATCGAAAAGACGAAGGCGATCGTCGATTTAGCCGTCGAATTCGGGACCAACGTCGTCACCACGCACATCGGCGTCATCCCTGCCGACAAGAAAAATCCGCGGTATGCGGTCATGTTGGAGGCCCTGCGCGCATGCGGAAAATACGCCGCGCAAAAGGGCGTGACGCTGGCGATCGAGACCGGCCCGGAAAAGGCGGCGGTATTGAAAGCGTTTTTAGACGATACCGAAGGCGGCGTAGGAGTCAATCTCGATCCGGCCAATTTTACCATGGTCACAGGACAGGATGCCGTGGAGGCCGTGTATCTGTTGCAAGAATACATCGTACATACGCACCTGAAGGACGGGCGCATGCTCGACAAAAATTTGGACCCCACCGCGGTGTACCATGCTTTTGCTAAGGGCGGGGTGGAGGAACTCAACGCCTGCACCGGATTTGAGGAATTGCCGATCGGAACGGGCGACGTGAATTGGGATGCGTATCTGCGCGCACTGCGCGAGATCGGGTTTGACGGGTATCTGACCATCGAACGTGAAGCGGGTGCGCAGCCGGAGCGGGATATCCTGCAAGGGATCGAATTTATCCGGGGGAAACTTTGAAAGGACCGTTTTTGCACAGACCGCGCCTGCATTTTACGCCGCAGAGCGGCTATCTCAATGACCCGAACGGACTGGTCTATGATGCGCGCGCAGGCATTTATCATGTATGCTTTCAATACCAGCGGGATGTCCGCTGCGACCTGAATGTCTGCTGGCGGCATGCGCAGGGGACGGATCTTTGTGCCCTGCGGGAGGGCGAGATCGTGATCTTTCCCGATGAACGCGGCGTAGCGTTTTCGGGATGTTCGGTGCTCGACGAGGAAAACGTGAGCGGTCTGTTCGCGCAAGACAGCGCGAAGATCCTTTCGTTTTATACCGCGCACGATCTTTGCACCAAGCATGAGTCGGTGGCTGCGGCTTATTCGGACGACGGGAAGTGTTGGAAAACATTGGCCCGGCCGATTGTGGAAAACCGCGGAGACGAATACGGAGTCAATGGGTTTCGAGATCCAAAAGTATTCCGATACCCCGGAACGGATACTTGGCTGATGATCATTGGCGGAGGAAAGGCGCGCCTGTTTGCGTCGCGCAATCTGCTCGATTGGGAGTTCCAGTCCGAGGTGCAAAATGTCTGCGCCCGCGATCCGGCCATCGTGCGGCAACTGCTCGTCTTGCAGCGGTATTTGCCGGACAACGACCCGTTTGCGCCTTCGCTGTATACGGAATGCCCGGATCTGTTTCCGCTGTCGGCGGAAAACGGGGAACAAAAATGGGTCCTGTCGGGGGGAGGACTGTTTTATATCGTCGGCGATCTGCGTTTGGAAGACGGGAAATATACCTTTGTGCCGCAAGGCCCGCGGCAGACGTTCGTACGTTGTTCTGATTTTTTTGTGCATCGCGGCGAGCCGTATGCCATGCAGACGTTTGCCGGGGAATTGAACGGGCGTCGCGTCGCGCTGTTTTGGCTGATGGACGATTCGGCGCGGGAAATTGCGGGAAAACCATACAACGGTGCGTTGTCTTTGCCGCACGAACTGCGGCTGACGCGGGAAAACGGTGCGTATTTTGTGTCCGCTTATCCGGTCAAGGAGCTGGAGGCGCTTCGCATTCCGGTCGCATGCAGGGAAAATTTGCGCGGCAGTGATACGCTTGCGCCGCAGATGGGGGCGCTTTGGGATCTTTCGCTGCAATTTGACTGCGACAAAACGGATGCCTTTACGCTGATGCTGTACAACGAGAAAAACCGGTTGCGCTTTTTGTTCCGTCCGGAAGAAAGAGCGCTGCACATCGACCTGACGCATGCCGACGAGACGCTGCGGCACACGGTCAAGACGCTCCGGCTGGAGAGGTGCAACGAGGTGCGCATTGTCAAGGATGTGTCTGTGCTGGACGTGTATGTCAACGAGGGAAGGCAGTGGTACAGCGTGTTTACCTTTCATGAAAAGGATGAATTTGCGGTTTCGTTGGTGGCCGACGGTCCGAATACGATGATCCGCAAGGTGGAAGTCTATGCCCTTCGCCCTGTCTACGGCGAAGCGTAATCATACGGCAGAAAGAGTTTGCTTTATTTTAAGGAGATGGATTATGAACGAAAAAATTTGCATCGCGGTTATCGGTTGCGGACGCATTGCGACAAACGGGCATTTCCCCGCATTTGCCGCGCTGGCGGATCGTGTCAGGGTCAAATACGCTTGCGACCTGATTCGCTCGAAAGCGGAGCAAAAGCGCCAGGAGTACCCGGGCTTGGTCGAACAGGTGATCACCGACTACAAAGAGGCTTTGGCGGACCCGGAAGTGGAAGCCGTATTCGTGCTGACGCCCAACTATGCGCATTATGTGATCACGATGGACGCGCTACGCGCCAAGAAGCATGTGTTTTGCGAAAAGCCGATCACGGTCAATTACGCTTTATCCTGCGAGATGGCGGAGGAAGCGCGCAAGCAGGGGCGTATATTGAACATCGGTGTCTGCAACCGCTACAATAAATCGGTCGAGATGCTCGAGCAGATGAATCGAGCGGGGAAGTTCGGGAATATTTATCACGTATATTGTTCTTTCCGCAGTTATCGGTGCATTCCCGGGCTGGGCGGCGCGTTTACGACAAAAGCCGAAGCCGGCGGCGGCGTTTTGATCGACTGGGGCATTCATTTTTTGGATTTGATCCTGTATATTTTGGGCGGCGCGAAGTTGAAAACGGTCACCTGCGACGCCTACAACGAGATGGCCAAAGATATGAAGTCCTATTCATACCTGAGCATGTGGGCAGAAGATACCGCCAACATCGAGACAGGGACCAACGACGTAGACGATTTCATCACGGGATATATCCGCACCGACAAAGCGTCCATCTCTTTTAACGGCGCGTGGGCGCAGAATATCGGCGAGGATGAAATGTTCATCGATTTCCTCGGCGACAAGGGCGGGGCGCGTCTGAGTTACGGCGGGCATTTTACCTTCTATACCTCCAACGAAGACGGCGTGCTTGAAAAGATCAATTACAGCTATAACATCCCCAACCAGATTCAATGCGAAGACGCGGCCTTTTTTACGGCTGTCCGCACGGGAGAGCATACCAAAACGTATATCGACAACATACTCGAATCGGCCAAACTGTTGGATTCGCTCTATCGGTCAGCCGAGCAGAAGAGCGAGTTGAAATTTTGACGGGATCATGAGGATATGAAGAAAAAAGTAAAAGTCGGGATCATCGGATGCGGGAGGATCCTGCCGATGCACATTGTGCCGGCGACAGTGTTGGACGAATCCGAATTGCTGGCGGTTTGCGACATCCGCGCGGAGCGGGCGGAGGCCGCCGCCAAAAAGTACCATGTACGCGCCTATACCGACTATAAGGAGATGCTCGCCAAAGAAAAATTGGATGCGGTACACGTGTGCATTCCGCACTATCTGCATCCGATCGTTTCGTCGTACGCGATCAGCCACGGGGTCAACGTATTGTCTGAAAAGCCCATGTCGATCGATTACCGGTCCGGGCTTCGGTGCGTGGAGCTGGCGGAGCGCCTCAACGTGCTGTATGGCGTCATTCTGCAATGTCGTTATAACAAATCCGCACAGCTGGTCAAGCGGGCACTCAACGACGGGCGGCTGGGCAAGATCCTTTCCGCCCGCTCCACGCTGACTTGGACAAGGCCGGACAGCTACTATGCCGAGTCAGACTGGAAGGGAACGTGGGATAAAGAAGGCGGCGGAGTGATCATCGACCAGGCGATCCATTCCATGGACCTGGTCAACTGGTTCATCCAGGATACCCCCGTCAAAGTAGACGTTTCGATCGCCAACCGCGGGCATAAATTGGTTGACGTGGAGGACAGCGCGGAAGGGTTGATCACTTATCGCAACGGAGTGCGTTACGGTTTCTATTGCATGAACAATTACGGTTGCGACGAACCCATCGAGATCCGCCTGTTTTGCGAAAAAGGGAAGGCAGTGCTGACCTACGACGACGCGCAGATCACGTTCAACGACGGAACGCAGGAAACGGTGGTGGAATCGGGTTCCGAGATCCAATACGATGGGGGCAAGGACTACTGGGGGTTCCAGCACATCAAACAGATCCGGCAGTTCTACCGCGCGGTGCAAGGGTTGGAACCGCTGGAGATCAGCGGGCGAGAGGCGCTCAAGATCCAGCGGCTCATCGGGGCAATGTACGAGAGCGGGAAAACCGGAAAGCCCGTGTTTTTGGAATGAGGCGGTACAAACCGAACAAATCGAAAAGGAGGCAGATTTTATGAAGAAGATCGGGTTTATCGACAATTTTTTGAGCGAATGGCATGCCAATAATTACCCGAGCATGTTGGCCGAAAATGCGCGGGCGAAGGAGCTTGGGTTACAAGTTTGCTATGCGTATGCCAAGCAAGAAGTATCTCCGTACGACGGGGTCACGACCGACCAGTGGTGCGCGGCGCACAAAGTGGAGCGGTGCAATTCCGTGGAAGAATTGGTTGACAAATCCGATTATATCGTCGTGCTTTCTCCGGATAATCCGGAATTGCATTACGCGTTGTCCGAGTATGCGTTAAAGAGCGGGAAGCGTACCTACATCGACAAGACGTTTGCGCCCGACAAGGCGACGGCCGTTCAGCTCTTTGCATTGGCCGAGAAGTACCGCACGCCCCTCTATTCTACTTCCTCCTTGCGATTTGCAGACGAGATGAAGGACTATCGAGCCAGCGCGATCGGCGCGAAAAACTGCATGGTCTGCGGCTGTTATCGCTTTGACATTTACGCCATTCATATTTTTGAACTGATGTGTACGATCATGAAATCGGGCGCCAAGCGCATGATGGCCGTACAGAACAGCCGAAACCGCAACATCATCGTCGACTACGGGGAAGGGCGTTACGCCACGTTTATCCAGATGCATACGGACGACCCGATCGGCGTTCCGTTCATCACTTCGGCGGAGATGCCGGACGGATCTGCCCGGTACTATACCATCCAAGACGGGTATCAACAGCGCTTCATCGAGCATCTGGTCGAATTTTTTGCGACGGGGGTCCCGCAGGTGGACAGTCGCGAAACGATCGATTTGATGGGCATGTTGGAGACGGCGGAAAAAGCGTTGCGAGAACCGTTTGTTTGGTTTTCGATCTGAAAAAAGCCGCTGCGGCGGCTTTTTTGTTTGCGAGCGAGGATAGAACATGAATCGAATTTACGATGTGCGTTGTTTGGGCGAAGCGTTTCCGCTGAACGTCGAGGATCGTCTGTATTTTACCTGGCGGCTGCGCGCTTGCGCGCAGCAACGGGCCGTCACGCTGAAGATCTCCGACGGATCGGGCGCGTGCATATATCAAAGGCGTTTTGCGCAGGCCGAGCAATACCTCGAGCCGAAGGACTGCCCGGCCTTTTGTCCGGAACAAACCTATACGTACACGCTGTGCGTCGAGACGGACGCCTACACGCAAGAGAGCGAGCCCGCCCGATTTGTCTGCGGCCTGACGCAGGGGTTTGACCCGTCTGCCAAATGGATCTCCTCGGGCGATCATTTTATTGCAGAGACGGATACGGTCGGCTCGCCCGCGCTGTATTTTCGGCGAAGATTTTCGGCCAAAGGCGGGGAGAGAGCCGTTTTGCATATTTGCGCCGCGGGGCTTTTCACGCTCAAGCTCAACGGACAAGACGTATCGGACCGCGTTTTGGAGCCGGCCTTTACCCAGTATGATAAGCGCGCTTTGTATTCCTCATTTGACGTATCCGGCCGGTTGTACGCCGGAGAAAACGTGCTGGAAGTGGTGTTGGGGGACGGATGGTACAACCAGACGACGAAAGATACCTGGGGATTTTACCGAGCGGCCTGGCGCGACGTGCCGAAGTTCATCTTGCAGATGCGCCTGCCGGAGGGGCTCTTGGTTTCCGACGAGCGCTGGGAGATCGGCGCCGGGGCGCTCGTTGCCAACGCCATCCGTGCGGGAGAGCGCTGGGATGCGCGCCGAAGGACAGAATATCGCGGCCCGGCGCGCGTCGTGGCGCCGCCCGGCGGGAGGCTCGTGCCCCAGCAGATGCCGCCCATTCGCGAAACGGAATGTTTTGCTCCCGTTTCCGCGGAGCAGACGTCTGCGGGGATGCTCTACGATTTTGGGCAAAACATGTCCGGATATTGCAGCGCGCGGCTTTGCGGCAAGGAAGGGGACACCGTTCGGTTCATCTATTCCGACAGAGTCCGTGACGGCGCCTGCGACAATGCGAGCAACTCCATGTATATCTTCAATCCGGGCGTTCGCTACCAGACGGACGAGGTAACTTTGGGCGCGGAACCTTTTTGGTATCATCCCCGCTTCGTCTACCACGGTTTTCGATATGTGCAGGTCATCGGAGCGGTGCAGATTTCATCGATGACGGCGCATTTCGTGCATACCGATCTGGAACGCATCGGCGCTTGGACGTGTTCGGATCCGTTGCTTGAGCGGCTGTATGCGATGTCCATCAACGCGATTTTAAGCAATTATTGCGGTTTTCCGACCGATTGCCCGCACCGGGAAAAAAACGGATGGACAGGTGACGCACAGCTGACCCTGGAGACGTGTCTTCTCAATTTCGACATGCAGTCGGCGTATCAGAAGTGGCTCAACGATTTTCAAGACAACATGCGGCCGAGCGGACAGATCAGTGCGATCATCCCTTCCTGCGGTTGGGGATATAACTGGGGGAGTGGCCCTGCCTGGGACGTGGCGATGTTTCGACTGACAAAGGCGCTGTACGATTTTTATGAGGACGAACGGACGGCCGAATGCATGTATCCGTATTTACAGCGTTACGCCGCTTATATGCAGGGATACGAAAATTCCGAGGGACTGTATTGTTATGGATTGGGAGACTGGAACTATCCGCAAAAGATCTCCTTCCGCGTGTGTCCGACCGAACTGACCGATTCGTGCTATTGCCTGGAGATGTATCAAACGCTGGCCGCGTTGAGCGATCGTTTTCAGCCCGCACGGGCGGACGGGTATCGGGAGCAGGCGGCGAAACTGCGCAAAAACATTGCAAACAAATATGCGGGCGAAGAGAGTTTGACGGGGATGTGTGCGCTGACGGCGTTTGGTATCTGCGATCGGACCGAGGAAATTTTGCAGTATTTAAAGAGCAATGATTATGCCCCGCACTGCGGCATTTTGGGCGGAAAATTTTTGTTTTCGGTGCTTTGCGAAAAACGGCAGGCGGAGACAGCCTACCGGGTCCTGACGCGAACGGAGTACCCTTCGTACGGCTATTGGGCCGCCTGCGGGCAGACCGCGCTTTGCGAGGATTTTGAACTGACCAATTCGCTCAATCACGCGATGTACGGCTTTATTACGGAATACATGATGAAAGCGTTTGGCGGGATCCGTTTCCGCAAGGGGATGCGGGAAGTGGAGATCTGTCCGGATCTGCCTGCGGAATTGGAGCGATGCGCTTGCTCCGTCAAAACTCGCTATGGGTTGCTTCGCGTGGAGAGCCGTCGAGGACCTGACAAACGGCGGCAATTTTTGGTCACGGTACCGCCCAACACGATCGCCGAATTTTGTGCGGCGGGGCAGCGAAAGCGCCTGCTCTGCGGCGAATATCGTTTGGAGGAGGATGCGTAGACGGCGCGCAAGAAAAGAGCGGGTTGGCGGCGACAAAAACGATCGAAAAAAAGCAGATTTAAGGCGGCGGGCAGAAGAAATTGCCCGCCGCCTCGTGCGTGCCGAAAAAAATCGCGGCCGTCTGCAAGTTTTTGTCGGATCCGGATACACTAAACAGAGAAAAGATCATCCGTTCCGGCTCGCCGCAAGGCGGCCGGGGCGGGACTGTCTCGGTTGACTTTTTTTGATTTTTTTGGTACAATTTGCAGGAAAAGATGCGGCGAGGAATGCCTGCTGGTTGCAGCCGCGAGGAAGGGAAGGCGCATGAAGCAGCGGCGTTACATTGCGATCGATTTAAAATCTTTTTACGCGTCCGTGGAATGCGTGTGCCGCGGGCTGGATCCGCTGACGACCAATTTGGTCGTGGCCGACGAGAGTCGCACGGAAAAGACCATCTGTCTGGCCGTTTCTCCTTCGCTCAAAGCGTACGGGATCGGCGGCCGTGCGCGTCTGTTCGAAGTCGTGCAGCGGGTGCGCGAGGTGAACCGCGCGCGCAGCCGACATGCGCCGGGCGGAAAGTTCACGGGAAAGTCTTGCGATGATACGGCGCTGCGCCGCGATCCTGCGCTTGCCGTCGATTACATCGCCGCGCCACCGCGCATGGCGTATTATATGGATTACAGTACGCGCATCTATCGGATCTATCTGCAATACGTTGCGCCCGAAGACATTCACGTGTATTCCGTGGACGAGGTGTTCATCGACGCGACCGACTATCTCGGCACGCAGACGGCCCGAGCGTTTGTACAAAAGATCTTGCGCGACGTCCTGCGGCAGACGGGGATCACGGCGACGGCGGGGATCGGGACTAACCTATACCTGAGCAAGATCGCCATGGATATCGTGGCCAAGCGCAGCGAGGCGGATGCGGACGGCGTGCGGATCGCCGAGTTGGACGAAAGGCAATATCGCCGTATGCTTTGGGAGCATCGGCCGCTCACGGATTTTTGGCGAGTGGGCCGAGGCTATGCCGACAAGCTGGAGTCGTGCGGCCTGTATACAATGGGGGATATTGCGCGCTGTTCGATCGGCAAGACGACCGACTATTACAATGAAGATCTGCTCTACAAGCTGTTCGGTGTAAACGCGGAACTGCTGATCGATCATGCGTGGGGGTGGGAGCCGTGCACGATCGCCGAGATCAAGGCCTATAAGCCCGAATCCAACAGCCTGGGATCCGGCCAGGTTTTGCAGGCGCCGTATCCTTACGAAAAGGCGCTGCTGATTGCACGCGAGATGGCCGAAAAACTTTCGTTGGATCTAGTTGCCAAACGGCTGGTCACCGATCAGATCGTGATGACCGTGGGATACGATGTCGAAAACCCGGACTATACGGGGGATTTCACGTTGGATCAATATGGCCGCAAGATTCCGAAACACGCGCACGGAACGCAGAATCTTGGCGGCAAGACCTCTTCGGAAAGGCAGATCGCGGGGGCGGCTGAAAAATTGTTCGCGCGCATCGTCGATCGGGCGCTGCTCGTGCGCCGCCTTTCCGTTACGGCGACGCATGTGACCGATGAACGCGCGGTAGAAGAAGCGTCATCGCGGCAGATGGACATGTTTACGGACTATGCAGCAGAGGAGGAACGGCTTGCGGCCGAAAAAAAGGCGCGGGAGAAAGAACGTCGCCGGCAGGAGGCCGTCTTGGAGATCAAAAACAAATACGGCAAAAACGCCATTCTCAAGGGAATGAATCTGGAGGAAGGCGCAACGGCAAAAAGCCGCAACGAACAGATCGGAGGGCACAAAGCATGAGCCGATACGACGATATTCTGGATCTGCCGCACCACCGCTCCAAACTGCATCCGCCCATGCCCGCCGCCGACCGCGCGGCACAATTCGCCCCGTTTGCGGCGTTGACCGGCTACGGAGAGGCGATCGATGAAACGGCGCGCCGCACGGATCAAAAAATTTGTCCGGACGAATCGCGGTTAGACGAACTGGATGAGGTCTTGGCACAGATCGAGCTGCGGATGCGCGAGATGCCCGCGGTGACCGTCACGTATTTTCTGCCGGACGGACGCAAAGAAGGCGGGGAGTATGTAACGCGGACTGCCCGTCTTAAAAAGATCGATCGGATCGGCAAACGACTCGTTTTGGAGGACGGGACCGCCGTCGATGCCGCCGATATTTTGGATCTGATCCCCTCGGCTGACTGACGCGGCACACTGGCGGGCGGAGGCGGCGGATCGATTGCCTATTGCAAAAAAATCTGTTATAATAGACAGAAACGGAACGGGAGGCAAGAAAAACATGGAACAGGCGGCGGAACGGCGCGGGCGTTTGGAAAACGGAGCGACATTGGTTTCGTTTGCGGCGCCGCAACTGCATTCGGTGGCGTTTTCGGTGGTGCTTCCGTTTGTGCCGGAGTGTACGCCGGGCACGCACCATTTGGTCGAGCATATGTTTTTTGAGCGGGCCGGAGAGCGCCGCGCGCGGCAGATCAACGCGGAGATGGACGGCCGCGGCAGCGAGATCATGGGGTATACCGCCGTCAATTATATGTGTTTCAGCTTTTCCTGCCGCCAGGAGGTATTTCTGCCGCAGTTGGAGCTTTTGTATTCGATGCTCTCCCAGCGAGAATACGAGCGAGAGGATTTTGAACGCGTCCTTCCCGTCATTCGCAACGAAATTTTCGAATATAATTTTTACGATTCCCGCTCTTCCGATATTTTGCGCGAACTCTGGTTCGATTCGCGCTTCATCCAACCGGTTTTGGGCAGCGCGAGCGTGCTCGAACAATTGGAGGAGGAGGAAGTATGCGCCGTGCGCGAATCTCTGTTTACCAAGGATATGTGCCTGTTCTTGGCAGGAGCGTTTACGCCGGCGCACGAAAAAAGAATTTTGGAGACTTTTGGGCGCATCCCTCTTTGCCGCAGTCCAAAGACCTTGGCGCCGCCCGAGGAGAAGGTGACGCGCGCGATCAACCGCGTCGGGCGGGGCAGCGAGATGCAGGTGCTGGTGACGTACCATGTCGAACGCGCGGATCAAGAATTGAAGTTAGCGGCGCACTGGCTGCGC
Source organism: uncultured Clostridia bacterium (assembly GCA_944328645.1). Taxonomy (GTDB): domain Bacteria; phylum Bacillota; class Clostridia; order Christensenellales; family Borkfalkiaceae; genus Borkfalkia. Next base: position 15,929 of record CALVHT010000007.1, read on the forward strand.
AGCGGGCTGTTCGACGGGCTGGATGCTGCCTTTTTCCGCTTTTTCGACGAGCACGGATTTCAGTTCTATTCGGTGGACGGCGTGTACAATATCCGCGGCGACGAGTTGATCTTTTCGTACCTGGCGCACATTTCCAAGCGCGACCGCAAGCGGTTCGATCCGTTGATCGACGCATTTGAGCGAGAAGCATCCCGCACGCCCTTCATGGCTCTCGTCAAGCCGTATCTCTATGACAACATCGAGTTCCTTTACGATAATCCCGAGCGCCTGTGTTCGCATTACGTGGATACCTGGGCGGACCTTTCCGCGCCGTTGACGTTGCGTGAAGAGATGCAGCTGTGCGGCTCCTTTACCGATCGATCGCTGGCGGCATGCTGGGAACGCATCGCTTCCTCGCTGCGCCGGATCTTTTATATCGGCCGCTGATCGGCAAAAAGCGTGCGGTTGGCATGCAGGCAATGATAAATTCCGGGCGCCCTGCTTTTGGCAGGGCGCCCGGTGCTAAGTCGGGCGATCGGCGTGCGCCGGTTTCGAGAGGACGAAAAGGCAGGGCAATTTTTTGCGGGCAGGCCGCGTAAAAAAAAGCGGGCGGGCAGATATTCTGCCCGCCCGCATCGATCACAGATAAGATTTGAGCGTCTCTTCGTAACTTTGTTCCATGTGCAGCAGTTCGCGAGCGATCTCTCGAATCGAATCGTCCGCCCCTTCGCAATCGTGGAGAGAGCGCGACAGCGCCGTGATCCCCATGACCGTTCCCTGCGTCATCATTTCCGCGATATGCGCCCGTGAGTCGTCTTTCAGCGTGCTCATCTTGACCGAGCCCCACATCATGGCGCGTTTTACAGCATTCGGCTCTTTGAGTTCGATACCGTTTTCGCGCGCATACAGCGCCGCTTTGCCTGAAATTTTTTCATACCCTTCGTGCATTTTTTTCAGCTCTTCTCGCAAAGGTTCGTCCTGCGTTTCGGGCAAAATATCGGCAATGGATGCGAGCGCGTAGTGCGTGTTACGGTATACTTCCGCCAAAAGTTCGCTTCCCGATTTGATGTCTGCCATTCTCGTACCTCCCCGCGTGTGTCCGCTTAAACAGTTTGTGCGGGAATACGAAAAATATGCGGCGCGTCTCCCAATATTACGGGCGCAGTCCCTCCTTGCGGCACAGCGCAAAGGCGCTGGCGATCACCTGATCCATGTCATAATATTTGTATTCGCCCAGCCGTCCGCCGAACACCACGTCCGGACGTTCGGCTTTGAGCGCTTCATAACGGGCGTTCAGCGCGGTGTTTTTTTCGTCATTGACCGGATAGTACGCTTCCATGCCTTCCGCATATTCGGCAGGGTATTCGCGCGAGATCACCGTTTTGGGCTGTTTGCCGAAGTTAAAATGCTTATGCTCGATGATGCGCGTGTAGGGGACCTCGTACTCGGTGTAGTTGATCACGGCGTTTCCCTGGTAATCCGGCCGATCCAGGATCTCCGTTTCAAAACGCAGGGATCGGTAGTCCAGCCGCCCCAACCGATAGCCGAAAAATTCGTCCGCGCGTCCGGTATACACGATCTTGCCGAAAGTATCCCCGGTAGAGCGGATAAAATCAAAATAGTCGGTATTGCACAGGATCCGGGCGCCCGCAAACATCGCTTCCGCCATCCGGGTGTATCCTTCTTCGGGGATCCCCTGGTGCGGGTCGTTGAAGTAATTGTCATCATAGGTAAAGCGCAGGGGCAGGCGGCGAATGATGAAGGCGGGCAGCTCCCGGCAACGGCGGCCCCACTGCTTTTCGGTGTAGCCCTTGACCAGCCGTTCGTAGACGTCGTGCCCGACCAGACTGATCGCCTGTTCTTCTAAATTTGCCGGCGTTTTTCCGGACAAATCGGCGCGCTGTTCGTCGATGATCCGCCGCGCTTCTTCCGCGGTCTCGACGCCCCAAAGCTGACGGAATGTATACATGTTGAACGGCATGCTGTACAGCGTGCCGCGATAATTGGCCTTGACGCGATTGACGAATCCGTTGAAGCGGGCAAAGCGGTTGACGTATTCCCATACCGCTTCGTCCGAGGTGTGAAAGATGTGCGCGCCGTACACGTGTACGTCGATGCCTTCCACCTTGCGGGTATAGATGTTTCCGGCGATATGATCGCGGCGTTCGATGACCAAACAGGTCTTTCCGGCGCGGATGGCGTGTTCACAGAACACGGCGTTGAACAATCCCGCGCCGACCAACAGATAATCGTAGTGCATGCAGTTCCTCTCTTTTATTTTTCCTCCGGCCGCGCGTCTTTTGCCGTGGCCGAAGCGGCCGTCGGCTGTGCCGAAGCGTCTTTTGCCGTGGTCGAAGCGGCCGTCGGCTGTGCCGAAGCGTCTTTTGCCGTGGTCGAAGCGGCCGTCGGCTGTGCCGAAGCGGGCGGATTTTGCGCGCTCGTCGGTGCCGGAGCCGTTCCTTTGGCGTTCAGGGCTGCGGTGTAGCGGTCGAAAATTTCGGCGGCCGGGCCGTCGGCGACCACGCTGCCGCGTTCGATCCAAATGGCGCGATCGCACAAGCTGCGCACCGTGTTGCCGTGCGAGACGATCAAGAAGGTCAACCCCTTGCGGCGCAGTTCGGTCAGGCGCGCGTAACATTTTTTTTGAAAGGCAGAGTCGCCCACCGCCAAGATCTCATCGATGAGCATGATCTCCGATTCCATGGTGATGGCGATGGAAAAGCCCAACCGTGCCAACATACCCGAAGAATACGTCTTGACGGGCGAATAGATAAAGTCGCCCAATTCCGCAAATTCCAAAATTTCGGGAAGTTTTTCATCGATCTCGCGCTTGGTATATCCCATGATGGCGGCGTTGAGGTAGATGTTTTCCAAGCCGGTCGCGTTTCCGTCAAACCCTGCGCCCAGTTTGAGCAAGGGAGAGATGCGCCCGCGAAAGCGGGCGTAGCCTTCGGTCGGCGTTAAGATGCCCGAAACGATTTTCAGCAGCGTGCTTTTTCCCACGCCGTTGCGGCCGATGACGGCGACCGCTTCGCCTTGCCGGATCTGGAAGCTGACGTCACGCAGGCAGACAAATTTTTCGCGTTTCAAGTCGCCCTTGAGCGCGCGGACCACCAGTTCTTTGACCGAGTCCACGCCCACTTCGTATTTTGTGAATTTCATGGTCACGTGGCTGACTTCGATCAAACAATTTTCGGGCATGGGCGGGCGTTTGCTTCGCCGCCGTTCGGGGCGGGAGACATTTTGCGAATGAGCGTGTGCGGAATGAGCCATGATTCTCCCTCCTTACAGGTTGGCCGCAATGTTGTTGCGGACGGCATGCATGAACGCATAGCCGATCAAAAACAGGATGATCCCGAAGCCGTAGCAGATCAGGTGTTCGACGGCGCTGGGAACGCCGCCTGCCAGCACGGTGCGGAAATAAGTGACGTAATGGTACATCGGATTCAGGTTGATCACCGAAGTGACCAGCGGGTTATCCAGCCGGCTGGTCGTGTAGAAGAGGGGGGTCAAATAAGTCCAAAGCGTCATCAAAACGCTGTACAGGTGCTTCAGGTCGCGGAAAAACACATACAGGGCGCTCAAAAAATAAGACAGCCCCAGCGAGAACAGCATGACGGCCGGCAGCAGCACCACGACGAGCAGGATGCTCCAACGGAAGGAATATTGTCCCGCAATGCACAGGCCGATCGCCACGACGAGCAGGGCAATGAACGAAAATCCGAAAGTCATCAGCGAGGAGAGCGAGTTTGCCGTCGGAAACAGGGAGATGGGCACGCGCGTCTTTTGCAGCATATCGCGCTGTTCGACCAGGCAAGGCAAAGACGTCGTGGTGGCGGTACGCATGATATTGAATACAATATTTCCCGAAAGCAAATACAGCGGGTACGGCAGGTTCGCCTCCATGTTTCCGCCGAAGATGTTCGAAAAAACGAACCACATGACCAGCATGTTTAGCAACGGATTCAGAACGGTCCACAAAACGCCGATAAACGAGCGATAGTATTGGTTTTTGATATTACGGCGCACCAAAAGCCGCAACAGGTATCCCTGTTGCAGGAGTTTTTGCGTCGTTCTTCCTTTTTCCATAGATCTCTCCGATTGATTTATTGCGCGAGGCCGGCCAGCGCTTCGTCGTAAAAGCGCAACAAGCGCGGAGCTTCCGCGCGAATGTCAAAGTGCGCCTGCCGCAATTTTTGCGCGTTGTCCGGCGCGTGCGGGTAGTGCCGAGCCATTCGTTCCGCCCAAACGGCGGGGTCGAGGGGCAAAAAGTCGCTGTGTCCGCACACATCCGCCTCTCGCGTGATTTTGTCCGAAAACAAGCAGTGCAGCCCCGCGGCCTGCGCTTCCAGTCCGACGACGGGAAATCCCTCATAACGGGAAGGCAGTACGAAGGTATCTGCCGCGGCGTAGTAGGGGGCGGGATCGCCGGGCGGTACAAAGCGCACGCTGTGGCCGATGTTCAGCGCCTCCGCGCGCGCGCGCAGAGCCGGCTCGTCTGCGCCGCCGCCCATGAGTACGAGCGTAAGCGGGGCCTGCTTGCGTGCGCCCGCGAACGCTTCGAGCAGGAAAAACAAATTTTTTTGGTAGACGAAACGGCCGACGAACAGCAGGACGGGGCCGTTCAAACCAAGCCGCGCCTTGGCTTGCGGATCGGGGGCAAACCGTTGCAGATCGATCGCGTTGGGCAAGAGGATCGCCTCCTCCGCGTGCCGGCGGTATAAGTTTTGCGCCGCCAGTTCGCCGCAGGCCATCCGATGGGTGGCGTTTCGCGCCGCGAAGGGGCGCAGGGCCGCCTTGATCCAATAATGATCGGAATCGCGGTCAAAGGTGCTGTGCGCATGGCAGATCCGGACGGGAACGCCCGCCCGTTTTGCGGCAAACAGCGCGAACGCAGACAGGGTGGTCATGTGCGCGTGGGCGACGGGATACCCGCCATCGCGCAGGATGCCGCGCAGCGCCGAAACGGCGCGCAACGGCGTCCGATCCAGGCGCGGGATCACGTGGACCCGTGCCTGCGGGTCGATCGCGTGCAGCCGTTCGTCAAAATCGGAGTGACCATAGGTAATAAAGTCGAAACGGTAGCGAGAACGGTCGGCGAACCGATAGTAATTGAGAACACACTCGACGACGCCGCCGATGCGCGCGTTCCCCACGATCTGCGCGATTTTCTGTCGGCCGTCTTCAGCCGATTGTAAAAGAAAGCGCCCCATCAGAGCGTTACCGAGGGGCGCAGTTCCGCCAGCATTTCCGGCTGGACGGTATAGCGGCGCTTGACTTCCAGGCGCAATTTTCGATAATCGGATTCACAGACCGGCCGTAAAAACCGTTTTTCTCCGAATACGACCACGCCCAGCGTCTTGAGCAGGATTTTCAGGTCTAACCCGAAGGAGGCATGCATCGCATAGTAGGCGTCGTAATACTTGCGATCTTTCATGCTCAGATAGCCGTTGCCGCAAACCTGTCCCAAACCGGTTAAACCCGGTCGGATCTCAAATTTGACCAATTCCCAATCCTCGTAGTCGCGATCAAAGACCGGAAGCAACGGGCGCGGGGCAATAAAGCACATGTCGCCTTTGAGCACATTGACGAGTTGCGGCAGTTCGTCGATTTTAAACTTTCGAATGATCCGACCGACCCGCGTTACGTTGGGGTTGTCGTCTTGGATCACGCGTTTGTGTTTGTTGTAGGATACGTGCGAGCTCGTCATCGAGCGAAATTTGTAACAATCGAACTTCTTTCCGCCGGCCCCCGTACGCCTTTGTTTGAAGAGCACTTTTCCGCCATCTTCCGCTTTGATGGCGATCGCCACCAGCAAAAAGACGGGAGAGAGCGCGATCAGGCCGAACAGCGCCAGAAAAAAGTCGATCCCGTACTTCACGCGTATATATACTCTGTTCATTTTTTGCGGACCTCGTGGGCGCACCTTTGTTTGTGCGCGAAAGCCAAGTTTTTTCCGAATTTGTTGACTGCATTATAACATAGTTCTTTCCAACATGCAAATAAAAATGTCTGTTTTTTTGCATTTTTTCCGCCGGCAAAAATATTTTGCACAGTTTTCGCACAGCGTATACAGAATTGTGCGAAAAAGAACAAAAAGGCGGAAAAATCGTGTTTTTTTGTCGCAGGGCCGGAAAAAAACAAACAATTCGGCCTGTTTTTGCGGCAGTCGGAGAGCAAGGCGGCCTGCCGGAGCCGGAGCAAGCGTCTCGTCTTGGCGGCGGGAGAGAAAATGATACAAATTTTTCCAAAAATTTTCTTGAGAGGGATTGCACAGAAAAGAAATATGTGGTAAAATAAAGCAAAGAATGCGGCAGTATGCATTGTATACCGTGCGCAAAAAGATTTCATCGCGCGGGAGAGAAAGCGTTTTTAAACTTTGGGGAACAAGGTCACGAGGCGCTGCGAAAAAATAAGGGGGTAAGTCAGTGAAGAAAAAACTTTTGCTGACGTCGATCCTGTCGATCATCATGTGCGCGAGTTTGATCGTGGGCGCGACGATGGCGCTGTTTACGAGCGAATCCAAAGTCAACATTGCCGTGAGTTCCGGTAAGGTGGAAGTTTTGGCAACAATTGATGAGGCTTCAGTTGCAACGAAGGAACTTGGGGATACCGATTATACGCAAGGAACAGGGAACACATTTGCCGGCGATGTGGATGTGAACGCTGCATCCGGAACGGTGACCATAAATAAATTGGTCCCGGGCGACGGAGTGAAGTTTGATATCAACATTGTAAACAACAGCAATACAAGCGTAAAATACAGAACGCGGGCCATAGTTGAAAACGGTTTTGATCTTTACAGTGCAATGGATATTACATACAACGGGGTGCAACCTGTCTGGACATTACTTGACCCGGCAGAAAATATTGCCACTGTAGAAGTCGAGCTCGTTTTGCCGGAGGACGCAGGAAATGCGTATCAGGACAAGGCGGCTGAATTTAAGTTTATTGTGGAGGCAATTCAGGGCAACGGAGAAACGGTTGATTCCGGAATAGAGCAAGTCGCCACGCCTTCGGAAGGGACGGTAGAAGTTCCCGCAGATAATACGGAAGATCTGGTCGTCTCTACTGATAATGGATTCGTGACGGTGAAAGTTCCGGCGTCAAGCGTTGACGCGGCTGCAACCGCGCTTACATTAAAGGTGAGACCGATCACCGATGTATCGATCCAGGAAGATTTTGATACGGTCATCGAATCTGATACCGGGGCGAACGTTGTGTTTTATGATATTTCGCTCAGCGGTCTTAGGGAAGGGAATACGTTGCCGATCGAAGTCAGTGTTTTCGTAGGTAAAGGCTTTGAAGAAGTATTGGTATATCACAACAATGCCGGCAATATAGAAACATTAGATGCTGCATATGATACCGCTACCGGATATGTAACGTTTACCACAACGTCTCTCTCTCCGTTTGCTTTTGAAACGGTTAAGAAATTTGATGGCGGTACAGGCACGGAAGAGGATCCTTACTTGATTGCCAATGAACGGCAGTTCAGAAATATCGTTGGCGGAGCGTACTATAAACTGACCGCGGACATATATCTCAGCGCCGGAACAAGCTACGGAACGTATGGGGCCGTGACCATGTATGCGTTCAACAATGTTCATCTCGACGGCAACAATTACAATGTTTACAACACCGTAGACGGCAGTGCCTTTTTTGGACAAATGGTAAACAGCGAAGTACAGAATGTTAACTTTGTCCTGGATGGGAATTGTCTTGTGTTTGATGGTCAGAACGTTACCTTCAAAAACGTGGAAGTGAGCGGCGAGGCGGTGTTTAGCAACAATACAGGTGCTTTTATTGTGTATGCTTATAAAGAAGTCAACCTGATCGATTGCGAAGTTTCGGCCGTAATTACGTCCGTGAACGGAAGCGCAAGCTGTTATAATGCAGTATTTATCGGCTATCCTATGAACACGAGCACGATAACATTTGAAAATTGTGTGCATTCCGGGAATTTTACCAGTGGCAAAGCTTCAATGTTTATTGGCAATCCACATTATGCTTCGTTTGAGCTGAACATAAATAACTGTAAAAATACAGGCACGATCAGAGCGACGGTTGCCAGCAGCACGCCCAGTACGTATAAGTTTAACCCGATAACGGCGATAACGAATGACGGTTCACATACTGCCGGTATGATTGTTAACCTGGATGGGGTTAAGTATGAGGATAATGCGATCCTTGAGATCCCGTTCACATATTTTGGCGGACAGTTTGTCAACGGAACCGTTGACTCGGACATGCGTTTAACGATCGGTGAGGATAATCAATTGATGATCCAAGCCTCTCAAATTGAAAATGTTTCGTATTATACCGTCAATGTCGGGGTATATGCAATACTCAATGAGGGCGGCAGTTTACTCAATGTCATTAACGAACGAGTTGAAGCAGATGATCCGGTAACGACACTGAAAGCTATTGAGTTTGTAGATGCTGCCTGGGTTGAAGCAAATAGTGATGCGGAAAAGATACAGACGGATAACTACACGATGTACGAAAAAGACGGAAAACAATATTATTACTTGGTTTATCCGGAAACAAGCAACCTCGGCGGGATCCCTAAGATGGCAACGGAATTCGGGTTGACGGCCTACGATGCAAGCGGCAACGTTTTATTTACGACAGGCCTGACAAAATAAGCACAGCAGCTATTTTTGCCGTGTTGAACTTTTAGATAGTTTCATATGGGAAAAATATTTTAATAATAGGAGGAAAAAATGAAGAAGAAGGTTCTATTGACATCGCTCTTATCGATCGTGTTATGTATGAGCCTGATCGTGGGCGCGACGATGGCGCTGTTTACGAGCGAGTCCAAAGTCAATATTGCGATCACGAGCGGGAAAGT
>CALVHT010000008.1 GCA_944328645.1 uncultured Clostridia bacterium
GCCGAACAGATCTTGCCCTGCTCGGAAAGGCCCTCGCATGGTGTGCTTATCTGCACTGTCAGAATGGTGCCCGGCGGCTGTTCGGATACGGAAAGTTCAAAGCCGCTTCGGTTCCCGCAAACGGTTCCTGGGGCGTCGATACATCTTTTCCACCCGATCATATTCGCTTTTTTCCGAGTTCAAACTATCATACAACGCGTACCGCACATGCTGTTTGGTATACGGCAGGAGCCGCTAAACCGGTTTCATCCGATCTCCTCCTTTTTTGAAACGCGCGCTCCGTGATCGCGTACGCCCGTCTTGTCTCTTCGTCGATTGCCGCAAGCATTCCCCCTATCCTCCGTTCTTGCCTGCGCAATCGCCTGCTACGGCACGCCTTTATGCTGATACCTTCCATCCAAAGCTAAAGATCGCTCGCCATGATCCGTTTTCGGCCAACCCCGTCGATCTTTACCAACACAGGGTCTTTCCCGCTCATTTCTCTGGCGGATGCGGCTGTGTCGCGCTTGTCTTATTGATTCTTCGCTTTCTTTCGCTTGATCAGCCAAAATGTCGCAACACAGCCACCTGCCGTCAAAACGATTACGACGATGGCAACGATTATCGGCGCCAAAACGTTCTTTTCTCCCTCCGAAAAGCCGCCGTTTTCCGACGAATCGATGCCGCCGATCCCGCCGTCTGTATATTCGACGGGACATTGGATCTGGCTGATTTGATTATTGTAGGATTGGATTTGCTCGAATTCTTTTTGCGTGCCGTTATAGATGACCTTTTCAAGTTCACTGTAACTCAAGCCGTTCATATCCACATAGGCCAAACTTCGGGGGAGGGTGACCGTTTTCACGCTGCTATCAAAGCAGGCTGTGCCGATTCGCTCTACCCCCTCGGGAATCACGACGGATGTCAGCGACGTACACTCGTCAAAGGCGTACTGCGGGATCTGCTTGACCCCCGCGCTCAATTTTAACTCGTTCAGGGCCTCGCAACCGCAAAAAGCGGATTGCCCCAGATTGGTTACGCTGTCGGGAAGGCTCACTTTCGCAAGTTGCTTGCAGTCTGCGAACGCATACTGATCGATGATTTCGAGTCCCTCGGGAAAGTTGATTTCCCGGAGCGCCGAACAATTATAAAAGCTGTACAATCCAATGTGCTTCAAACTTTGGGGAAGGGTGACCTTTTCCAGCGCGGTATACTTCGGGAACGCATAATAAATCTCCTCCACGCCTTCCGGAATAACGATTTCTCGGATCGTTGTATTGGAAAATGCGGGATCGCTTTCCAGAAAATGGAGCGTATCCAGCCTTAAAACCGGCTTGCCGTCAATTTCTGCCGGGAACTCCCACACAGGATCTTCGCTGGTGCATTGCGTAATCATGACGCCCTCTTTGCCGTCTTCGGTCTTGTACGATCTCCATCGCAGCGCATCCTCGGGGATCGGCGCCGCAAGGGCAGGCAGCGCCGCCACGGACAAAAGCAAGATCGAAAAAAACAGGGTCGAAACAAAAACGAATACCAATATTTTTGTGCGCTTCATAGTTTTCTCCTTTTCGCCGCGTTAAATTTTTTCTCCGCACGGCGATAAAATCAGATCCGCTGATCGCTTGTATACGGAAAAACAACGGTGGCGGACAAACCGGAAGGAGGATCCGCCGACCTGACCGAGGATCCGATCGATGGCAAGCGGATCAAGCAGAACGCGGCCCCATGCTTGCCGTTAATTCAATTATATCTATTTTTTTTTGCTTGTGCAGTTCACATGTGCGCCATTCTTTCCATAATGGGATTCGCATGTGCGCCAATTTGCAAAACGCGCAAAAAAAACCGCTTCCCTGCGGAAAGCGGTGCTGTTGCCGAAGCAAATTCAATCTGTCGTAAACTTTATAAAACTTTGAAACAGACCCAGCCGGGTTTTTGTTTCGGTTTTTTCATAAATGGAAGAAACATATCGCTGCACCATCCGCCGTGAAATATACATGCTGTCGGCGATCCGCTGCAGATCGTCTTCGGTGGTCAAAAGTCTTTCCAGCACTTCTGTTTCGCGGGGGGTCAGCGCACAGTACTGCGCATACAGTTTTAGCTGTTCCTGCGGCGAATTTGCCGATCCACCGAAAGATCCCCTCTCCTTTTTCTGTTTTTCCTCCCTGTGTCCGATCAGCAGATAACCGCCAGCCGCCAACGAAATAACTAACACGACAAACATCAAAATATCGATCGCGATAATGAAATTCAACGAAAGATCTGCAATGCATGCGGCAGCCAAGGCACACTCGGCCAATCCGCTTATTACGCGTCCCATGCCTGCCCAAAGCGCGGGATGTTTGGTCTTTTGTGCAATATTCCAAAACATTAAATTAAAATAAGAGATATTCGCGCCAAGACAAGCATAGTAAAGACACATATTAAAAGAATAATCTTCAAGCTCGCCAAGCAAAATCGGGTTAAACACGGCAAACATCGTCATACACAATGTTGTGATCGGAACATATTTTTGCTTTTTAATATCGCCTATGAATCCGATCAAAACATACCCGACAATAATGAACAGGCGCGGCCAAGAATAATAATTGAATTCCTGGTAATTTGTTTCTACATTCAAACGCATCATCTGCGTATCATAAAAGGTTCCGATCACCGAAAGGGCGACAACGGTCAGTGACAGGATGAGCAGTCTCTTGCGTATATCTTTTTTTGCTTCCGAGGACTCCTTGTCATAAGGCAGGCAATCCTCCCCCAACCATGCCCACGGTCTATTGACGGCAAGCCATAATGTTGTGAAAAATCCTAAAATCAGCACGAGCGGAAGGCCGAACAGAATATCCAAATACTCTTGCATCCAAAATTGAAATAAAACCGCGATCGATGCGCCGATCGCCATAACCCTTCCGATATAAGAAGTTTGAGACAACGCCAAAGACATACAAAAATAAACCATTCCGCCAAGCACGCCCAAAGAAAAAGCAGCCAGCATCGCCAATATGGAATAAGCAATCACCGAGCGCAGAAAGTAAAGAGCAATGACGCTGCCAAAATACGTCAAATTGGGTATTACAAGCAGCTTGATCCGCGCTTTTTCATCCCGGAATATTTTGCGCAGCAACGCAAAGAACAAGAATCCCGCTGCAACCAGCACATAATCCATATAATGCAACCCAAGTTGCCAGGAAGCGGAAGAAACTTCACTATTTTTCTGGTCAATGAAAGTAAGCGTCGTCATATATTCAAACATATAGATTGAGAAAAAGGCGACCAGAAAAATAATTTTATGCTTTTGTATTTTATGCTTGATTAAGCCAAAGTCCATGATTTTTTTCTCCCCTTGAACAAAATACCGCGCCGTATCCCAACACGTGCAGCGACTGGTACCGTCCTCCGCCGCGAAGCCGCGATGATACCTATCCGAAAGCAACCGCCCGGAGCGCCAACAATACGCCGACGGATGCCGCAAGACCCGCCGGCCGATTGGATTTTGACACGTTTCCTGTCATTTCGCAGCGTTCCCCGTTTGTTCTATTGCACAGCCAAACGCATTCTCCTTGGTGTTTGAATATAGTATAAAACAAAAGGCCTCGAAATGCAATATGTCTTACAAAAATTTGTAATTTTTGCCTAAAGCGCGGCAATACGGCCGGGGATAAAGCCTCCTTGCATCGCTCCGATCGCTCTGCGTTGGGGGCAAAAAGCCAGCGCCCCCGTTCTTTCTGCCGGGCCTCTCGAAAGGCACGCGGAAAGTCACCGAACGAAAGCGCCCGCCGGCAGAGCTTTCCGCAGGCGGGCGTGCAAAAAATTTTTTACAACGTTCTTTTCCTTTCGTCTCAAAAATCTTCCATCGGATGTTCCACGGTTCCGGCAGTAGTTTCGAACGATTTTCCCTGTTTTCAAAAAGACAGACAAAACGGCCGTATCGCATGCGGAGCGGCCGTTTTGTCAAGATCGCGTTCACCTCTTTTCCACCACAAAAAAACCGGTCGTATTGGCGGGCAGCGTAAAGGTGAATTTTGCCGCACCGCTTTCAAATGCCGCATCAGTAATTTCCGTAACCGCACCCGTCAGAGAATTGTAATACTTTATGTTCTTGCCGTCCGCGCATAATTGGATCTCGTACGTTTTATCTTCGCCGTAAGCGTTGACAAAAGTAAATACGCTGTAATTCGAATTTTCGCGTTTGCTCGTAAAGATGTTTTCCGCATAGGCATCGGATAGAGTCACATATGTATGTCCGCCTTTGCGCAGAATATTCGCCGCGCCGTTTTCGCTCGTCGCGTATTCGGCTCGATCCAGCACCTCTCCCCAGCGAGCCGCGATCGAATCCCTGCCCGTTTCGCAAGCGATCTCATCCGTCCCGATCAAGACGATTTGAACGCCTGCGTTCGCCGCTTCGATCAGTTTTAAGACGGTATCCGAATACAATGCCGTGGTATACGGGATCACGAGCGAGGTATATTCCTCCCCGTTGGGTGCAACCAATTTTCCGTCTTTTACCGCGCATTTGCCCAAATTGATATGATCGACAAGATCATAATCCACTTGTTTGCCAACCAACGTTCTGCAAAGTCTGCGGAAACCGGTACTGATTGCTTGGGCGCCTTCTGCCGCGACCCAAAGATTTTTGGTCGGCAACGTTTCCGCCGAAGCGCCTTCATAGGGATAATAGACTGCCGTTTTTGCCTGATGCGTGACGCCCGTCGTCATATAGCGCATGCGGCCGAGCGCCGTCGAGAAAAGAATATCTTCCTCTTTCGTATGGTTGCCGCCTTGATAATAATAAGAAGAGTACGTATTTACGCCCATGCAGATCTGCGCGCCGACTGCATTGATTTGGTCATACACATCCCCCTTCGTTCCATCGAAAGCGCCAGAAATCTCCGCAAACGTAGTACTCTTTCCCGTATATTCCGCCGCCGAAGCCGCAAACTTCGACGTTACACACGGCCGCGTTCATTGCGCCGAGCGGTTCGGAATACAAAAGATCGGTGCCGGGAATCCCCATCGTGCCGAGAAGTTGAAGCATATTCCCCGCAAACCAGGGATTCTGATAAAGTTCTTCTTCCAACAGCAAATGCCCGGAACTTGCTACGCCCTTGTCCGCACACCACTCCTGGATCGGTTCCAAATAATTCGAGCGAAACAATTCCCCCGTGAGAGCGTAAAAGTCGATCCGTACTTGTTTCGCTTTCACGCTGCCGTCGTCGTTATACAAATAGCCCAGATACGGTTTGAGGTCGTACCCGTATGCAGCGTTAAACTTTTCAAACAGCGTTTCCGAATAATTCAAACATTCCACTACCGGGATATTCGGATCGGGTTCATCCAAAACCTGGCGGTTCCTTTCACTGATCTCAAAATAATTCCCCTGCAGCGCGGGCTCATCCGTAAAAAATGCCTGGATCCCGTTACCGAAATATTGCCCGAGTTTTTCATAATATTTTGCGTGCGTGATCGAAATAAATTTTTGTACCGGTTCCGCATCCAGCAGATTGATATAACGCTGCTGCACATACCAGTTTTCCATCGAATGCGTATTTTCGTACCAACGCTTGGACATATAGGCGACAAGCACTTTATCCGACGCCGTACGATTGGTATAACTGACCGAGGTTTTATCCGAAGATATGTACGAAGAGACGTTCTGCGCGGAAGAAAGGTCGATCGTTTCTTTGCTCCTTCCTTCGTATACATAAGCCGCCACGATCTGTTTATGCCCGTACAATAAGTCGATCGTTTTTGTGGCGCCGGCAGGCACTGCTTCGCAAGAAAACACTAAGCCCAGCGCCTCATATTCCGGATTATCTTTTAAAGTCAATCCGTACGCCGTGCCGGACGGGTAGCCGTATTCGTCGTAGATCCATACATGCATACCCTTATCGACCGCGCGCTTTACGCCCGAAGTCAATGTGGCAAACGCTCTCTCGTTTTGCAAATAATTTGTATCCCATCCGACGTTCGTAACGATGCCGCCGTATCCGCGTTCATAAACGTCGTCGACAAGCGCCGTTGCAACGGAATGCATCATGACCATCGGCCTGTCGTCCAAAGACGGATCCTCCCAAAGCGATGCGGAAATAATCTTATCCTGCGGATCCGGCTCGCCGCCTCCGTCCGAAATGCCGCTGTCTCGGCTGCCATCCGAACACCCAAACAGCGGAAACGCCATCAGCGTTGCTAAAAAAACACTTGTCATTTTTTGCCATCGTTTCATGGGGGATCATCCCTCCCTCTTTTTCATCAAAAGAGCGAACGAGCCGAGCGCAAAAAGTGCCAAAACCAGCGATGCGGAGCCGACGGAACTGCCGCATCCGGATTCTTTGCCGTCCGAATTTCCGGGATCTTCGCCATCATTGCCCGTTGCCGTGACAAACGAGACGCCGTTGATCTCCTTGATCACAACTTTGCTCAGCATGTTTTCCGCTTTTTCCTGCGTGTTCATCACGACGGTAAGATACAGCTTATCTTCGGGAAACAAAACCTCCCTGTCAACAAAAGCGAGTTCGTCGGAGGATGAAATCTTATTTCCGTTGATATACATACTGTAAAAGCTCTTGCTCGCATCGTTGGCGCTGGGCTCCCACGCGAATTTCAAAGTGACATCCTGTTCAACCGAAACGCCCGCCGAACTTGTGATGCACGTCCACGTATCCACTATCTGACTGGACGCATCGTCCCCCGCGGTTTTATATCCTTCCTGATAAACGTCCGTAACCACGCGCAAGTCTCCGTCGTAACTCAAAAATCTCGTTACAAGGCCGGGGGTGTCTTTCGCCCAACCGTACGTTTCGCTGTTTCGCCAATTAAAAAACGCAGGAACTCCCATGATGTTGATCGCCGTCCAAACATCGTTTGCCTGGCGGCCGGTGGCCACATAATCGTTCATTGTGACGTGAAATTTAATTTCAAAGGTATTAAGATCTGTGAAGGGTACTTCCAAAATCGCAATCGCGTGATTGTCCGGGATCCCCATCTCCGTCTGATCAATCTCGATACCTTGCTCGGTATATGTAACGGCAGCGCGGGTAAGATCCCAGTCGTCTTCCGTATGCACAGAGTCCGCGAACGCCGTAGAAACGAAGAGCGTTGCGCTGAACACAAGCGTTGCCGTAAGAATCAATACACTGCGAAGTAATTTTTTCATTGTTTCTCCTTGTAAGAGCGATCCTCTCTTGCGAGGTCATCCTTTTTGCAGCCGTCGGTCCTTCCCGCAAACTGCCGCGGGAGAGGACCTGTTTCGGCGAAAACCGCCCGCAGGCGGGCTTACCCATTGTTTAATCTCTCTTTTTTAAGAAAAGCGCAACGCCGCCGAGTACAAGAACGACGCCCATCATGCTTGCGGCAACCACGCTGCTGCCGCAACCGCCCTTCTCCTCTTGGGAATCGTCCGGCTTTCCGGAATCGCCGGGATCCTTCGAATCTTCCGGGTCTTTTGAATCGTCGGGATCTTCGGGCTCGGCGGGCGCATTGATGAGGTAGTCTTTTTCCACTATGTTTCCGCCATATTCGCCGTAAAACGTGACTTTTGCCGTCGCCGTTCCAACGGCATTGTTGTTTTCGTACGTTACGGTATAGTCTTCCCCGTTGATGAGCGTTTCTCCGCCGATTGTTACCGTCACCTCGGGTGAATACGTATTCCCTTCCTGGTATGTATATTCCGCCGGAGAGAGCGTGACGCAATCCGCCGTGATATCCGCCGTATAAGCGTTCAAACCGTAAACGGAAACTCCCCTGTGTTCCCAATGATTGCCGTCGCATCCGGGGCCTTCATAAATCGCCGTGGAAAAATAAGTTTGACCGTGATCGTTTACAAACGCCGCCGTATCGAAAGCAAGTCCGCCCAATGTGTACAGTACTTTGTCTGTACCCATTTCTTGCAAAGTCCACGTATAATTTCCGTCGTTGCCCTTTGCAAGGCGGAAAGTCGTTCTCACGCCGACCGCATTGTCCACAAACTTCGTATCGAGGGTAACGGTTTCTCCGTTCAGCCTTTGCACGACTTGTACCTCCACACAATTAGGCGCCGTTGTACCGGAGTAATTGGTTATATGGAGAAATACGCCGTCCGAACCGCTCGCATAACTGGGAATCGTGCCGTCTGATGTGATCTCTGCAGGCACCTTGGAAAAAGAATAAGTTACCCAAGCGTCCACTCCCGCGCCGCCTTCTTCCACGGCTTTTTTGGAAAGCAAAGTAAAACTTGTATCAAACTCGATGTTTTCCCCTTCGAGCGGCGTGAGAAGCCCGGCATGCGCAAAAGTCGTAACACCGTCGCCGTCTTCGGGATTGATATCGCCTACGCCGCCGTAGAAATCGATCCAGTCATACTTGTCGGGAGTGTATTCCTTGACGGAATAGGAAACGGCCGTTTCCTCGGCGTTGGCTCGTACCCCTGCATCCATTCCGAGCGCTGCCGCCGCCACCAGCGCAAACGCCACGACTGTGCCCAAGATCTTTTTTAAATTGCTCATAGTTCCCTCCTGATTGTTTTTATTTCACAATGGCATTGCCATACTTTTATCGCGGTTGGGAAAAAATATCCTTCCCGTTTCCATAGCGGAATCGAACGCGCAGATCCGATCCACATAATAAGCACAAAACTCCTCCGCCTTGACATTTTTGGATATAAGCAGATCCTCCCGCCCAGCCTGCCGCCAATTAAAATCGCAGAGGTTGATGCACTTTCCGCGCGAATAGTGCCCTTCCAACTCTACTTTCAGATTCCCTTTTTCAAATTCTACGAATTCGTCGGAAAGCAAGCACCCGAGCGTGAGCGGATCATGCAAGATCATGCCTTCTCCCCAAAGCTCGCTCATCCGCAAAACTCTTTTGATTGGCTCACTTTTACACCGGCGGAGCCGGTCGATCTGTTTTTGGTTCAAAGCGCATCGAAACGTCACGTCAAGTGTCACGACCCTCTTCTTTCCGTTGCTTCCCAACACGACCTCCGCCGCCTCGGGATCGCAAGAAAAATTAAACTCGTTCAAATTCATATGGACCGCCCCGCCCATAATATAGATCGTACCAATCTTTCGAACGTCTTCGGGGTATCTTTGCAACAACTTTGCTATATTGGTCAGCGCTCCGAGCGTAACAAGGTCAAACGATCCATGCTCGTTTAACGACCGATGCAGCGCCTCTACCGCGTTTCCTTCGGCCTCCGCTTCCCCGAATACGCTCTCTTCGTATGTCTTTGGCAATCGGGTAACATCGAGCGGCACATTGTGCACGTAAGTTGCTTTCAGCGGCGTAGCTTCCCCCGCATAGACGGGAACGTTGCCGAATCCGCCGAGCGAAAGCAACGTCTTTGCTATTTTTGCCCGTGCAAGCGTATTTTCATATACGGTACTTACGCCGATCAGTTCGATCTGCGGCGACGCCATCGCAAGCAACAAGGTCAACGCGTCGTCTATATCCCCGCCGACGTCTGTATCAATCCAAACCTTTTTCATTTTTACTGTTCCTTACATTTTTATTGACGAAGACATGAGCCCCTGAATATAAAATTTATTGCCAAATAAAAACAAACAAACGAGAGGCAAAGACGCTATCAGATAGCCCGCGTATGTAACGGGCATATTTTGCGAATACTGCGTGCGCAACTCGATCACAAGCCCTGCCGAGATCGTCAATGATTCGTAATTGGTCGAAATGACCGTCATGGGCCAAAGATAATCGTTCCACAGCCCGTTGATCTGCATGATCGCCTGCGTAATAAGGATGGGAACGCTGACAGGGATCGCAATATTGTAATAGATCTGAAATTGGCTCGCTCCGTCGATATCCGCCGCATTGAACAGATCTTTCGGCAATGATTTAAAGATCATTGTGAGCAAAAATACCTGTCCGACGGGCTGCATCGTAAGTTGCGGAAGCAAAATAGCGATCAGCTTGTTGTTTAAATGAAGCTCTTTGTATAACAGAAATTGCGGAACAAGCGTCAAACAACCCGGAATCATGATCAGGCAGACGACCATCATGAAAAAGAGTTTTTTCCCCGGAAACCGCATCGTTGCAAACGCGTATGAGGCAAGGGAAGAAATAAAGAGCGAACCGATCACGCCAAATACTGCCACTGCAATCGTATTGAATACGTAACCGCCCACTTTACCGAACGCCGCGCTGACGTTGGAAAGTTTTAGGGGCAAGGTCGGATAAAATTTGCTGACGTCGTACTCCACCGTCGTTTTAAAAGCGCACCATACCGACATCAGAAAAGGATAGATCATGCAAAAGAGTAAGCCCGCCATCGTAAGATGGATGCATGCCTGTCCGAGAATATGCGACCAATTGGCGCGCCAATAGGATTTTCGAAGATATTTTCCCTCCATACGGACCCTCCTCACGCCTCCGACTGTTTTTCAAACGGACCATAATGCATCAGTTTGAACGCGACCAATGTTACCGCAAATATCGCAAGGAACAAAACCGTTCCGATCGAACAAGCATAGCCGTATCGGCCCGAAGTAAATGCTAATTTGTACATATACCATCCGGGCACATAGGTCGTATACCCGGGCCCGCCGTTGGTCAGGATCATTTGGATTCCGTAATCCTGCATCAATCCTATAAAACCAAAAACGGCAAAATAGCGGATCTGCCCCAACAACAGCGGAAGGTCTATGGTAAAAATCCTGCGCCAAGTGCCGCAACCGTCCAATTCCGAAGCCTCGAGCACTTCCCCCGAAATGCTCATCATGCCCGAAATATAAATGAGAATGTTTGTTCCGTTTACCCAGGGAAAGCCGAGAATGATGATGGTAGAAATAACCCAGTTCGGATCGTTTAAAAAGTCGATCGTTGCCCCTTCTTCGCATATCCCGAGCAGCGTGAGGAGTTTTGCATACAAGCCCGTCGTGGGCTCAAAAATGTTTTGCCAGATCAGCATGCCTACCACTCCGGGCGCGACCATAGGAAGAAGCACCGCGATCCGGTAGAAAGATTGCATACGTCTGCTTTTTGTGTTAAAGATAAGTTCTGCCATGATCAACGGCATGAATATACCGATCAGAAGCCTGGGAACGAGCAGAACAAACATCGTACCGATCGAATCGAGAAAGATCTCGTCGCGAAACAATTCCGCGTAATTGGCAAAAACGATGAATTTTTTTGCATCCGTACCATTCCATTGGAACAGAGACGTGACAATCCCGCTGATCGCAGGATAATAGCAGAATCCCACAGCGCCGATCATCAACGGCAATATGAACACATATCCCCATTTATTTTTGACAACCTTTTGCCAAAGCGTTTTTTTATTCTCAATCATTTTCCGCCTCCGGCCTTTGGCTCTGCCAATCTCTCCATACGTCCTCGGATTCCGGTTTCTCTACAGGAAACACAAATTCAGCTTTTGCACAGACCATAAAAAAAGTAGAGTTGGATTCATCCTGTAAATAGATCGTTACGTCTTCGAGGGGCGTCAGCTCGTCGCTCAGGTACACATATGGATAATAGCGAAAAACGATCACCCCGTCTGCATCCGTCACGCAACGGGAAGCCGGCAAAGTTCCGTTGCTGGCATAAATATAGATCGTGTGTCCATTCACCGGCTTATCGTCTTTGCTCAATTTTACCGAAATACGTACGGTCGAAAGGCCGTCGGCAACGATGTTCTGCGAAGAAACGCTGACCAGTTCGTATTCGTAAGCCTTTGCCTGTACGACATCGTATGCGTACGCACTGCCGATTGCCAACGCAAGCACAGCCGCCGCGATCCAACCCGCTTTTCTTTTCATTGCGCGCCTCCTATGTTCCATGCAGACGTATCCAGCCCCATATTCGCAACAAATACCCGCGCACCTTGGAGTTGGATCTCATCCGCCGCCGCATAAAATTGTGCGTCCGTAATTTCGCCGTTTACCCATTGCTCAAACTTTCTGTTCAGCCGGTCGCCATACTCGTCGGTAAACCCGGAAGGCCATGAAGCATTGGGAACGATCGGAAATTTTTGCGATATAAATTCGTCGATCAGATTGGAATGTCCAGTCTCTTTAACCGCGCCCAAAACGCCTGCGTTCTCAATGCAAATCAGCGAAACATTTTCCGGCTGCGTCAAAAACTTCAGAAAACGGAGCGCCGCATCCAGCATCGCAGGATTGCCGTCCACCGCCGCTTTCATGATATTCAAACAAAGATCGGGCGCGGGCTGATACGGCCCGTCGGAGTATTCGACCGCTTTTACATAAGCGGAACTGTCCGTCGAAACCAAAGGGGCTACGAATACCCCGTAATCAAATGCGCGCACGACGTTGGAATTTTCCGAAGGAATCGCCCATAGGCCTTCTTCACGGATCCCCACCTCTCCATTGAGCCATTGCGCATTATAGTCGATAGACGCCCAACCTTTTTTCAACAGATCCGTATAATAATATTTGAGCGTCGAATACATATCTTTCGTATACGCGTGTTCCGTAGAAAAAACGCCCTCTAAACACGCTCTTGCCTGTTCTGCCGAACTCATGATCCCGTTGCCATCGTAATCAATGACATCCATCAGCGCGCCCGCATACGAAGGCGATACGATGGATTGGTAGACCCATGCGTCAAAAGTTGTCGTCGTGTCGAAATACAACCAAGGCGCAACGCCGACGTACCCGGCATTTTCCAGCTTTTTTGTGGCGTCAATAAACTGTTTCCACGTGAGCGGTACGCTCTCGATGCCCGCTACTTGAAACGCCGTTTTATTATAAAAATATCCTGTGGAAGCGCCCGGATAAACGGTAACGGGAATCGCCACGATTTCGCCGCGCGCATTTACGATCGAGTTGGATTTCCACAGATAATCCCGAAAGACGTCTCGCCATGTTTCGTACTCGCCCCCATATTCCCACGCATCGTCCAAATATTCGTCCAAAGGCAGATACCAATCGCGATCCTGATATCGGGTACCCCAACTGAAAGCGACCGCCGGAACCGTTCCCCCCGCGATCTGCGTAGTGAACCA
This sequence comes from uncultured Clostridia bacterium, assembly GCA_944328645.1. GTDB lineage: Bacteria > Bacillota > Clostridia > Christensenellales > Borkfalkiaceae > Borkfalkia. The sequence goes on from CALVHT010000008.1 coordinate 12,929, forward strand.
CTGCGCCATTTCCGAATCCATTCCGCCGACGGGCTTTGTTCTTGCCCAAACGATCTCAACATCGGGATTCTCTTTCATAAACGCTTGTGCAATATAATACGTCGAATTGAAAACATCCGGATCGTCTGCCGTTGGAATGCGGCTGACCGAAGGAGTATATCCGTGCAGATCAACGACTAACTGTATTTTCCCCGAAGCTCCTGTGCTGCCGAAAAAAGGGATCAAACAAACGACGGTGATCGCAACGGCCGCAAGCGCTATCATACATTTTTTTAAAATTCTTACCGTTTTTTCTTTCAATGCGGTACTCCTTGCTTTCCTTCTTTTTTACTAATTATATCGCCCCGTTTTCGGCATTGATACAAGATTACGGCTAAATAATATCAATTTTTGGCTAAAATATAAAACTCACTTGACTTTCTCATGATTTCTGTTATGATAATTATAACGAAATATTGAAAATTTTTTACTGACGAGGTCTGTTTTAATGTTAAGTACGAACATTATTTTCTATTTCCAGCGAAATGATCCGACAGATTTTAAAGTTCATCTACATACCCATAAATGTTATGAATTGGTTTATTATTATTCCGGAGAAGGTTATTGCCGCATCGCCAATAAAAAATATTCGTACGAAACCGGCAGTTGCGTACTCATTCCTCCCGAACAAATTCATAACGACGTTCATAAAACGGATTGCGATTTATGCTGTATCGGATTTACTCTCGAAAAAGACGATTTTCCGGTACAATGCGGAAGTTTCCCGGATGTCTTAGGAAAGATCTGCCGCTATCTGTCGATGATCGATACGGAATTCAAAGAGCAAAAAATCGATTTCCTGATCGTCATTAATAATCTTTTGGAAAACATATTATTGGAAATCAAACGATCTGCAAATCATTACCCCGAAAAATCCGTCAACCATAAGGACGCCATTCGCCAGGCACTCAACTATATTGACGAGTATTTCCTTACGGATATTTCCAAAGAACAGCTTGCCGCCATTTCAAAATATTCTTATGATCGCTTCCGACATGTTTTCAAAACCGTGATGGACGTTTCTCCCAAACAGTACATCATCAACAAACGGCTGGAATATTCTAAAACGTTGCTGTCCACCACCGATTTTTCGATCACGGAAATCTCGTATCAATGCGGTTTTTCTTCCACATCCCATTTCATACAGATGTTCAAACAGACAATGAACATCACGCCGATTCAATATCGGAAACAACTTCATTCCGAACACATATTCTCTTCCGAGCAGACAACTTATGCGCCGTAGTCTTTTTTGACGCTCCGGCCGGGCATTTTCTCTGCCGGCACGGCTCTTACGAAAGCCCCTCGAAGTTTTTTCAAACGTATGCGCGCGCCGCATCCGGTCCTCTTTTCGCCAAAACATCTTCCCGACAACGGCCATCGAATATCCGAAGTACAAGCGGTGCGTTTTATTCGGTTCGACGGACGCGGACATCATCGGGACGGGCAAAGTCTGCCAACAAAGCACCGAACTGTTTTTCTCTTTCAAAAAAAACACCAAGAGGCATTGCCCTTGGTGTTTTTTGAAATCCGCTGTTGGCGATAAATAATTTTCTTCCCCGTTTTCTTCCGCTCCCCTTTGCACACGGTCAAACATCGTACTTTGACAAAATAGCAACGGGAGTTTTCCGTAAAAACAACAGTACGGGCAAAACGCAGATAAACAGCATCAATGCGGAAACGGCCGCAAACGCCGAAAGGTACAGCCACCACGGCAAGAACAGCCCTACGAACAGTCCTCCCGTTTCCGAAGAGATCATGACGGGAAGTCCGATCAGCAGAAAGGCAATGCCGAAGGAAAAGAGCAGAAGCGCCAAACTTTCGTAAAAGAACTTTAACAGTACGTTCCCTTTCGCAACGCCGATCGCCCTGTAAATGCCGATCTCTTTGCTCCGCGAAGCCGTCGAAGCATAGACGAGCAAAAACATCCCCGCAAACAGGAGCGCGCCGACCACGATGACGGCAATTCCGTTTTCGATCATTTCGTTCTTTGCACGGATTCTCTCTTCCTCCGTAACGCTCGCCTTGCTCGACGCATAGGCGCCGGGATAGCTTTCGTTCAGCTTTTGCGCGAGCGCGTCCGAATCCTGCACATACATCACAAGCCGTAAACTCCCCCAATTTTCATAATCAAACACCAATTCTTTTATTTCCTGTTCGTTGATCAAGAAATAGGAGCAGAACTCGCCGTCGAAGTAGCGGATCGTAAATTCCTTTTTGCCGAAGGTCAGCGTCTTTCCTTCCTCAAAACTCGTATTGCCCTCCGCGTAATCTTTGTGGATCAGCACCTCCCCGTCCGCGGCGCTCAAACCGTAATTTTGATCCACGGCCACGTTGTACATTCCTCCGTACAGGTCTTCGTAATACAGCGTTTCATCGACAAACACGCACGGCTGATCCCATTCCACGATGCCGACCACATTCAAAGACGCCGACAGCCCGCTGTTATCTCCGCCGTATGTCACTTTGCTCTTCATGACATTGTCGAATTCCAGCCCTTCGATGCCCGAAGACTCTTCGAACGAGTCCAACAGCTCTGCCGCCAGCGCCGAAGACACATAGATGTTTTCGCTTGCCGGATCGAGTGCGCCCGCCAAAAAAGTCATGTCCGCCGCGACCGATTTATCGTAAAACGTGTAAGACGTTCTGTATCCGTTTCCCGAAAAACTTTCAAACCCCGACAATTCAAACGAGAGACGAACGCCCGCATTTCCGTAATACAGGATCGAAATGCAATCATAGAACATTCCGTACCCTTTTGCCAAAGCGAGCATCTTTTCTTGCTCTTCTTCGCTGCTGCAATTCGCCGTAACCAGGTAAGGATCCGCTCCCGTCCCTGCCGTCTGATACCTTTGCCAGGAATTTCCGAACGCGGAAACAAGAAAAATAAGCGCGATCGAAAAGGCAAGCACGATCAGCGAGAGCGCGATGTTGCGCTTTTTCTTTCGGCCGACGATGCTCTTCACGCCGCCCGCAAAACACTCGCGCAGCGTAAAAACTTTCCCGCTCTCTTTCGGTTGGATCCTGTCCAATGCCTGCAATGCGGTCTTTGTCGTCTGATCGCGCTTTGCAAAATACTCCTCCCGGCTGCTCTCGATAAACTGTATTTCGCTTTTTTCGTCGATCCAACGCATCTTCTCTTCCGAAGACGTAAGATAGTATTTCCCGCCGTCGCAGACGAGCCGCAATCGGATCGGCGCGTTTTTTCCGTAAATTTCGATCGTGACGTTGCCCGCCTCGACTTCCTGCCGCTCCAATCCTCCCAAAAATACTTTCGTCTTGTCCTCGTACCTTCCGCCGCGCGCCGTCCTGTTTTCCCGCAGCACCACCTTGCCGTCCGCGATTTCGATGACTTTGTCTGCGTACTGCTCGATCAGGTCGTGCTCGTGCGTGACTAAAATCACCAAACACTTTTCGGATATTGCCTTCAAGATCTCCATGACGGCTTTGGTGTTGTATTCGTCCAGGTTGCCCGTCGGTTCGTCCGCAAGGATAATCTTTGCGCCCTTGACCATCGCGCGGGCGATCGCCACGCGCTGCTGCTGACCGCCCGAAAGGGTATCAACCTTGCGGCGGTAATACTTTTCCATTCCCACGTTGGAAAGAGCCGTCATCACGCGCGTGAAAATCATCTCTTCGTCCCGAACGCCCATCGTTTTCAACCCGCGCGCCACATTCTCGTACACGTTTACCTGTTCGTCCAGCAGATAGTTCTGAAAAATATAGCCGATGTTTTGGATGCGGAAGGCGTCGGGCACGCTCTTTTCATATGCCACGCCGTCCATTTCCACCTTTCCGCCGTCGAACGAATCCAATCCGCCGATCGCGTTCAGCAGCGACGTCTTCCCCGAGCCGCTCTTTCCGTAGATCGCGCAGAGCCCCGTTTCGCCAAGTTCCAGATCCACGCCGTCGATCGCTCTGACTTCGTTCCTGCGGTTCTTGTTGTACACTTTTTGAAGATCGCAAACTTTGATCATTTGTTTACCCTCCGCAAGCCCTTTTTCACGCGCTCTTTGTACAGGATCCTGTTATAACTTACGCCCAAAAGCCAGACGAGAACAGCCACGACCAGGACGATGGCGATCGTGCCGCCTATCCCCACAAACGTAAATCCTCTCCCGACGGGAGTAAAGTACACGACCGCGGCAAAGTCGCACAGCAAAACGCACGCGGGCGCCAGCGCGCACAAGAGCTGGATATACGTTGCGCGCTTGACCGTTTTTTCCGCAATGCCCATGGTGCGGAAGATCGAAACGTCGCCCCTTGTCGCGGAGATCAGCCGATGCAACGTCAAAATCAAGATCAGCATCATGGCAAGACCGACCAACAGCGTGACCATGCCCGTCCCCAAGAACTGCAAAAAGTTTTCCAAAAACGAGAGTTGTTCCTGTCTTTGCCTTACCTCCGTTGCGAGCACGACCTGATAGCCGTCCGCCCGGAGCTGTTCCGCGTTTTCCCTCGCCTCCTGGTCCGTCTTATACAGCAGCGAGATCTGCTCGCTCGCCTCCCATGCCAAATCTTCCTGCACAAAATCCGCGCTGATCGCCGCCGCATAGATGTTTCCGCCCGCATATTCTTCCGGGACCCCGTACTTCGTTTCAGTAATAACGAGCCCTTTCTCCTCCCCCGAAAACAAGATCACGGGCGTTCCCGAAAGCGCGTCCTCCTTTCCGCAATACAATACGGCAGTTTTCCCGTTCAGAGAAAAATCGACGACTATCGAAACCGACTGTCCGCTTCCGACGGCAATATCCGCAGCTTCGGTTTCGTCGGAAACATCTTCCGAAGAACCCGCACTTTCCGTCTGTTTCTTTTCCGCAAGGCTGATCTCATAGCGACTGAGATTGGCATACAGCGCATAGGTCTCTTCCGTTACGCAGACGCGCACGGAATTTCGGTTGTCCGTAAAATAGCCGATGCCGACCACCTCGCAAAGCACCCCGTTGACACTTCTGTATCCCGTTTGCCCGAACACAAACGTATCACCGACCTTCCATTCCCCGCGATAGGTGTACGGCAGATACAGCGTCACTTCTCCCGCCGCCTGCGGCAATCTGCCTTCCTGCGGCTTTTCAGCCGAAAAAACGATCTGCGCCCGTTCGGCGTTCCAAAACGAATCCGATTTTGTAAGATTTACATAGACGCCCTGCTCCAAAAAACAATCGTTTCTGAGGGCATATTCCGCGTTGTAGCGGGCCGCAAGCTCTTCCGCTTCCGCCTGCGTGTAGCCTGTTCCGTCTTGATCGGCGACAAGCACCCTGCCTTCGATCGGATTGACGTTCACGCCGTAAGAATAGGTATCCAGCGACGACATAAAACTGACCGCGCACAGCATACAGATCAGCGCGATCGTCAAAACCGCGCTCATCAGAATGCCCTGCTTCGGGCGCGAAAAAAACCGCTTGATCCCGAGCAGTGCGCAGTCGCGCAGCGCGACCGATCTTTTGCCCTTTTCGGAGGCCTTTTTCCGCCTCTTTCGGAAAACAAACTCCCGTGCGGCGGAAAAATCTTCGTTTCCTTCCGTTTGCGCCGCCGTCGGTTTTTCCCCGACGAGGCAGTCGTCGCTTTCGATCTCTCCGTCGAAAATGCGGATGTGCCGCGTCGCATACTCCTTGACGTCTTCAAAATTGTACGTCACGACGATCACCAGCTTTCCCTCGGACACTTCCCGCAAAAGTTTTAAAACATCCTTCGCCGTCTTGCTGTCCAGATTTCCCGTCGGCTCGTCCGCAAGGATGATCGGGCTGTCCTTTGCGATCGCGCGCGCGATCACCGTGCGCTGTTTCTCTCCGCCCGAGAGTTTGCTCCCGCGGATGTGCGCGCGGTCTTTCAATCCCACCCGCTCGATGATCTTTCTTGCACGTTCCCGCCGCTCTTTCCGATCGGAAATGCTCGTCAGCGCAAATTCCACGTTCTCCAAAACGGTAAAACTTTCCAAAATGTTATAATTTTGAAAAATACAGGAGATATTCGCCGCCTGGTATTCCTCCCATTCCTGCTGCGTATACGGAGAAGTCGGCTGACCGTTTATATACATTTCCCCCTCTTCAAAGGGTTCCAGCCCGCCGATCACGTTGAGAAGGGTCGTCTTCCCCGCTCCGCTTTTGCCGGTGATCGCAACGAACTCGCCTTTTTCGAACGCCAAAGACACTTTGCGTATCCCGACGCTGACGGCTCCCTCCCCCGCATAGATCTTGCTTAAATCTTTCAGTTCCAGATATGCCATGTATGCACCTCTTTTGAAATTGTTTCGGATCCGATCATACAAACTGCACCGCGCCGGAAAACAGCGTCGTTCCGTATCGGTCGGAAAGGATAAAACCGAACGGTCTATCCACGATAAAATCCTCTTGCACCGTAGTATATTCTTCGGCGGATTCCCCTCCGACGGCAACCACCGTCACCGCCGCGCCCTCGATCCCTTTTTTATCGACGGCAAGCTCTGTAACGTGCTGCAAACTATAACAATACGCGTTTCCGTTTTCCATATTCTGCTTTTCCATCAGGGAAGAAAGGTCGCAGGCTTGCGGATCAAACAACTTTTCGATTCCGAACGAACGCAGAATTTGAATGATATCCTGATCGAAGGATGCACGAAATTCAGGGAAAAGACAGCGGGTCTCATAACGGATTTTATTTTCCGCATCGTAACCGTTATAATTTTCCAGTTGCCCTACAAATGCCAAATTTTCTTCCGTAAAGACGTCTGAAACCGAATACCCCTCTTTCGGCAAAAGAAATTGAATCGTAAATCCCGCATTGGTTGCCGTATAAAAAGCGGTAAAATTCTCCTTTTCGACCACTCTGCCGATTTTGTAGTATCCCTGCAAAAACTTTTGCGTCGTCGTCTTGCCGTCTTCGCCCGTAAAAGTATAGTCTTTCTCCGTAAAGGAAAGGTCGTTTCCGGATGTGCTCCAGCAATCTTTCAAATACAGCGCGTTGATGAGCGCAAAATACGTATCGGCGGAGAGCTGAAAATCCTTGTCGATGCGTCCGTTCGTCTGTTCTTTCACAAAAGAACGCACCGCGTCGTTGGCGGCTTGGTTGTCGCCTGCAAAATCCGCCGAATAGGAAGAGCAGAAAAATTTTTCGGCAAGCGAATCCAAGCAATCCTGCCGCACCTGCGTTCCCTCGTTGACCCATACGGAATTGCTCAGCCGCACGACTCCCGATACATACTCCCTGTTCAAGGCAGAGTACAGATACTGAAAATCGGAGGAAAGTTCCGTATAGGAAAGATCCAATGCAGACAAGATCTCCTCCCGCGTTTTGTCCGCCGCGCTTTCCGCCGCCAAAGAGAGCGCCATAAACACCGATACGGGCGATACGGCGAAATTTTTCCCCTTTTCAAACATTCCTTCCGCATATTCTTGAAAAGCGGCATCCGAAAAAACTGCGGCAAATTTTTCCGTTTTTTCTAAAATCCGAGCAAGCCCTTCCGTCTCGTCCTCATAGGAAAGCTCCGCCGCGTTTTCCGCGCCGCGAAGAAGGGTGCTTTCCCCGTTGTTTTCACACCCCATCAGGCACAACCAACAAAACGCTACCGACAAGCCCAACACGAAAATTTTCTTTAATTTCCGCATTTTTGTTCCTCCTATGCCCTTTTTTACTTCTCTTAAGAATTTCCCGAAACGACGAAACCGCTTAAAAATTCTTCCAATGCAAATTCCAAAGGCAGTACGACGTCCGCTCTGTAATAGTTATTTTGATACCCGTATACGATATCGTACGCAGGATATCGGCTGTCCGTCGCCAGCTCCGAAAACCAAAATGCGATGCCGTTTGCCTCGTATTGGGGCGAAGTTTCCCCTGCCAAAGAGAACCAACTCTCGTATTGCTCCTGATTCATGGAAGAAACCGTTATATAATACGTCAAGTCACGTTCTTGCGGCACTTTATATTCATACGAAAATTCCCCTGTTTCCGGTTTAAACAAAATTTGCCTTATCAAGCTAACTTCGCAAGGAAAGGATGCGGGCACCGCGATCTGCCTGTATTGGGCAAGCGCTTCGATCGAGGGCAAAAGTTCGAGCCTTTGGCTCTGCTTGCTCGCGTCATACAAAAACCGAACTTCGCCGCCACAGAATTCGTCCGTTCCGTTCAACAAAACGTCCAGTTTGCCGCTTCGGACAGCGGCATTCGTAAACGTGCCGAAAGTATACTCCAACCGCAGATACAGTTTTGTTCGGTACTCCGCTTCGATCGACGATAGATCCAAAACGAAATACTCTTTTCCCGCAATTTGTACAGCCGAGAGCCGCTCTCCGAAGGCGCTCACGTTTTCCAATGCCCCATCGGCGCCGCAGACATAAAGCTGTTTTATATATTGATCGGGTGCGGATATGCGCTCGTTGACGTTGAATTCCAGCAAAACGATATCGCAATTTTTTGTACTGTCCGCAAAGGCAGATTTCAGATAAACATAGGTATTTTCCAGCGTCGAGGACGTATCGACGCCCGCCATTGAAAAATCGCCCATCTCGCTCACGGTAAAATCGGAATAAACAACCGACGATTCCCCGAGCAATTTTGAAAAATCAATTTCAATGCGATACTCGCCCGCCGCCGTCGGCAGCGATTCCGCCTCCGCGCCGTTGATTTTGATCGACAGAGCGCCTTCCTTTTTGACGCCGTACCATCCTTCGTAATCGGGATCCGTACACGCATAAAAATCCGTTTGTATCTGTTTTCCGTTCTCTTCCGTTGTTTCATAGCCGTAAAAGAGAACATAAAAGGCATCGTTTGTCTCTTTGTCGAACAGCAGCGTGACTGCGTTGTCTGCAACCGACTCGAACGTGACCGTTCCGTACTCGTTCGTATAGGTGCCGCCGATGCCTTTCGACGCGGGAGAAGCGTCATTGGGAAACATATCCCCCTTTTCCGGAGATGCGACGGGTGTCAATGCAAAGATCAAAACAGGCAGGACGATACAGAGACATAGGACAAAACTTGCCGCCGCGCTGACCAGCCGCATATAAAAGTTTCTTTTTCTCTTTACAAAATATTGTTCCGCCTGCGCCTCTTCCGCCTCGTGAACGATCCATTCCTCCAATTTTCCGATTGCTTGCAGCGTTTTGGGATTCATACTTCAAATCCCTCCTTGATCAAATAGGCTTTCAACTTTTTCCGTATCCGCGACAGTTTTATCGTGACCGCATTGACGCTCATCCCCGACAACGCCGCAATGTCTTCCATCGTATCCGTGTAAAAATATCTTCGGACAAACAAAATGCGGGATCGTTTATCCGTTTTTTTCAAAAATGCCCCGATCGCGCGAGCGAGTTCCCGCTCTTCGATCTTAGGCGCACGGGTATCGGGCAAGATCTCCAAAAGCTCCTCATCCAACGGAACAAGCACGGCATTTCGCTTTTGCGCCTTCCGTTTATCTATCAAATTCAACGAAATATTGCGCACGATCTTGCATAAATAAGCGCAAAAATAATTCGGCCGATCGGGCGGGATCTGATTCCACGCGGCAAGATATGTATCGTCCACACATTCCTCCGTTTCCGAATAATCCTGCGTGATGCGATAGGACAATCGGCTCAATTCTTTGCCGTATTTTTGATCGGTTTCTCGAATTGCCCGATCCTCTCTGGCAAAATATAGATCAAGTATAACGCTGTCTTCCATTTTCTTCTCTTTTATCCCTTCATTTTATAAGTAAGTTTTTTTCGAAAAACCTTTCACTTAAAATTCGTTTTTTTTATTATAGCATACCGGACGATTTTTCACAATACCCGCCAAAAAAGAAAAATGCCTTTCTCCCGATTAAAAAGTAAATATCCCCCACTAAAGTGGGGGCTTTAAGAAGCCCTAAAGGGCAAGGCTACCGGCACGGTGCTTAAGCA
>CALVHT010000009.1 GCA_944328645.1 uncultured Clostridia bacterium
GGGCGAGCGCAATGTAAAAGGTAAAATACGGCCATTCTCGAAAGAGGAACAGAGACAAAAACGCGCCGAAGAAAGGCGCGACGGCGTAATAGGCGCTCGTGCGCGCAGCGCCGAGCTTGCGCTGCGCATGGACATAGAAAAAGATGCTCAGTCCGTATGCGACCAAGCCCACGCCGAGGACGGCAAAGATGCTCCAAATGGCCGTAATTCGTTCGCCGATCGCCAGGCCGAGCAGAACGGATCCCGTTCCGGAAAAGATGCCTTTGAGCAAGACGATGCGGAGCGGATCTTTTGCGGAAAGTTTGCGCGTGCAGTTATTCTCCACCCCCCAGCATACGCAGGCCAGCAGGATAAAGAGGGAGCCGTACGAAAATTGCAGGCCGGAGGCGTCTTCCACGCTCAGCAGCGCGCAGGCGGCCGTAACAAAACCGATGCCCACCCATAGCCGTGCGCCGATCGTTTCGCGAAAGGCGACGAGGGCGATCAAGGCCGTGGCCACGATCTCAAAGTTGTTTAACAGCGCCGCATTGGCGGCCGTGGTGGAGCGCAGCCCGAACAGCAAACTGACGGGCGCGGCAATATCCAGCAGGATCATGGCGATCGCATAGGGCAGATCCCGGCGGGTAAGTTTTTGTTCGGGTGCGGCGGAGCAAAACGATCGGCGGACAAGCGCCAAAACCAACATTCCGATCCCCGCGCCGAGGTATAAAAAACCGGCCATCAGGGTCGAGGGCATAAAGTCGAGCAGGATCTTGGAAAAAGGGGTGCTGATCGAATAAAATGCGGCGGCAAGGATGGCGAGCAGGATGCCCGTGCGGAATGGCTTTTCGGTTGGACTGTTCTGGCTTTTTCCCGGTCGGCGCAAATCCTCGTTCGGCTGTGCGCCGCCGGTTCCGTGCCGACCTGCTCGCCGCGTGCGCCGCGGAAGAACGGTGCGTGCGTGTCCGTGCATCATTCGATCCTCCATCGCCCTCCTTCGGAGAGGACAGCTCGATTGTATACCCAAAGCGGCAGAAAGTCAATCATTTTTGAAAACTTGTCTTTTGAGAGCAAATGTGCTATACTGTCATCGTGCCGGCCTTCCTCGTTTCGGGCAGGGCGGCGGAAAAAGGATGCGGAGGGATGTGCGATGTGTTCGAAAAACGGCAAAGATTTCAATGCGATGTTGCACAAGGATACCGGCATGCCCAAAACGCTGTTGGTGACGGACGAAGCCACGGTGCGGCGCTACGGGGGAGGACGCATGTATTTTGCCCCGCCGCTCGCCTATGACGCGCTCATGAAGCAGATTCCGCAAGGCAAGCTGACCACCGTGGGAGAGATCCGCCGCTATTTGGCAAAACAGAACGGGGCAGATTTTACCGAACCGCTGACGGCCGGAACGTTTGTCTGCATCGCGGCGTGGGCAAGTTTTCAGCGCGAAGAGGACAAGACGCCGTATTGGCGGACGCTCAAGGCAGACGGCGAGCTGAACGCCCGTTATCCGGGCGGGATCGAGGCGCAAAAGGCGCAGCTGGAATCGGAGGGGCACACCGTGCTCTGCAAAGGCCGAAAGGCGCCGCGTTACTTTGTGCAAGATTATGCGTCGGCGCTGTACGATTGGGACAGCCGAGAAGGATCGGAGCCGGGCAGAGAAGAGAAGGAATAGCGTATAGACGCAAGGCAGAGGGCATGGCGCACATGCTCTCTTTTTTTTTCGGAACAAGCGCCGCGGCGGCCGCAGGAAGACCGGGCGTCGGCGCGGCTTTTATGCGGCAAGCCATGGATTGAAACAAAAAAAGAACGTTTATACGAAAAATTTAAGGGGAGCTGCAAAATTTGCGCAAGGCATTTAATCTGAAGAATTTCAAGTTTAAGAAAATATTCGTCTTTACACTCTAAGGGGTGTATGATAAAATAAAATTAAGAAAGATGCGCATCTTCTCGTATTTTTGTTTTTTTAATCCAAAAAAATAATATATCGAAAGGAGGAAACGATTGCTGCAAATATGAAAAAAATACTGGTTTTTTTGATGGCAACACTTTTTTTCGCGACTTGTTTCAGCGGGTGTGATAACACAGAACAACCACCGCCGGAGGGGCCTTTGACCGGGACGATCGATCCGACGGCGCCCAAAGAAACAATTCCGGAGTATTTGGATGCGGACGAGAAACTGTTTAACATCGGCATGTGGGTCGGAATCCCGGCGCAGCGTTCCGTTTTGGACGAGTATGACCGCGTGACAGGGTACGAGACATGGACGGAAGAGGAGTATTTGGAGCAATATCAATGGATCGCCGACGCTGGGTTTACCATTGCCGCGCCGCCGCTGGGAACTTCTTCGCCCGATTATATCCTGCGCATGTTGGATGCGGCAGAAAAAGTCGGGATCCAGCAGATAATATGGGACGAGAACGTAAATACAATTTTGATGAATTCCTCCCTGTCGGATGACGACGCAATGGCGCAGGTGCGCCGCGCCATGGTATCCTATTCGGATCACCCCGCCTTTTTCGGGAATATGATCACGGATGAACCGCAGATGCGCGAGTACGAAGCGCTGGCCCTGGGAGAAAAGAGATACAAAGAGTTGTTTCCGGATAAAATGTATTATTTGAACTTGTTTCCCGTCGTCGCGACGTCGGATCAGCTCGGAACGGATTCGTACGATACGTACTTGCAAACGTATGTCGATATGGTGACCTCCGACTATTTGTGCTATGACCATTACCCGCTCTTGCCCGATACAGGGGGCGGAAGCCGACTGGTCGACGATTTCCTGTACAACATGGAATTGGCGCAAAAGCACATGGCGGAAAGCAAAGGAGAAGTTTGGACGTTCTTGCAGTCGATGGGATATTCCATCAAAAAAGACCCCAACTGCGAAGAGGATTTCCGGGCGCAGGTAGGTGCCGCTTTGGCCTATGGGCTGCGCGGAATCCAGTGGTTCTGTTATTATTCACCCAATTACGGCGGAGCGGAGAATTTTACGCCGGCGATCATCACGTTGGACGGGAAAAAGACTGAAAAATACGAGATGCTCCGTACGGTCAACCAAGAGATCCTTGCCTTTGACGACGTATATCTGAATTTTGAATGGCAGCGCGTTATGACGCAGATCGGCAAGGAAAATACCAAGGGCGAGAACGCGGCGTTCAATTACCTGACCGTGACGAATGAGCACGAGCGCATCGCCGGGCTGGAATGTGATTACGATACGGTGATCGGCGTGTTCCAGGATGCGTCGGCGCGAGACGGGTTCTTGTTTGCCAATTACGATGCCCCGACCTCCGAAAACCAAAACAAAGTGAGCGTGGCCTTCCATAATTGCACGCAGGTCATCGCCTACCAGAACGGAAAGCGCATCACGCTTTCGGTCGAAGACGGCCGCGTAGAGTTTACCATGGAGGCGGGAGACTGGGCATTTTTGATCCCGCTGAATGTATAAGGAGAAAGATACCATGAGAAAGATCAGTATTTTGCTTGTTTTCGTCTTGTGTCTGCTGACGGCGGTCGGATTGATCGGTTGTACCGGCCCGACGCAGGTCAGCGAGGACGGCATCGTCGTCGAAAATGAGGGAGACGCCATTTATTACAAAGATGCGGTATCGCCGACCGTATTAAAGATCGCGTTTACGGAAGCGGGCTTCGGGCGCGAATGGATCGTCGAGATGTCCAAGCAATTTGTGCGGGAAAATCACGACGTGCGTGTGGAATTGGAGGGAGATCCGACCTTGGCGAACTCGTTGTTTACTAAGTTGGATTCCGGAAAAAATTTGGCGGATATATTCGTGCCGCTCAACAGTGCCTGGGAAACCTATGCGTATAAAGGGAAATTGGAGCCGCTGGACGAGTTGTTTGCGCAAAAGCCGGACGGAGAGGACGGTTTGACGGTAGCCGAATCGATGGATGAAGTTTATCGGGAGTATTGTTCGCTCAGCACCAAGGACGGAACGCATTATTACGCGTTTCCGTGGAATACGACGGTGACCGGCATTGTCTATAACAAAAAAATGTTCCGCGAAAACGGATGGGAAGTTCCCACCACAACGGCGGAGCTGAAGACGCTGTGCGATCGCATCTTGGCCGATACGGACGGCGCGGTGAAGCCGTTTGCATATCCGGGAAAAATCGGCGGTTATTTCGATTATATCGGGACGACCTGGTGGATGCAGGCGGTCGGATTGGAGAGTTATCAGAGTTTTTGGGATTTTGAAAACGCGGAGATCTATGACCCGAGTCAAGCGCCGGCCTCCGGAAAACAAGTGGCTTTGGAAGAGTTTGAGAAGTTCTTTAAACTGGAAACGGGATACGGCGTGAGCGGTTCGATGAGCAAGGACCATACGACCGCACAGATGGACTTTATCCGCGGCGAGGCGGCGATGATCGTCAACGCAAACTGGATGGAAACGGAGATGAAGACCAGCACGCCCGAGGATTTTGAGATGGGTATGATGCCGGTTCCGTTTTTAGAGAACGCCTATACCGAAAACGGGGAACCCGTGCAGTACAATTACACCACGGCGCCCGATTATATGATCATTCCGGCCGAGGCGGCGCAAAAGGAGTTGGCGAAAGAGTTCCTGCTCTTCTCCGTCCGCGCAGACATGTTGCAGCTGTATACCCGGCTGACGGGAAGCCCGCGTCCTTTCCAATATACCATCGAGGACGATGCGAACTTGACCGAGTTTACCAAAGATATTTTGAAGATCCGGGAAGAATCGGTGTGTTATTTTGACTTTTCGCGCGCCGACATTTATATGAAAGGTTATGCGAAGAAATACCTTAACGGGGGAGACCCGTATTCGGCGTTGGTCCGCGGGGAAGTTACGCCAAGCCGTTTTTGTAATTTGGAATATGCCGAAGCGGACAAACAATGGACGACCTGGGTTCAATCCAGTCAATAGGAGAACGGAATGAATGCTCATCGGGAAAGTGCACCTTCGCGCGAGGGAAGGGCGGATCGAAAAAAAGCTCAATGGAAACGTGCGCTGTTTATTTTTTCCTTTATCGCGATTCCGCTTTTGCATTTTACGTTGTTTTTTATCTACACGAACGCGGATACGATCTTTTTGTCTTTCCAAACGTTCGATAATTCCACCGGCGGGTACAAATGGGTCGGCTTCCGCAATTATACGGAGTTTTTCACTTCGTTTGTCCAACCGTATTCGATTTTGCCCAAAGCGGTTCGCAATTCGATCTATTTTTTCTTGCTCAACGATTTTGTGATTCTGCCGCTTTCGTTTTTCGCCGCGTTTTTCTTGTACAAAAAAATGCCGCTGGGGAACGTGTTTCGAATTTTGTTTTTCTTGCCTTCGATCATCTCCGTGGTCGTGCTGACGATGCTGTTCTCGTTCATGTTCGATTCGTCCATCGGCGTGTTTGACAGCTTGTTGCGCAGCCTGGGGCTGGGCGAACACATCCCCGAGCTGGGATGGTTCGGAGATCGCCGCACGGCGATGCCCCTGCTCTTGGTGTACTGCATATGGGCGGGGATCGGCTACAACGTCGTGTTGTTGTCTGGCGCCATGAGCCGCATCCCGCAAGAGATCATTGAATCCGGTCGGCTGGACGGCATGTCGATGTCTCGGGAGATGTGGAGCATCACGCTGCCTTTGGTCGGGTCAACGATTTCCACGCTGCTCATGATGGGGGTCACGGTGATCTTTACATTGTTTATGCAGCCGATGCTCATTACCAACGGAGGACCGAGCGGCGAAACGTACACCATTGCGCTCTATATTGTCAATTCCATTCGGAGCGAAGGGAATTTGACGATGGGCGCCACGGTCGGAATCCTTTGCGCGCTGGTCGGCACGCCGATCGTGATTTTGGTCCGAAAAATTTTGGAAAAAACTTTTCCGATCTATGAATATTAAGGGAGATCATTATGAGAATACGAATCAAAAGATACACGCTTGCATTTTTAGGATTGTTTTGCGCGCTCTGCTTAGCTTTTGGAGTGTGCGGGGCATTCACGGAACGTGCCTTTGCGGCGACCAAACGTACGATCATCGCCGAAAGCCTGCTTCTGTCGAACGGTCGCATCAACCCGGCAGACTGGGAGATGGAGGGCGACGAGACAAAGGCAGAGGTTACCAACAACGGAAACGTGTTTGAGTTTGCCAAAGATGCCGGGATCGGGTATCGCATCATGGCGATGGACGCGATCGAGGCAGGCAAAGGGTTTTCCATGTACTTTGACGTGATCAAGACGGATGCCGCCAATGCAAAAATCAACATTGCCGGTATGACGGAAGGAGTAAACGAGGGCGCCAAAAGCAACGTGTTCGTCAGTTCGCTGGGCCTCGACCCGGGCGCCGGAACGGATTGGGCGGCTGCGGACTACGATCGGACGGCGTACACGCCCGACGGACTCGGAACGGTGGATGCTTCTTTGTATAATATAAAACTGGAGGCCGGATACCGCTACGTGTTTACAATGCGGCCTTCGCAGGAAAAGGCGGATCGGGCGGATCTTCTGTACGGGCGCGCTCCGATCGGCGAGGAAGTCGTCGAACAGGCCATGTTCAAGAGCCTGCTGTATTTAGATAACACCAAACCGCATTACGCGATGTTGTTTGCGCCGACCGCCGGTTCGGCCGTCGTGATCGACAATTTCAAAGTGCAAGACAGCGACGGGAACGTCCGATGCGATTTGAATTTCGACGACGGATCGATGATCGGAAGCGATCCGACCGTACCCATCGCCGGCGGCATTTGGACCAATGGCGGCTCGATCAAGAGCGACACCTATCTGACCCTCAATTCTCCCGCGGCGGACGATCGCCTGGTAACGATCCTCGGAGCAAAGAAAGACGAAAACAGCGCGGATGCACTTTTGGTCAACGCTTCGGTGCGGTTGGATTCGAATTTGGGGAAAGCGGGATTTTTGTTCGGAATGCCGGACGCACAGGCGGCGATCGGGGATTCTGTCACCAGTTTCCTGTATTTTGAGCAGGGCGAGACGACGACAAAAGTCAACGTCCAGACGGGGACAGCCCAAGGCACTGCGCAGGATTTGGGCGTGGATCTGCGTGCCGATTTCACGGCGCTTGAAATTCGGATCAAGACGGACGGAACTTTGACAGTTTCGGTCGGCGGCGAGGTCAAAGCGACGTTTACGGGGTGCTGCTACGAAGGACTGATCGGGTTGGTGACCGACGGAACGGAGGGTGCCAAGATCAGCTTTTTGCCCGAACTGACCATCGACAACTTTGAATACGTGACCGGCGAGGGGGCTGATTTGGCCAACAACTTTAACAGCGGTTGGATGAATCCGGAATATTATGTGATCGACGGATATCCGGCCGCCAACTTGGGCGGGAACGGACACGGGATCGTCGTGCAAGACGGCGTGCTGCTGTTCGACGGAACGAGCGACGGCTCTCACTTTGCGCTAACCGGAACATACGCGGATTTTATCTTGCAGTTCGACTGGATCAATTATCCTTGGGAAGACCGTCCGACCAACGAAGAAGGCATGGCCGGAGTGCCGATGCGGGAAAAACCGGAAGACGGGCGCGGCGTGGAGATGTACAGTCCGCTCGGCATCTGTTTCGGTAAGACGTCTCCGACCGGCGGGTGGACGGAGAATCAATTATATCGCCTCTACGACGATCTCAATCTCATTCAACAGAACCTGCACGGGGTCGCGAACAATGTCACGATGGGCCGAGACTTTTTCTCGCCGGAGGCCTGTGCCGACATTCAGCCCGGAAAGATCGATTTTTATGAAAACACCGTCAATATTAAGATGATCGTTCGCAACAATACGGTGGAGTTCTGGGGCGCGATCCACAACGATCCGAACGAGACGCCCGAGCATAGCCTGTTGGCGACGTTTGCGATCGAAAATTATAAAGGGTACGTCTCCATTTCGACGACCGAATCGGGATATTTTGCCATCGACAACCTGCGGATCACCAAGATCGACGGATGGACAGACGAGCAAGTCGCGGCATACGAGGACTATATCGCCATTCCCGATGAAGCCAAACCGGATCCGGTACAACTGGCTGCGCCCGTCCTTTCGGCCGAGGGGAACACGATTTCCTGGAGCCCGATCGACAAGGCGACCGGCTATGAGGTGTACGTCAACGGAGAAAAGCAGGGAGAGACCATTGCGGTTTGCACCTATACGTTTGCGGAAACGGAGCCGGGCGTCTATAACATCACCGTCAAGGCGGTCGGAGACGGAGACCTGTATTTGACCAGCGAAGACAGCGCTGCCGTTTCGATCACGATCGAAGAGCAAACGCAGGAGCCGCCGCAAGAGCAACCGGAGCCGGAAACGGGCGGATGCAACGGCGCGATGCAGAGCGCGATGTTGCCGTTGGCCGCACTGCTTGCCGGGAGCGCGGTCGTCGCGGCCCTGCGGCGCAGAAGAAAACAATAAACCTAACGGATGGCTTCCTTTGCCGCATCGTTCGGCAAAGGAAGCGCAAAGGATTGATCCTATGGAAAAGCGTTCTTTTCATGAAAAAGTGTGGATCGGCATCGTTTTTGCCGTATTTGTAATCTATTCGGTTACGCTGATTTTTCCGTTCGTATGGTGTTTTTACAATTCCTTTAAGAATAACACCGAGTTTTTTTTGGATGTATGGAGCTTGCCGGAAACGTGGCGGTTTTCCAACTGGGCGGATTCTTTCTTGCTGTCTGTGAACGGCGTCAACATCTTGGGTATGTATGGCAACAGCATCTTCATGACCGTTTGCTGTACGGGCATCAGCATATTGATGTCGGCAATGACGTCCTACATCATAGCCAAATATAAATTCCCGGGGAGCGGCATATTTTATTCGGCGGCGTTTGTCTTGATGATGATTCCTTCGATGGGTTCCATGTCGGCCATGTATAAGCTCTACAACGACCTTGGCCTATACGACACCTATTTCGGAATTCTTCTTGGGTCGTTCGGCGGCTTCGGAACGGGATTCGTGCTGTTGTACGGTTTTTTCAAAAATTTGGATTGGGGCTATGCGGAAGCGGCGCAGATCGACGGAGCCGGACATTATACGATTTTTTTCCGGATTATGTTCCCGATGGCGTTGCCGGGGATCGTTTCGGTCGCGATTTTGTCGGCGATCGGCGTATGGAACGATTATTTTACGATTTATATGTATGCGCCGTCCAAGGTCACAATCGCCGTCGGTTTGCAGGGATTGGTCGATCAAATGAAGTATAGTGCCAACTATCCCTTGTTGTTTGCGGTCATGCTCATTTCATTGATCCCGATCTTGACGGTATTTGCGATTTTTCAAAAGACGATCATGGAAAACACCACGGTGGGAGGTTTAAAAGGGTAAATGGATTTTTTGGAGACGTTGATCGAGAAAAAACTGGATGCCTTTCCGATCGGCGCATGGGTGCCGTATTACAACGATCAGCTTAGCCCGGAGTGGCTGCAAAAACTGCGCGGTTGCGGGATCAATTTTGTTCCGACCAATTCGGTCGATCCGAAAGAATTGGAATTGCTGCGCGCGGCGGGGCTCAAGTGCCTGGCAAGCGATGAGCGGGTGATCTATGCCAACGTCAAGACCATCCGGGATATTTCGCATTGGCTTCCCGAATACATCGACCGCGAAGAGGTCTTGGGTACGTTTGTTTGGGACGAGCCGTCCCCGCTGATGATGCGTATTTGCGGCGCGATCAATGCGGAAATACAGCGTGTTGCTCCGCATACGTTCGGGTTTATCAACTTGCACCCGACCTATTCGGACCAAAACGAACAGCGCGACGGGCTTACCTATGAGGAGTATTTGGAGTATTTTGTGCAGACGGCCTCGCCCCGCCTGATCTGTTTCGATCATTATCCCTTTTTGAAAGGGAAGATCACGGAAGACTATTTTATAAATTTACAGGCAATTCGCGACTGCTGCAATCGGCACGGGCTGGAGTTTTGGTCTTTTTTGCAGACGTGCAGCTTTTGCGAAAACGTCACGCCCACCCCTGCGCAGGTGCGCTGGCATGCTTACACCAATATCGCATACGGGGCCAAAGGCCTGTTCTATTTTACATACGCGACGGTCACGCACGATCATTCCTCTGTCTTCGGTCCGGCCATGGTCGATGCGGAAGGGAATCCGACCGAGCGATACTATATCGCGCAATCCATCGATGGCTACATTCAGTCGATCGGAAAAACGCTGTTGCATCTGCGCCATCGCGGGGTCATGTTTTTTAATTTTGCGCAAAAAAGTACGCAGGAAGGCTTTGCCGGGCTGCGCGCCGTTACGGGCGGCGCGGCGCTGGTCGGCTGTTTCGAAGACGACCGATCCGCGCGGTATGTATTCCTCGTCAATCTGAGCCAAACCGATCGCGCGCAGTACGAACTTTGCTTTGAAAGCGGACGGCGGCAAACGGTCGCGCTGGAGGCCGGCGAGGGAAGATTGCTTCGAGTCGAGGTATGAAATACACCATTTATATCGCCGCGGCGCATGCGCGGCGGGTTCAAATTCGATTGGAGCGGTGCACCTGTGGGGACGCGTCGGAAATCGTCTGCGTCCTCACACCGGAAGGAATTCCGTTTCCTCTCGACGATCGCGGGGGCGACGGAGCGCGCCAGAGCGCCGTCGAGCTGCGCTTTCTCGACGAAGCGGGGGGATGCACGTTTTTTCCGCGGGATGTGCGCGGCGGCGTGCCCATCCTCTCTTCGCGGCTGGGGATCGCCGTCAGCGGGGAAAACACGGTACACGACTACGGCGCGATCTTGGTGCGCGTGACTGCGGCCGGCGCAAAGACGCGTGTCCGGCGTGCAGAGGAGGGGCCGGAGCCGGCCTGGAAAGGGGCGCGGCGGCTGCCTTGGCACCGCTGCCCGACTTTTTTGGCGGTTCCGGGGAATGTACACTTGTATGAGGTCGGGTTCCGTGGGTTCCCGATCGAAGAAAAACAGCACATGGAGCTGTACGACTACGTCATCCCGCGGCAAAATTGGGATCGCGTTACCTTGGATGCGCAGGCCGAGCGGGTCGTTTATCGCTATCTGCTCGGCCGCGGCATGGGATGCAAGACGCGGCTGCGGCGGTCGTTGTGCGAAGGCATTTTTCCGATCTTGCGCGCGACGCTGCAAGACGGCGGGATCGGTTACGAGACGGAATACTTTGCAGACGTTCCCGCAGGCGAGCCGGAAGAGGATGGCGGAACCGATTACCGCCTGGCGGACCTGCATTCGGCCGCACATATGTTGACCGAGGAACAGCGAGAAGCTGCCCGGCGCCTTCCCGTGCCGTCGCTCGAACAGACCCCGGTTTTGCGCATGCGCATACGCATGAAAAACCATTCGCAGGTCAGCAAATACGCGTTTTTGCGGCTTCCGCAGATCAATACCCCGGTGATGGCGGAGTCAAACGCTCTGCCGCAGACTTTTCAAAACGGCAAGGGCTTTTACCGCGATCGTGTGTATATGATCGCGCGCGCTGACGGGCGTGGCGTTGAAAGCCTGGAAACGGCGTACTGCCTTTCGCCCGGCGCCGTCAAGACGGTCGAACTGGTCCTGTTTTTTTATCCGGTCGAGGAAGCCTTTGCCGAAACGACCTTTGCCCCGTTTGCAGAGCGCAAAGCGCGGATCCTGGCGCTTTGGCGGAAAAAACTGGGAAGTTTGGCCGGCTGGTCTTTGCCCGAAAAGCGGATTGAAAGGGCGCTCAAGGCCGGTTTTTTGCAGTTGCAGGCATCTTGTTTCGGTGCGCGGGAGGCGGCGGTCGTCGCGCCATGCATCGGCGTATACAGTCCGATCGCCACGGAATCGATTGCCGTCGTCGCATGTCTGTCCTCCTTCGGCGCGCAAGAATTTGCAAAAAAATGCACAAATTATTTTTTTGCAAAGCAAAGGGATGACGGATTCATCCAAAATATGGTAGGATATATGGCAGAAACGGGGGGCGCTCTGTACCTGGCCGGCCGGATCTATCGAGAAACGCGGGATCTATGTTGGTTGCAAGGGCACAGAGAAAATATCCGCGCGGCGGTCGGCTGCCTGCGGCGTTGGACGGAACGCAACCAAGATGAGCGCGGCGGAGGGCGCGGGATGATCGACGGGCAAGTCGCCGACCCGCAGGATACGTACCGTTCGTATTCGTTAAACGCGCTCGCCTATGCCGGCCTGTCCGAAGCGGCACACCTGCTGGGCGCGCTGTCGGATCCGTCGGCCGGCGAAACGGCGGCGTTGGCGGCGGCGTTGGGAGAAAATATCCGGTCCGCTTTCGGCGAATCGCTCATTCGCGGCGTTTTGGTGCCGCTGGAGAACGGGGAGTGGGCTCCGTTGACGGCTCCTTGGGCGGAAGGAAAGACGGGCTGCTGCCTGCATCGAGAGGGCGAAATCGCCGTGACGCACGCTTCGGCAGTGCTCAAGGATTCCCTCACGGCCGCCTCCATTCTCTTTGTTTTGGGCGTTCTCCCTGCGCAGGGGAGCATTGCCGACGAATTTATTTGCGTTCAAACAGACCTGTTTGCCGATCGGCTGACCGATCTGAGCCAACCTTATTATAACGTGATCCCCTATCTGAATTTGTTTCGCGGGGAGCGCAACTGTTTTTTGCAAGAATATTACACGGCGTTTGCGACCATGGCGGATCGAGAAACGTATGCCTTTTGGGAACATTACTTCTTGGCGACGCCGCATAAAACGTCCGAACAGGCGGCGTTTTTGTTGCGCACGCGCATGATGCTCTACTATGAGCGAGACGGACGGCTGTATCTCTTGTCGGGCATCCCTGCGGCGTGGACGTCGGAGGGAAGGCATATCCGCGTAGAAAAGGCGGTGTGCGCATACGGGACGTTTACGCTCGACGTTAGCTTCGAGAGCGGCCGCTGGGCCGTTCAAATGGACTGCCATTGGCAGGAGGATGCCGCGGTATGCACCGTGTGGCGCCTGCCGGGGCGGGAACCGACGGAAATGTTCCTTTCCACAGGAACGCACCAGTTTGCTTTGAAAGAGGAATCGAATGAAATATCTGCACCTGCGTTTTGACAGCTTGCCGCGCATCATGTATTCGCACAGTTGCGTTTTGAAAAAGTCGGATTCCGGAAAGCGGAACAATCCCTATTATGAGATCACCTTTTTTGAGGAGGGCAAATACCAATTCAAGGTGGGCGGAGAGACGATTTCCGGCGAAGATAAGACGTTCATCCTTACGCCCGCGAACATGGAATACAATATTCGCGAAACCAGCCCCAAAGTGCGGATGAGCTGCGTCGCGTTCTTTTTTGATCCGGAAACGGAAGTGGTGGACGAGAGCGAGATCGTATTCGAGCGGTATGACAATCACATTTTTGTCCGCAACGAGGGCGTTTATGTTCCACTGTTCGGATATTACGATCGAATCAGTCCGTCCGCTCTCGGCGTGTTGCGGCGGATCATTGAGGAGAACAATCGCGGCGGGCATTACACCAATGTCAAATGTGCCAACTGGATCACCGAACTGGTGTTGCTTTTGGCGGCCGGAGCGGCAGAGAAGCTGGAAAATATCCGCGGTGCGGGCGAGGTTCCCAGCAATCAGTATTATTGCGCGCGAGTCGAACAGTATCTGCGGGAAAATTTTTCCAGGGACATCAATTTGACGGATGTGGCCAGATACGTTGGCCTGCATCCGAACTATGTCAGCAGCATTTTCAAACAGGAGACGGGAAGCACCATCATGGGTTCGCTGCGGAAATTGCGGATGGAGCAGGCGAAAAGACTGCTGCTCATGCAAAAATACCGAATACGCGAGATCGCGCGCATGGTCGGATTTTCAGACGAAAATTATTTTTCCAGCGTTTTTCGCCGATCGGAGGGCTGCCTGCCCAGCAATTACAGCGACTCGATGCTGAAAAAGGAGTGATAGCGGTGGACGTTTTGATTTTCGGAGGACAGAGCAACATGCAGGGGCAAACGGAGAGCTTGCCCCTGCAGCCGAGCGTGCCGGGGGCGTTTGAATACCTCGTGCAGACAGACGGTGTTCGCCCGTTGGCGCATCCGGTCGGAGAAGACATTCAGGATTTTTTGTTGGCTGCCCATGAAGGACACGGTTCGTTGCTCCCCGACTTTTGCCGGGCATACCGGCGCGCCTGCGGGGCGGACGTGCTGGCGATTCATGTGGCCAAGGGTGCGACCGTTTTGGCCGATTGGGATCCCGCGGGCGAGCGCTATGCGGTCGCTTTGCAAAAGATGCGCGCCGGAATCCGCAAAGCGGCGTCGCTCGGCGGCGTCGGGCGGATCTATTATATCTGGTTGCAGGGCGAGTCGGACGCGTTGGCAGGCACTGCGCGGCAAGACTATTGCGCGAGGCTGATCGAATACAAAGACGCGCTGAAAAGAGACATCAAAATCCGGCGATTCGGCATCATCCGGGTTGGATATTTTGCATCCGATCCGAGGCGGGATCGGGCGATCATGCATGCGCAGGACGACGCCGCAAAGGGCGATCGCGACTTTCTTGTTTTGACCCGACTTTGCGCGCGCATGTCGCGAGATCCGGCTTTCTTGAACCCCGCGGCGCCCGGTCACTATAATAACCGCGGGATGCAGCGGATCGGGGAAGCGGCCGGGAAAAGGCTGGGCAAAGCGGCGGCCGCAGACAAGTCATGAAAAACAAAGCGCGTTTTTGGAAGACTGCGGCGATATACGGGTTGTTCGTCGCGGCGGTTTTGATCGTCGGGTTGGTCGGAAAAGATCGTTGGTATGCAATTGCGACCTCTTTGGTCGCCGCGATCTATCTTTTGCTGTTGAACGACGGGAAGCGGGTCGGGTATCTCCTGTGCGCCCTGTACGGCGTGTCTTATGGGATCATCTGCATCGTTACGGACCTATATGCAAGCGGAATATATCACATTTTGATCCTTGCGCCCAGCGGGTTGTACCGATTTTGGAAAAACGGCGGGCAACAGGCGTCTAAGATCCGTGTGTTCGGCCTGTGCGGCTGGGTGATCGCGGTAGGAACGTCCGGGGTGCTGACGGCCGCCCTGTTTTTTCTGTTGCGGCAGATCGGCGACGCGCAGCCCCTGTTAGACGGCGCTACATTGGCTATCAGCGGCGTGACGGCTTACCTGTTGGCGCGCAATTTCCGCGAGATGTGGCTGTTCAATTTGTTTTCGACGGTCATTTGCATAGCGGTTTGGAGTTTAGAATTTATCGCGTCCGGGATCGGCCTTTCCATAGTGGCCCTGCAATCGCTGGTCTTGCTGATCAACTTGCGCGGAATGATCTTATGGAATCGTCGGGAACGGGAGATGCGGGCGGCAGGCGGTATGCAGGAGAAAAAGCCGCTTCAAGAATAGGGGAATTTGCGGCGGCCGCGGCGTTTCTGTCCGCAGGCAGAAGAACGGCCGCGCGCAGGAAAAAACGAGGGCACAGGCAGGATGCCCTCGTTTTTTGTCGCTTGCAGCCGCGTGCCGGTGAGGACCGGTATGTTGCCAAAATGTTGTTTTTCAGACGATTGAGCCGGGTAAAGGGTGAGAAGGTCTGTATTTTTGTGATATTATGTGTTTTTTTGTTGCAATCGCCTTGCACATTTTCAATTTGTGTGCTATAATAAACGAAAAAAGCAAGGCGGATGCGACGGCATGGGTTCCCAAGGCGTTGTAGCGCCCCGCTCGAACGTGCAGGGAGAGGTTTTGTCCTTTTTGCGCGCGGCGGTATGGAGGATTTATGCAGGAACAACCCCAATACGAGGATCAAAAGGTGCGCGAATATCTTCTTCCGAAGCGGGTCGTGCAACAAAAAGGTGCGGTCGAAAACGCAGGCCTGCTTACGAGCACGGCGGCGAAGCAAATCGGACTGAACGAACAAAAATATGTGCATATTGTCGGCAAGAGCCGCATTGTGCTGGATTTTGGCCGAGAATTGCGCGGAGGATTGCGCATCGTGACCGGGATTGGGAGCGATGCGGTGAAGGTCCGCCTGCGGCTTGGCGAATCGGTCGGAGAATGCTTGGCGGAAATCGGGCAGAAAGGCTGCACAAACAACCACGCGCTGCGCGATATGACCGTATTGCTGCCCATGCTTTCCGACCAAGAGTTTTTCGACAGCGGATTTCGCTTCGCGTGCATCGATTTTTTGGAAGATCGAACCGACCTTCGGTTAAAAGCGATCAACGCGGTATTTTTGCATGATCGTCGGGAACAAGTCGGATTTTTCCACTGTTCGGATGCGTTGATCGACCGCATCTACGATACGGCTGCCTATACGGTGCGGCTGTGCGCGCAGGAATATGTTTGGGACGGAATCAAGCGCGACCGCCTGGTGTGGGTAGGGGATCTCTATCCGGAGATCTGTTCGCTGTTGTCCGTCTGTGCGGATGACGGATGCGTGACCAATTCGCTGGACTACGTACAGGCAGAAACGCCGCTGCCGCGCTGGATGAACGACTACCCCATGTACAGCATGTGGTGGATCATCATTTTGGAAGAATACTATCGTCTGAGCGGCAACGAAGGGTATGTGCGCTCCAAGCAAGCATACTATGAGGGATTGATCTGCCAGATCGACCGCTGTATTGCCGAGGACGGGAGCTTTGATTTCGGCATGAATTTTGTGGATTGGCCGACGCACGGCCATCCGGACGAAGAAGAGGGCGTGCGATGCCTGTGCAAGCTGTGTGCGCAGAGCGGCGCGCGCTTGGAAGAGATGTTTGCTATTCGTACGGGCGCAGCGGAGAGCATTCAGCGCAAAATTTCTCGGCGCGGTGCGGAAGTGACCGAAAAGAAACAGATCGTGGCGCTGAAATATCTTTGCGGCACGCCGTTGAGCGAGCGCGAAAAGGCGTTGTTCGGCCGCGGCGGCGCGCGGGGGTTTTCGACGTTCATGAGCTATTTTTTGCTGACCGCGCTGAGCGAGACGCACGGCGAAGAACAGGCGCTGGCGGCCCTGAAAGAGTATTACGGCGGTATGCTGCGCATGGGGGCTACGACTTTTTGGGAGGATTTTGACGTCGATTGGATGCAAGAACCCGTCTGCCCCATCGACCGTTTGCGCCGTTCCAACGAAAAGGACATCCACGGTGATTTCGGCCGATTCTGTTACACCGGGTATCGGCACAGCTTATGCCACGGTTGGTCGGCGGGGGTCATACCCTTCCTGGTCAAGCGCATCCTGGGCGTTTGCATTGCAGAGGCGGGGTACCGCAAAGTCATACTCAGCCCGCGACTGGGCGATTTGGAATTTGTGAGCGCCGCAGTTCCCACGCCGTACGGACTGTTGCGCATCGATTGCCAAAAAGAGGGCGGCAGGACGCGGACGGTCGTACAGGCTCCCGAAGGCATAGAAGTTTCCATCCGAAACGAGGAGTGATATGACGGAAAAAGGAATGCGTCGGCTGCGTGCGCCGGAGGCGGCGTATCGAGGAAAACCGTTCTGGTCTTGGAACGGAAAATTGGAAGAAAAAGAGTTGCTGCGGCAGATCGACTGTATGAAGGAGATGGGCTTCGGCGGCTTTTTCATGCACGCGCGGACCGGGCTGGAGACGGAATATTTGGGGGAAGAGTGGTTTCGCCTGACGCGGATCTGCGCCGAGTACGGCGCCAAGCGCGGTATGGAAGCCTGGCTGTACGACGAGGATCGTTGGCCGAGCGGAACTTGCGGCGGAACGGTCACAAAAAACCGCGCCTATCGGTTGCGTTTTTTGTCGGAATATGACAGCGACGAAGCGGCGCTGGCCTGCCCGGACGTCGTGCGCATCGTGGCGCGCTATGCGCTCAAGCAAGATCCGGCGGGCGCCCTTGCGCTGGCGGTGCCCGTGCAGAGCCGCGACGAGGTGGTTGACGGCTATCGCTATGTCGTCTATGCGGAAGAATGCATGCAGTGTGGCGATTTTTACAACGGGGCTGCCTATTTGGATACCATGAATCCGGAGGCGGTCGAAGCGTTTTTGCGCTCGACGCACGAGCGATACGCCGAGGAATGCGGCGATTTGCTCGGGCGGGAGATACGCGGGATCTTTACGGACGAGCCGCACCGCGGCGCGCTGTTCAACGGCTTTGGCATTTCCAATCCCAATCGTGCCCGCATGATCCCGTACACCGGAAAACTGTTCGCCGCCTATCAAAAAAAATACGGGAAGGAACTGTGCGTTCCCGCCGTATATTACGGCAGGAGCGGGGAATGCGGCAACGAGACGGCTGCGCAATACATCGACGTTTTAGACGACTTGTTTACCAAGTCCTTCGCGCAAAAATACCGGGATTGGTGCGCCGCGCACGGCCTGATTTTTACGGGGCATATTTTGCATGAGGACAACTTGAGCATGCAAAGCAGTCTCTCCGGTTCAATGATGCGCTTCTATGAATACATGGATTATCCGGGCATCGACAATCTCTCCGCGCACAATGACTGTTACTGGGCGGCCATCCAGTGCGCGTCCGTCGCGCGGCAGATGGGCAAGCCGTTTGTTTTGAGCGAGATGTACGGCGGAACGGGGTGGGACATGCCCTTGCACGAGTACAAGCGCATCGGCGATTGGCATGCGCTGTTCGGCGTCAATCTTCGCTGTCCGCACTTGTCTTGGTATACGATGCGGGGAGAGGCCAAACGGGATTATCCTGCCAGCATCCTGCATCAAAACAGTTGGTATCGAGACTGGAACCTGTTGGAAACTTATTTCGCCCGCATCGGGATCTTATTGACGGAGGGAACACGGCGTGCGGATTTACTGGTCGTGCATCCCGTCGAAAATATGTGGCGGCTGGTCCGGCAAGGATGGATGGAAGTATTCATCCCGCACGACGAGCGCATCGCGGCGATGGATGCAGCGTTGGCCGCGCAGTGCAATGCGCTGATCGAGGCGCAGATTGAATTTGATTACGGCGACGAAGAGTTGCTGCAAAAATACGCGCGCGTTGGAGCGGATGCATCCGGCGCCTATCTTCGCGTGGGGAAGGCAGTCTATCGGACGGTATTGTTGCGCGCCGGGCAGGCCGTGCGCGCAAGCACGCGCGCGTTGTTGCAGGATTTTGCCGCGCGTGGCGGCAAAATCCTGCAGGAGATCGACCGGATCCCGCGGCAGGGCATACTCGCCGCGCCGCGGGGGATCGCTTCTGCGCGGCGAAAATGGGAGGGAGACGACTGGCTGTTCTTGTTGAATCTTCAAGAAACGCGATCGGCCGCCGGCGCACTTCTTTTCGAGGAGGCGGAGGCTGCGTACGCTTGGGAAGAATGGGATTTGGTCCGGTTCGAAAATTTGGGTCCCTGCGATCTGCGCGAAATCAAGTTTGCACCCGGTCAAATGCGCGTTTTTCGGCGTGTCGGGCGTGCTGCCGCGGCAGACGACGCGGCAGACGACGCGGCGGCGGAGGTCCTGCTGCCGCCGGCCATGCCCTATACGCTGAGCGAACCGAATGTTTTGGTGTTGGACCGCGCGTCGTACTGCTTGGACGGCGGGCGCGCGGCGGGGGAAGAGACGGACGTTTTAAAGATCGATCGGTGCCTGCGCAAAGTGTGCGGCCTGCCCCTGCGCGGCGGCGAAATGGTCCAGCCGTGGTTTGCCCGCAAATACCGGCCGGAAACAGACGCGTCTTGCGGCCAGTTGCGGCTGCGTTATTCCTTTTTTTCGCAGATCGAAGGGGAAGTTTTGCTTGCGGCAGAATACGAATCCCTCTGTTGCAACGGCGAGCCGGCCGTTCCAGCGCCGGGGCGGTGGGTGGATGCATGTTTCCGCCTGTTCCGTGCGCGCGTGCGGAAAGGTCAAAACGTGGTGACGAGCGAATTTTGCTTCCGGCAGAGTGCGGATGTGGAAGCGATATACGTCTTGGGCGCTTTTGGCGTACAGCTGCCGGCTACGCTCGTGCCTTTGCCCGAAACGCTGCAAACGCAGCGTTTGGCAGAACAGGGCCTGCCCTATTACGGCGGAGCCGTGACCTTTCGGACCGGTATAGGCGGCGGGGCGGTACGCGTTGAGATCCAATCGCTGCAAGGTGCGTGCGTTCATGCGGAAGGCGAGGAGGAAGCGGTGATCGCGTTCCCGCCGTATTGTGCGCAGGTACGGGCGGGGCAGGAATTGCGGCTGACGCTGTATTTGACGCGGCGGAACACTTTCGGCCCCAATCATTATGTTCCGCAGCCACTGGGCGCTTATGGCCCGGAGGCATGGGTCAGCGAGGGGGAGAACTGGTCGGACGAGCCGGTTTTGGTCCCGCAGGGTTTTCGTGCGCGAGTTTGGCGCGTTCAACCGTAAGGGCGGCAAGTGTGCCGCGGTAAAAGCCGAGCGTTAAGCGGCGGGAAGGTTTTCCTTCCCGCCGCGTTGTTGTTTGATGCCGAACGAGCGGACTGCATCGATGGAAAAAAATCCCTTCCGGCGCATAAAAAATCAAAAACGGCGCAAAGTAAAGGCAAGGATTACCAAACGGGAGGAATTTTTATGTTAAATTTGCGAAAAAAATCGGTTTGTCTTTTGCTGGCGGTATGCGCCGGTTTGGGCGCGGTCGGTGCTGCCGCGTCCGTGGCCCAGGTCAAAAGCCGGGCATCTTTGGGGGCTTCGGGCAGCGAACAGGCTTTTTTGCGCGGGAACGGCGAGCTTGTCGCGCTTGCCTGCCGGGCGGATTTCGAGTCGTCGGACGGGCAGTCGCCGGATAGACCTTCCGCGCCGGAAGACGGAACCGATGAACCGACGCCTCCGCAAGACGCGGTGCGCGGACCGCGGGCGGAAAGATCCAAAGACTCGCATCGTGCGCCGCGGCGGGAGAAGGAACGGCCGGCGCTGGTGATCGTGACCGGAACGGCACAGGCGGCAGCCGAGATCGAGGGCTGGCGATTCGGCGGCACGATTGAAGCCTCCGGCGAGGATACGGCCGGTGCGCTCGCCCAAAGCGCCGCGGTCTTGCAGGCCGTGCAGGAGGCATTTCGTCCGTACGGCAGGGTGACGGAGGAAGGATTCAGCGTATATCCCGCCTGCAACGGCACGGGATACACCGCCGCGCGCTGCCTGCTCTTTGTGACGGATGGCGCAAACGATCTGGAAAGCATACGCAGCATGCTTGCCTCCGCCGGGGTGACGCATTTGGGCGGATTCGCCCCGCTTTGTGCGAACGAGGGGGAGGTGCGGCAGGAAGCGTTGCGTCAGGCAGCGGAAAACGCGTGCCGAAAAGCGGAGGCGCTCGGCTGTACGGGGCGATTGGTGCGGCTGGAAGAGCTTGCCTGTTGTCTGTGTGCGGGGAGCGCGGCGGAAGGGTTGTGCATGACGGCGACCGTGCGTGCGGTGTTTATGCGGACAAATTCCGCCGAAGACGCGCAAAATTCTGCCGATCCGGCGTCTGCGGATTGACAGTTGTGCCGCGCGGCGGTATAATAGAGATACAGATGCCGCAGACGGTGTTCGGCGGCGCTGTCTACCAACGAAAAAAGCAGGCGAGCGATGATTGAATTTTACGGGGAAGTATCGGAATACACCAAGCGGCGCACCGATCTGTTGCGCCGCCGCTGTTATGCAACCTGGCTGGCCGTTTTGGCGGGCGTGCTGGCTGTGTGTACGGCGATTGCCGCCTTTGCGGGCGGGTTTTGGGTCTTGCTGGCCTGTACGCTTATACTGGGGTGTACCGCGGCGGTTTTGTATTTTTTGCCCATGAAAAAGTCGATGGAGCAGGTACACTGGGTATTTCGTGTGACCATCGATGGAGATACGGTGACGTGGATACAATACCTTCCCGACCGCGAGATCAAAAAAGTTAAACCGCTTCGCCGCATTAAAAAAGTTTATAAAACGAAGTACTGTTACTATTTGGTGTACGGCGATCTGGGCAACGCGATCGTCTGCGAGCGCAGTTTGCTGCGCCGCGGTACGTTCGATCGGCTGGAATCCCTTTTTTCGGGAAAACTTTTTCTTAAGGATGTGCGCGTGTGACAAAGTTGCAAAAGCGCCGCAAGACACGGTCTTGCGGCGCTTTGTTTTCGGGTGGATTTTTGTGTGACCGAGCCGGTCAGCGAAGATACCGGACGCGCGCCGGGTCGTAATAACCTTTGGCCGGGGGAGCTTCGTCGGGGACGCCGATCGCGACGATGGCGACGGGCACGGCCTGCGTGGCGAGGACCCGGGCAACGTCGTCTGTGCGCGGTTGGGCGGGGTAACATCCGCACCAACAGCTTCCGTATCCGAGATCGGTCGCCTGGAGCAGGATGTTTTCGACGGCTGCGGCGCAGTCCTGTTGCCAAAAATTGTGTCGCGGTTGCAGGTCAGGCCTTCCGCACACGACGATGGCCAGCGTTGCCGTTTCCAGCATGCGGCACGCGGGATGCGCCTGCATGAGCGCCTCCTTGGTTTGTTCGTTTTCGACCACGAAAAATTCCCACGGCCGGCTGTTGACCGCGCTGGGGGCCATCATGGCCGCTTCCAGCAACCGATGCAGGTGTTCGGGCGGAACGGCGGCTCCTTTTTTGTAACGGCGAACGCTGCGCCGTGCCCGAATGGCTTGCGTGCAATCCATAATGTGTTCCTCCTTTTTTCTACGATTATACTCTGTCGCCGCGGATTTGTCAAACGCGGCGCGCGAACGGTTGAATTTTCGGTGGGAATGTGGTACTATAATCGACGAGAGAGGAGACGATATGCAACTGCGAGAGGGCGAAGTTCTGGAAGAACTTTTGGAAGGAGAATGGAAGATCATCCAAAACCGCGCGCTGTATCGGTTTACAA
>CALVHT010000010.1 GCA_944328645.1 uncultured Clostridia bacterium
ACCGTCGTGCCGTTCTTGTACGGATCCCCCGTTGCGCTCGTCGCAACAGACTTCAACAGGAAATCGCAGGCCTTGTTGTTCGCCTGATCCCGCACCTGAAAACGAATGGTGTATCCGTCGCGGAAGGACTCTAACTTCGGCAGGTTCGGCGTCTCCCCTTGCCCCGACGTGATCGGCTCGAATGTTGCGGGGTCTTCCGCAAACGACGCGATCACTTTCTTATACGGTTCGGCCCAATCTACATTCGTCGCCAGAACGACGTTCAACGTGCCGTCTTCGAGCATTTCCAAGCCGAAATAACACGCCGTACGCCGAGGATCGGCCGTATTGCCTCCGTCCTGGAATGCTCCCATCACGGGGAAGAAATAATCGCCCGTATTCTTGTAATAGAGATAATCCAGCGTCTCCGCGCCCGTCTCCGCATTATAATCCGGCCCGTTGTATTTGCTGCGGCTGCGCGTGAGCGTCTGCCCCTCGTACTCGAATGTCACGTACGCGTACATTCCCCACACGTCGTCGAGATGCAACTGAAATTTCTCCGACGGGTCGCTGATCGACGCAACGGTCATGATCGCTTCGCGGTATGAGCCGTCCCAAAAGCCTTCGCCGGGAAACGAAACGTACATGCCCGTGGACCCTTGGAAGATCCCGTTCAACGCGACGGTAAACCCTTGTGCACTGTCGGCTTGTGTCGCCTGAACGTACAAGCCCGTGTCGCCGACTTTCGTGCCCGCAACAGTTCCGTCGTTCCCGTTATTTTTCAGCGTATACTGCTGCGGTTCGGTCATAACCTGACCGTCGCCCGATACGGTAACGAGATCGGAAATGCTGGTCGTTTGCGCGCCCGCGTCCATAAAAACGACGCCGCTCACGAAACATACCGCCATAGCCATCGACAGCGCGAGTACAAGCAAACGCTTCTTCATGGCTGAGAATGTGTTCATCGATTATCCTCCTAACTATAAATTGTTTATTTCGATTCGAGAATGTCGCTCACCCATAGGATCGCCGCTCCCGGAATCTTCGCGCGTTCAAATAATGTTTTATATCGATATAAGTATACCCCCGCCGCCATGCTTTGTAAATGGAGCGGTTTAACCCACTTTATGGAATTATCCACACAACATCCGTCTTTTTGGAAATGTTTGATTTTTTTATGTTTAAACTGTCGAGACAAAAACAATCCATGATCCGATAAGAAATACAGAAAAAATATTGCACTTATATCACAAAAAAAACTTCTATTATATGGAAAAACCTTAACAAATTTTTTTAATTTTTTGGGCTTTTCAAGCGATTTTAAAAGAAAAAAAAGCGACATCTTGACAGAAGCAGACTCAGCGAGTATAATAAAAATAGGAATATACTTTCTTTGAACGGAGACGGATACATGAAAATCGCCGAATTTGAATCAAAGACTGGCGCCTTGACCGTAACAAACAATCGAGTGTCCGAAAATACGGAAATCAGCATCGGCCATTACGGATTTGAAAATACTCCGCCGAACAAAGGCTGCGTCAAAGCCAAAGATTACCCAACTTTCCGCCTGCATTACGTCATCCACGGAAGTCTGACACTGGTTGTAAACGGAAAAACGATCCCGTTGAAAAAGGAACATTGCTTTCTGCTTCGCCCCGACGTGGACGTTCAGTACAAAACGAACCCGAACGATCCTGCCAGCTTTTATTGGATATCGGTCAGCGGGCAAAAGTGCAAAACCTATTTTTCCGAAATGGGATTCTCGGGGGAAAACTGCCAAATCAGCGTGCCAAAAGAATGCAGAAAACCGCTGCGACAAGCATTTTTCGATAATTTCCAAGTCGGTGAGCCTCTCAAAGAGATCATCGGAAGCGTTTTTATGCTCAATTTTATCAAAATCTATCAGCAGCTGTACCTTGCAACCCACAAAATTCGGGAAGAAAAACCCGCGGTCGGCTTTAAACAAAAGGCTTACATCGAACAGGCGCTCGAATACATCAACCGCCATTATTCCGATCCACAGCTTACCATCAAAGAAGTCGCGCAATCGATGTTTTTGCACGAAAATTACCTCTCGCACATTTTCCGTGTTGCGATGGGGCTGCCCTTCCGTGAATATCTGACGCAAAAGCGCATCGAAATGAGCTGTTCCTTCATGAAAGAAGGCATGACTTCCATCAACAAAATCGCCGAATTGGTCGGGTTTTCCGACGCGCTGTATTTTTCGAAAGTCTTCAAACGTTACAACGGCATTTCGCCGAGAGAACACCTCAAAAAACTAAATAAAGCGACTTCTACGACCTGAAACCACTCCGTTCGACGGGCCTAAGGAAGTTTTCGCAGGTGGCGCCAAT
This sequence comes from uncultured Clostridia bacterium, assembly GCA_944328645.1. Lineage (GTDB taxonomy): Bacteria > Bacillota > Clostridia > Christensenellales > Borkfalkiaceae > Borkfalkia. The sequence goes on from CALVHT010000010.1 coordinate 2,334, forward strand.
TCGCGCCGCCTTGTTTTTTGCCTTTTACCGAAAAGTACCTCCCCCGCTTGCCTGCGCGCACACCGTTCTTACAGAGACCGATTTGGGTTATCGCGCCCCTTGATAAACGGCATTTCGCTCATGCGCAGATCGGTGCATCCATAGGGGATCAGTTTTTTTCTTTCCGGCCTGCCCAAAGGTTTCCGATCCTTCGGCTTTTCGTTGCAGACGCTCGGCTGCCCCGGCATTGTACCCCAATCGATCTCACACATCTCTGCCTCAATTTCGACCGGCGGAGCTTGCGGAGAAAACGCCGCGGAAAACGCGTTTTCTTGAACGATAAATTCGTCGCTGCAGAAGGCATAGTTCCATTTGCTCTGCGGAATCACGTCATAATCACAGTACGGATATTTGCGCTCGACGCCATCCTTTACATACTCGCGGGGCGTCCACTGTTCGGCAATGGGCAACGAAAATACCAGCGGCCCTCTTTTTAACGCATACAGACCGTGCGCGCGGGGCAACATTTCTATTTTGAACTGAAAAACGACTTCCAGCCGTTCCTTTCCGGCCCATACCTTGCGCAAAGTATACCATCCCTCTTCTGCCCGCTCGTTCCGTCCGTTCACGGTAAAACTTTGCGCCCACGACGGGATGCGGATCTTCAACGCAAATTCGCATTCCGCTTCCACCGTATAGACGAGGACGTTGCGGAACGGGTACTGCGTATCCAGCGTTACGCGCACGGGCGCGCCGCCCAACGCGAGAGTCACTGCCGCAGGCACAAGCGCCACGGAAACAAGGGTATCCGCGCCCTCCGTCATAAACGAAGACAAGGCAAATTTCGGCCAACCTTGCCCAAAGTTGGCTGTACAGCAACCAAAATTTGGTTCCAGCCCGAACACATTTGCGTCGGGAGAATTCGTATTGAAAACGGAAGGCTCGTTTTGTACGGTACAACAGATCTGGTTGCTCTGCTGGTCGTACTGGTGAGACCACATATCCGGCGAAATCGCCGCAGGAAGTGCGTTGAACGCGAGCATTTCCAAACGATCGCCCCATATGCTTTTGCCCGTGAGCGCTGCAAGCCATTCGTAGGAATACATCGCTTCAACAACGCCGCAAAGCTCTGTGCCATGAACCGGACTTGTGCCGGAAAGGCACTCGTCGCCGGTAAAATGCCCTGCGACTGTCCCGTTGTATTTTTGCAGGAGACGGAACAGGCGCTCGGCGTCCGAATCGCGCACGGAGACATCCTTGGCCTGCACCACGCGACGATATAGCGGCCCTGCTTTCAGGCTCATGGCGATGTTCACGACATGGGTATACATCGTCCAGTTCTTCTCCGGCTTTTTCCAAAGCGCTCCCGCTTCCCCGAGATGCGCGCCCGTCGCCTTCAATATGCGCGCCAATTCCAACAACCACTTTTCGGGGCGGCGTTCGTACAGCCACAGTACGGAAATCAGGCATTCGCACCACCGCATTCCCGCCCAGCCGCTCGGTGCAGATGCGCGGATATGGTCGCGGTACTGCCAAAGCGCGCGATATACCGTCTCCTCGATGCGCGCATCGCCCGCACACTCCTGCCAAACGACGAGTACTTTCAAAATCAAATAAAGCGCCCAAACATCATAGCTCTTGCGTTCCGCTTCGGTGCATGGGCAGATCCATCCGTCTTCGCACTGCCCCTCGAGTATTTTATCGATATATCGCTTTGCACGGGCGATCATATCCTCGTTTTTCAAGAGAAAGGCGAGCGGAATAAAACCGTCGAGCCAATACGGTACCCGTTCCCATCCCTCTTTCGTTCCGCCGATCCATCGGCTGTCTCGCACATCCGGCCAAACTTTATCGAGGTTTCCCGCCAACCCAGCCGCTTGCACTTCCAACTGTTTTTTCAGCCAGCCGCCGGGAGATATCTCATTTACCGTCAGTTTCTTCATTCTTCCTGAATCCAACAAATCTCCATCGGTTGCAGTTTTTGTTTACGCGCGTTGCCGGCGGAATCGAAAAAGATCGTTTCTTTCTCGCTGCGGGTGTTGTTTACCAGTGCGTATTGACCGCTTTCTGCATAATAATGGCAGTCTACGCTCGGTTCCGTGCTAAACATTTTTTCGACGTACTCTTCTTTTCGGCACACCCAAAGCAACGCACGGTACAGCAGACGCGCGTTTTCAAAGGAATACGGCAGCCCCGTGATATAGAAGCTTCGGCCCTTGCCAAAATCGTTTACGGCGACTTTCACCTCTCCCACGTTCACATTGCGCTGATAGCGGGAAGAATATCGGATCTTCAACACCTGCGCACCCGCAAGAGCGTAAATGTTTTTCTTGTCCTCGCCATAATCCGGCTCGGGCATATTCTCCAGGATAAAATGGCCTTTCGTCTCTTGAACATTGTATTTATCCGTGTTCAGCGAAAGTCCTTTTTCTTCGTCAACGCCCAACACGTCTGCAAGCTGAAAGAACCGGCCGTTTTTCGCGCAGGCCGTCGGCTCGCCCACGCCGATCAATCCGCCGCCGCGGGCAACAAAGGCGCGCACCTTCTCCTGCACTTCTTCATCCAACCAATTCTCTCCGCCCGACCACGCCGTGTACGCGTCGCCCGCATTGATGAGCGCATCGAACGAGTCCAAAGCGCCGGCTTTCACATCGTCAAAATTTATAAAACTTACCTCTACCGGCAAACCCGAAAGAGACTCGAGTATCCCTTGGTAAGAGTATGCCTGTTGATACCAAAGCTCGTGCGCTGTCATGAAACATTGCCAGCTGCGCAGCTTCCCCCACCCGTTCAGCACCGCCGCTTTGACACTGTTATAGGGTTTTTTCCCCTTAACTCCCTCGTAAATCACGCGAAACTCCTCGCAAATCTCTCCCGCGCGCTTTACAAACTTCGGAAACTTTGCCGCCAGCGACAGATACCCGCCAAACCCGATGCGGTCAATCGTGCTGCGCATCATCGCGCGCCGCGCCGTCATCCAGTTCTTTTCCAGCTCAGCAACCGCGTTCTCCTCGTTCCCCTCAAAAAATGTATCCGGGAAAAAGTACGGCAACATTCTGCCCTCGACGTATTTCAGGCCGGGCATGTCCGAAAGCATACGCACCGTCACGCCGCCGCCTACGCTCCCGACCACCGCATCCAAGCCGATGTTCTCAAAATACTTTCCGTACGGCTCCGTTCCGATCCACGAATCGCCGAGAAACATCATCGCCTCGCGCCCGCAGCCGTGTACGATTTCTACCAATTCCTTTACCGTCTTTGCCACATAGCGCATGGTAAAATCCATGTAGTCGAGGAATCGTTTTTTCGGCACCCGATGGGGCGAGTTGTAATACCCTTCGTCCACGAAATCCTCCGCCGTCAGTTTGTATCCGTACTCCGCCGCGAAATCATCCAATGCCCGCGGGCTGACCGATGCGTTGTACCCGAACCAATCTACGATCTTTTCCTTTCCGTTCTCGTTGAATACGAGAAAGAAATGATACAAAAAGGTCGTAAATCGCACTACGTTAATCTGCGGATGCGTTTGCAGCCAATTTTTTAACGATTCCTTGATATGCTCTGCCGTTTTGGGGTAACGCGGATCGTACGGGCTGTGCTTGTCGGTGTTCCAGCCGTTGGTGATGTAGTTGTACATCTGCGTCGAGTCCCATACGTTGTGCGCAAGGAAGGCAAGGGTATATTCGTGATACGGTTTCGCGTTTTCGACAAGAACACATCCCTCTTTTTTGTCTACGCTCCACTGCGCGTGTTCCTTTCCGGCCGTACGGTCGTAAACCTGCCAATACCGCAAGGATTCCGCGGAGTAATCCGGCTTTACCTGCTCCGCATAATAGCCCTCCGTGGGATACACCTTCAGCTCCGTGCCGGTTGCCGTCTTTCTCTCGCTCATGAGAAAGAAATGCTGCAACTCCTCGGGATGGGAATTTGCCCACGCAACGTCGCCGCGCGTCACAAAATAGGTTTCGTATACTTTTTCCGCCAAATCCCGCGCATTTGCAGGCAATTTTGTTCCGTCGCAGTCGCGCACCGCGTCTGCTCCCCACAGCGCCGCGATCTTTTTTGTCCCTTCGACATAACTCTCGTCCGTCGGGATCGTCACTCTTCCTTTTTTCATACCTTACTCTCGTTTATTTTCCAAATTTCTTCCACGGGTACTTTCGGAGTTCTGTCTTCCCGCAACAAACCGTTGACCTCTTGTTGCACGTCCGTCAGCTGGGTATAACAATATCCGACGAGCGGCATTCGTTTCGCCGCATCGAATAATGACCGCAACCGCGCAAGATATTCCGCCGAATCTTTTACCGCACTGCCGTAGCCCCACGCTTCTCCCTGTTCGTCGGCTTTAAACGCCGTTCCCCCGAACTCCGAAAGCATGATCGGCTGCCCGCCATATTCCCAGCCCTTCGCCAGCGCAAACTGCACGCCGGTATGAGAATCCCCTTGTACGATCTTCTCCGTGTCTGCATACATCGAATACAGCTTCTCCCCGTCTTGCGTATATTGATGCAAGGTCAAAAGATCCGTAAATGTATGCGCCCATCCGTCATTCCCGATCACGGGGCGGCGCGCATCGAATGATTTGGTCTGCCAGTACAGCGATGCCACAAAATTCTGCGTACGTTCGTCCTCTGCCAACGACGCCACTCCCCAGCTCTCATTGCAGCATACCCACGCGATCACGCTCGGATGGTTATAGTTCTGCTTCAAAATCTCACGCCACTGGTCCGCTATTTTTTCCCGGCTCTGCTCGGTCAGGAAATAGCAAGACGGCATTTCGCACCATACCCCCAGCCCCATGATATCCGCATAATACAGATAGCGCTCATCCTCGATCTTTTCGTGCTTACGCACCGCGTTGAACCCCATCTCTTTGGTGAGTGCGATATCGCGGATAATCGCTTCTTCGCTCGGCGGCGTAAAACCCGATTCCGGCCAATACCCCTGATCGAGTACCATTTTCAAATATTTGGGGATCATGCAATGCGTAAATTGCGCCCCGCGCACAGAAAAATCCGTCATAGCAAAATACGAGCCGACTTCATCCGTCACTCGGCGGCCTTTCTTCACGACAAACCGCACGTCATAAATGTTCGGCCAATCGATATACGAAATGCCTACCGCATCGACGGATTTGTCTGACGCAACGCGTACTCGTATTTTCTGTTCTGGACCATCCGCGCGCACACTTCCCGCGGCGACGGCGATCCCGCGATATTCGATCTCGTAGCCAACCGTCACGTCTGCGGCGGGATGGGTAACGGACAGAACAAACTCCACGTCGCCGTCATTCGGACAGGGCGTGACGCGCATGCTTTCCAATCGCAGAGCATCCGCGTATTCCATCCAAACGCTCTTCCACAACCCCGTCATCTGTACATAGTGGCAGCCGTGATTGTGCGCCGCCCATCGCTGCTTGCCGCGCACCTGCAATGGTGAAATCGCATCGTCGCAACGAATGACGAGAAGGTTCTCTCCGCGGCACAGATAATCGGTGATGTCCAGCGAAAATCGAGCATATGCGCCCTCGTGCTCACCCGCCTTTTTTCCGTTCACGTAGACCGTGCATCGGTAATCGGCGCCCTCTATGTGGAGAAGATTGCGCCTGTCTGCGCGCTTTTCGATTTTCCGCGCATACCAAACCGTATCGTGCGGCGTTTCATCGCCAATCCCGCTCAGCTTCGTCTCGTAGGTAAACGGAACACAGATGCTGCGCGGCAATTTCCCCTCCAAAGCCGCACCGACGCTCACCTCTTCTCCGAACGCGAACGACCATTCTCCGTTCAAAAGCAACCAGTCTTCGCGCACGAACTGCGGACGCGGATACCCTTTTTTATAACATTTGGCATGGTTCATTGTTTACACCGTCCCGTTTTTATCGACGTACACCATCTGCCCCGGTATGATCCAGATATCGCAGTTCCGCGCGGCAAGTTTCCCGCCGAACGTAAGCCGCAACTTTGTCGGCAGGTCTCGGTCCATATTTACGAAGGTAAACGCAGGATCGCCGTCTTTATCCTTCCAGCGGGTCACCGCAACGGAGGTCTCGTTTACGATCACGCGAATCTCTTGCAGAGTATCGTCTTTCCCTAAGACGGGAAACCCGCCTTGCGGCAATCCGAAATATCGCACGGATTCCCACGTGCACTGCGAAAGTTTTTCCGCAAAAAATTTGAGAAATACGCGATCCTCGTAAGAAATCGCCTCAAATGTTCGGGTACGTCTGCCGAACAGATCGATCGGATTTTCGCGGTAATTCCCGTCCAAAGTCCCTTGATAAAACGAAAACCAATGAAACCCCGTGGCTCCGTGCGCCACCGCCGAATAGATTTGCCAACGGATATCGTCCTGGGTCGGTACGCGATAGGACCAATGCCCGACCGACAATAAGGATACGAACAGCCGCGCACCCGTCCTTCGCGCCGCTTCCCCAAAGATCCGAAAATTCATTATATGGCAATTTTGATAATAATCGCGATCAAAATAGGCGCACTGCCCATAGCTGTCGAATGAAATCAACGGCGCTTTCGTGCGTTGGATAAACTCCACGAGAAGTTGCGTATATTCCTCCGGACTTTCCGGGCCGACCGTATCCGCAAACCCCTCCCAATACGGGAACATGTTGATAAACGGCGTCCGTTTCGGCGCAGCTTCCCGCACGATGTTGTAAGCAGAAATCGCACATTCCCAGTTTCTTTTATCCGGTTCATCCCCCACATGAAAGCCAAAAACAGCCGGATGACCGCCAAAATCGGATACGGCAGCCGCTACGTCCGATCGAAACTGCTTTTCTCCCCGTTCTCGAAGTCGCGGATAACGCGTGCGCGCGTCGCATACGATCGCACGCATTCCGGACTTTTCGCATTCGTCCAGCAAACGCAACATGCGTTGCTTGTCGTGCCGCTCCGGGTCATACTCGAACGTCATGGGAAGCGTTATACCCGCCTCTTTCCATACCGCAACCGCTTCCGCCTCGTCCTGAAAACCGACCGGTTGATAATTCCAAAAACTGATGTCGTATTGCATTTTCAAACGTCTCACCCTCGCTGCGCTTTACATCCTTTCAAAAAAAGGCAACACTTCCAGTGGCGCCGCCACGCATACCGTCGCGCCGCCTTCGTAGACCTCGCCCGTGGGAACGTACCTCCAACGGCACCCCGAAGGAAGCCGCACTTCGCGCTCCCGCATCCCCTTATAAAGCACAGGAGCGACCAACAATTTCTCTCCCAACATAAATTGATCGCCGATCAGCTCCATGCCCTGCCCTGGAAATTCGTATTCCATGTGCCGCATCAGCGGATCGCGCGCACTGACGCATTCCTCCAGCAAAGAACGAAGATATTCGCGGTATCGGTTCCGCAAAGCAACGCACGACTTTACGATCTCGCTGACGGACTTATCGTTCTTATTCCATACCGCATACGAAAACTGGATCATCGGCATCAGCGCCGCGCATTCGCACGCGCGGGCCATCAGCTCGCCGTCGTGAACCTTCCCTTCTCCAAAATCCGCCTCCTGTCCGCCGCCCACCATATCCGGGCAACAATACGGGTATCCCGCAAGTCCAGCCTGCAACATATTGGGAATAAGCGAGAGGAGCCCTTTCTTCCCTTCCCAGCAGCTGTTTTTATCCGCAAGCCTCTGTACGATGGGATAGCCGCCCATCCCGACACACGCACGCAACTCCGAATATTCGTATTCCGAGGCAAACTGCGCCCACAATTCACTCTGCCCGTTCGGCGTTACCTTGCCGCTCGTTCTGTCGTCCGAGTCATAATAACACGGATCGCCCGCATCGAACTTAAAGCCGTCCGCGCCCGTTTTCAGCAAGGCGTCCAACTGCCCGCGCAGATAGGCGCGCGCCGCGGACGAACTCATATCCAACACTGCGCTTTCCCCGTTCCACCAGCGGCGCTTGGCTACCTTTCCCGCACGGTCACGGACAAGGGCGCCGCTCTCGGCAAGTGTCCCAAAATCGGGTACGGTCTCGTTGACAAACGGACATACCCAAATCACCACTTTGAAGCCGAGCTGATGCAGCTTTTTGATCGTGCCCTTCGGATCTGGAAATTTTTTCTCGTCAAACCGCCAGTCTCCGTACGCACGCATCCAGCCGTCATCCAGGATAAGGACTCCCGCCGGCATGCCTGCGGCAACGATGCTCCTCGCATACGAGGCCACCTTTTCCGCATCGACATCGCGCAGCATCTCCACCCATGTGCTGTACTGCGGCGAAAGCACCATTTCTTCGGGTACTGCTCGTTTGCCCGTATACAGATGTTTCTCGGCTGCGGCACGGTAGGCCCCTTTCAGCGTACCGTGCCCCTCCTCCATTTCCACGAGACCTTTCGCTTCCGATATTGTCAGGCTATTTCCGTCAAAGTTCAAAATACATCCGCCTTCGACGTAGATATATCGCCCGCAACTGCTTACAAACAAGCCGTTATATTGATTGTCCGTTCGATTGATCGTTCCGTTTAGCTCGTAAGCTGCGCCACCGGTTCGAATCGGCATCTCGGTTCCGTGCGCTACCGCGCCTCCCCACCAGCTTTCCCCTTTCAGGCTCTCAATATAATAAATCACGTTTCAAACTCCGCTTTGTCAGCTTCTCATCTCCTCGACCCAATCACTCGTACTGCCGCCTTCATGATCGCAAGTCGCTTGCACGATTTCTGCATCAATCTCAAACTGATCGAGCATTTGGACGAGTAACGACGGGTTGTTGGGATAATATGTCGTAAAATTGGAAATGATCATGTACCGCACGCAGACGCTTTCTTTCAACACGCGGTTGTAGAGTGTTTCATAGAGAACCGGATCGCTTTCTTTCAACGGAGCATAAGTCTCCTGCGCCTTTTCAAGCAACTCGAGCGCCTGTTCCAAAATCCGTTTGGGCCAATATCTTGCCAGGTCGCCGGGCGATTGATAGCAAAGCAAGTGATACCCTTCGGACAGCGTTGCGTCGTTGAAATTTGCATTGGAACGCATCAGATCAATATACTGCCGCATATACGGCGCGCCCTCTTTGTAGAAGTGATTCAAAAAGTCTTCGGTCAGCTCTCCGACATTCTCATCGGGATCCCACATCAGTTTCGCGTTGAGATAAGTATCCAAATCCGTGAGCGAACGCACCGTAGATCCTGTCGTATTCTCTCTCGAAAGGTTGACTATGCCGATATCCCGATAGAATTGCAGATTCTTTTGCAGAGAATCAAAATTGTCGTAGAAAAAATAATACGCGCTGAAATTGGTGTTGTAATCCCACACATACAGATTATCGGTAATGCTTGCCCAACCTTTAAAATATTCATAGATGGATTGGTTGTACGAGCAATTGGGGTCCGACCACGCATGTTTATAGCAGACCGGGTTGAGCGGTGTCACGCGGACATACAGTTTGTCGCAAGGGCGGCAGCTCTCGTCGAGTATTTCCCCCGTCTCGGTTTTGACGGGCGGAACAATGCTTCCGCTTGCCGTATACGCGAACATGCAATATACGAGGTCTCTTTCCGCGATTTCGGGATCTTTTTCCGTCTCTGCGACCACCCTGTTCATGAAACGCACGATATAGCCGCTCAAGCCGTAAGCCGATTTCTCTTTGCTGCACTCGTCACAGTTGCAATAACCGGCGCCGTCCATCTCGCCGAGAGAAACAATCTTTCCATACGGGTTTTCTTTGATCAGTTCCTTGAGATTATTCACGAATTCCTCAAACAGCCCGTCTGCCATAAAGCACAATTGCCCCGCGGAAAACCATTCGGGATGATAGCTTTCGGGATGTTCCTTCTGATCGTTGTAGATCGACGGATCGATAATTTGATAATAGGAATGCGAAAAACCGATCCAGTCACGCGAGTCGCCGTAATCAAATTCGGCTGCCGGCGTGTTCGGGCGCAGACGCAGCGCGACGGAATATTCCGCGTTGTATGCGGCCTGCCCGTCAAACGTTCTGCCGCGGAACGCGGGAATTTCGGTGACATCAAATTTTTTCAGCGTGACTTCGCTCTCGTTTTCCAAATAAATTTCATCGGCAGAATATACCTCATACCCGAACTGGTAATGAAGAAATTCCTGCACCGAATAGATCGTGCCCGACCCGCTCGCGCCGGCCATAACGACGGTGTTCCCGAATGTTTTTAGTTTAAAACCGTCTTCGTTCATCTCCTCCACGGTAAGCGTGATGCCGCTATCTTCCAAAACGGAAGTTTTGCCGACAGAAAGCACCTTCTCATCCGTATCGAGTGCGGCCCCTCCGTCGGATTGGATTGCAATATGCGCCCCCGTCGCTTTTTCAAAATTACTCTGCAACAGTTCCGCCGCGTATTCTTCATAGGCCGCAGCCTCCTCGGGGATGATGACCGTATAATCGGTTTTCCCGCCCGATGCGAGCAGAATGTCCGTATCGCTTACCGGATTTTTCTCGCCGGGCCCCTCGCAAGCGACAGCTGGAAGACAAAAGCCCACGATCAGCAAAGACGATGCTAGTATTTTCGTAATTCTTTTCATCTTTTTACCTCATTCCGCGACAATATAAATCGTCTGCACCGCTGCATTGAATTCGGAATCGATCGCATAATAAACGACCCTGTATTTGCCTGCCGTTTCCGCCGTAAACGACGTGACGGGATTTTCCTCCGTTACCTCTCCGAGATTGCGTACGCTCTCGTCCGGCAAAACGACAAACACGAACAAGCGGGGCGATGTGTCGCGCTCATCCTGCACGATGACCGCCGGGAGTTCTGCTTTTTTGCCGACTTTTACCGTGCGATCGGCATAATCGGAAAGCGCGATCGAAGGAGCCTGCGTGTCCGATGCGGCGATCGTATACGTTGCCGCTGCGGATTGCCCTGCGGCATCGCTGGCATTATAGCGCAGATAGTACTTGCTGTACCCGTCGAGCACGAAACTCATGCCCTCATACCACTCCGCGCGATCGATCACCGTCGTGCCGTCCGCTTTTTCTACCGTAATGTAGACGCGGACATACGAAGAGAGCGTATCAAACGCGGTAGCCTTCGGAACAGCAACGCGCTGCCCCGCAATAAAGGAGGTGGAAAGTTCCGTTTCGAGCACGATGTTCGGCTCTGTTCTATCCACAAAATCGATCAACTCGCCCTTCGTGTTATAGCTGACAAAAAAACTTTGGCCGCACAGCGAGGATAGGTTGATTGCGGCGGCCGTGCCGATTTCGCCGCTTTGGGCAGGAGCAAGGTTGCCAACGCCGCGGAATTCGAAATCTACGTATACCTTGCCGCTGGGGAAACCGTTCCAAGCCTTTCCGTCAAAATTCTGTTTGACGGCAAACAGCTCGCCTTCCTGTGAGGAGATGATCCCGTCCATATAAGAGATCGTAAAGTTTCGCACGATTTCCTTGCCATTGGCATCAAGGCTGTTGTAAATCCCGTCGATCGTATATCTTTCCCCATTGGCATAAATAAACGTCTTGGAACCCTGCAGTATGGAGCTGCCCTCTGTGATCTTCACAAATTCCAGGTCGAATCCGACAGAGGCGTCTTCGCTGTCGCGTAGCTTGATGAGGAAACTTTCAAAATTTTTCTGTGTCGCGGGAACGGAAAAGCTCACGCTAAAGCCATCCGCGCACTGCGGGATAGAGACGCCGAATCCGATGTCTCCCGTCTGGCCTTCCTTGGTGGATACGCGGAAAAAAGCAGACTCCGACTTCTCGTTCCAACTTACCTCTGTTTTGTCGTTCAACATGAGGAACCGATCCATCTGATACGCCCCGGTATTTTCGTAGCCTTCCGCAGCGGTATTCGGCCGCGCTTGAATGGCCCGCGTATATTCCTTTACCGTGGCGTACGCTCCTTCCGCCGTTTTCGCCTCATACTTGATCGAAACCGCCTCTCCCATCGTTTGAATATCGGGGGTAAAGACAGCGCCGTTTGCAAGCACGAGCGGCTCTCCTTTTTCGCCGCTGACCGTGATGCGAACATCTGCCGCAAGACCGGCACCGGGCTTGGCGACGTAATCGAAGGCCTGCAACGCAGGAAGTTTGACTTCCATTCCGTCATATAGGCTGCGAAGTTCCTGCAAAGTTCCGTGAACGACCGCTCCCGAAGGTTCGGTGACGTAGAAAGCGAGCGAAGCCGAATAGCGGTTGCCCAAGTAATCCGTTGCCGTGTACACCGCGCGATACTCTCCCGCGGCGAGCGGAACGAAACAGCCGTCCTTCGTGGCAATCTCTTCCGAACCCGCCCCGACGCGCACGACTTTCACCCCGCTCGAAAGAAGAACTGCGCCGTCGGTGCAAATATAATCCGCGGCAGGAACTTTGATCTCTTCGCCGACACTGTAGTTCAATTGATCGGGGTCGCCAGGTTTGATCCGGATAACGGACGCGCCCTCTTTGACGAGGATACTCATCGTGCGCTCCGTCCTGTTGCCCGCGCCGTCCTCGGCCGTGTAAACGGCAGTGTAATACCCCGCTTTGGCCGGAATAAACACGCCGTCCTTTACGGCAACCGATGCGCCGTCGGGATCCGTCAATTGAATGTTGCAAGCCAAATCGCCTGAAACTGCGTCGCTGCACGTATAGGCCGGCAACGTATACGCCGTGCCGCGAATGGCCGCGGGAGCTTCCAGTCCCGTTTCAATATCTTCTTTGACCACAGGATCAAAGGAAATGACGGGCGCAACGCTATCCTCGGTCTGCGTACCGTTCATCGGGGTATTGAAGACATTGAGGACCATATAGCTCGGCTCGCTGGAACGATGCTGTTTGGAAGCGAACGAAAGTTTCACGCGCCCGCTTGAAAAACCGTCCCATTCTTTCCCGAAGCCGACCGATTCGCTGTAATCGAAATCGATGATACAGTATCGTCGCCCCAGCTGTCCGATGACATAGATCGCCTTATCCGCATAATCGTATGAAAAGATGATGGAACGATGACGGCACTCCAGCTTATCCACCTTGATCTCTTCGGGACCGTAGTTCGTTTCGTTGGTCGTTCCGTCGAAACCGACCAGGTATCCGTCGCTGAAGATGGTTCCGACTTCGGAGCCGTGATAGGTACCCCACTTATCCCCGTACGGACCGGTTTCGGCCGTTTCGGCGGAAAAAGTGCAGGGAAACCACTGGGAAGGTTTTGCCTTGATGAGGATATAATTGTCGGGGTTGACCGCATCCTCGATCTTCAGATTAAATTCGTAAAAATCCGCGTTTCCGCGCGCAGAAGTAAGCGGCGTAAAGGCAAAAAGAATATCTTCTTTACTATACGAAGTGATATCCACCGTATTGGCGAACTCGACCCAGCGATTGGCGGCGGTGGCGCTGAATTTTACGCCGTTTTTCTGCCAATCCTCCAACCCCAGATCCTTTGACTCGGCGGTGTACTCGGTCATGGCAAAATTTACGTCGTACTCTCGGCCGTAAAGCATATAATCCGGCACGGAAACATTTGCCTCCGCGGTGACTCCTGCCGGAAGTTTCCAAAGCCCGGCAGGAGAGCTGTCTTCCGTTCCGTTGACGGCGGAAACAGCAAACACGGCTCCCGCACAACCGGCAAGCAACGCACCGGTCAACAATAAAGGAAGTAGTTTCTTTTTGATTCGCATTTCGATTTCTCCTATTATCCTTTCAACCCACCCAGCGTGAGCGAGCCCATGATCTTATTCCGAAAGATCATGAACAATACGAAGATGGGGATCGCGAGCAACAGCAATCCGGCGATTTGAATCGGTACGGTGGCAACATCCGGATTTGCCGCCGTAAATTGGAACTGATAGGCACCGTATGAGAGGTTTGGATAACTTGGCAAATAAATGATCGGCGTCATATAATCGTTCCAAAGGCTGATAAACTGCTGAATGAACAGCACGCCGAAAATGGTGCGCGTCATCGGCCACATAATGAGCAACATCGTGCGGAAATGCCCGGCCCCGTCGATAAAAGCCGCCTCGGCATAACTCCAGGAAACGCTTTTCCACGTCGCATAGTAGATGAGAAATATATACCCAAACGCACCGCACTGCCAAAACATGATACCGAGCATCGAGTCGTACAATCCAAGATCTGTGAGCATCTTAATGTTGGCCGACAGAGATACGCTGATCGGAAGATAATTGGTGATGAGCACAATCACCCACAGCGAACGGACCCATTTCAAATAACTGTATTTGGCAAGAACATAACTGGCCAAGCAAGCGGTGATCACGGAAAGAACGCCGGAGCCGCCCGCATAGATGAGGCTGTTCAAAAGCATCTGCGGGGCTCCGATGATCTTGCTTTCCCGTACGACTTGCAGCGCGTTAAACGCTTTCAGGTAGTTAGAAAAATTCCAACCCATGCCCTTGCCCGTTTTGGGAAACCAAAGCGGATCGATGTAGAAATTATAGTATGACTTGAAACTGTTGATGATTGCCCAAAAAAGCACCGCAAGAAACAGCAGACACCAAAGCCAAACCAAAATGTAGGCAACGGACGGAAAGATGGCACGCCCAATTTTTCGCAAAACTTTTTTCGCGACAGAGACGGAAATATCCGTATCTTTGGTGAGTACGGCCGCCTCAGCCGTTGTGTCGGCGCCGAACGGCTCGGCCGTTGCCGCGGCCGCCGAAAGTTCCTCTTCTCTCTTTTTGTCTCGAACTTCTTCGGAGAACGTCTTTTTCATTTTTTTCACCATTCCCCTCCTTAAAAATCCGCTTCGGGATCAAACTTATCAAACAGCTTTTTCGTCCCGTACACGATCGGAATGGAGACAAGCCCGATCAGCAGGTTCGCCGCCGCCGTATATCCGTACATGAAGTCCGGACTGACGCCTGTACCCCTGTCGGAAATGACAGAAACCATCATGTAGTAACCGAAAGAAATCGCTTTTTCCGGGATCCCCCCGCCCTTTCCGTCTCCGTAGATGGCGTACAAGGGGCCTTGTGCGGTAAAGAAGCCGACAAACATTCCCAAACAGTAGATCTGCAGGATGGGAAACATCAACGGCAATGTCAGATGTACAAATTCCTGGAAATATGAGAAGCCCTCCAGTCTTCCGTACTCGACAAGTTCCTCCGGAGTCCGGCTCATCGACCCGATGTTGATCAGCAACGAGCCGGGCAGCGCGAAGAAAAATTGGTACAATAACAATGTGGGAAAAGCCTTTTCGACATCTGCCAGCGGCGAAATAAAGTCGCTGTATTCGTAGTGAAGTACGTTCGTCCAAAAGCCGCGAAATCCCTGCAACAACAAGGTTTTGAACAGCAATGCGATCACCATGGTCGAGATGACCGAAGGAACAAACAGCACTACTTTCAAAAAACCGGACGCAAACATCTTTTTATAAATGATAAAGGCGAATACAAGGCTGATCGGAAGGCTGACCAATCCGGCAAGATGATAAATCATGCCCGTCAAAAAATAACTTCCGAGCGGGTCTTGCGAGGAAAAGAGGTCCCCGACAAAATCGGTAAAGTTTTTAAAGATATCCTTGCCCGTGTAGAACACCTGCGTTTGCGATTCCGGATCAAAATAGCGGAAGGCGAGCAGAATCGAGTTAATGTTGCCATAGACGAAAAAGATCAGCCATTGCACCAGCATGAACGCAAGGACACAAATGCAGAAAATATGCGCCTTTTTCGTCGTGGCAAGCATTTTATGTTTTTTTTCGGTTGCGGGAGGCAAACTGCCTTCGCCGACAGCCGTCATCTCCCTTGTTTTGCTCAGCATAGGTCCCCCCTTGCTCTTTATTTGCCGCCGTGGGCGATTTTCATGCCTTCGACATATGCTTCCACAAGTCCGGGAACATCCCCCTCGCTCCAAGAGAAATTGCTTGATTTCTTGGCAAGAGTTATCATATTCCACAACACATGCCCGTTGGTAAGATTACGCATTTGCCCGCCGAGCGTGCAGTCGGAACGAAAATCGATGGCGTTTTGCGTGTTGCTGACGTTGCTGTCCCAATTCAGCTTATTTCGGCGCACGATCTCGATTTGCTTGTTCGCATCGCCTTCGGCAAGCCTGTCTTGCAGTTGCAATTCGACGATGCTGCGCGCATACGGCGTCAATTCGTCCATGATCTCCTGCGGGATGTCATAGTTGTAGGGAAGCACAGAACCTGACCAACGGGTAAATGTCTGCATGATGTCGGTAGAATGCTGGAACAGCACCCAAAGTTTAACCACCTGCTCCTTGACGGGATTTCCCTCGATGGTCTTTTTGTTTAACACGAGCGGATAGCCGCCGGAAAATCCGCCAACTTTATAGGTCTTTCCTTCCGCAACTTCCTCTGCCGTCATGTGCGGAATGGGCATCATGCGGTACTCGCGCTTGCCGTAACCGTCCGCCTCGTTGATCTGTCCCATCGTGTCAAAGGAGGCACGCGCCTCATTCTCCCACCAGTCACCGTCGAGAAGCGCGAGAATGCGAGGATTGGTCGTGGAGTTTTTACTCATAACGAAGTCCGCCTGCGCTTGACTGTACGTCGTGCCGCTGACCATACTCGGATCATACATCCCTTTACCGCTTTGGTTGGTCGCAAACAGTCGGAAAGCAATTTCCGTCATTGCTTTGTAGCCGCGCGTCTGCGTCAGCATATAGGCATTGCTGTCGGTGATTTGCGTCGGCGTGCTATCGCCGTCAAACGTATAGGTCCCTTCATTCACATCGTACATACGAAATCCGCTGAAGGTACTCGGATCCGTCTTGCCCGCGTCGGTTCCGTCCACATCGGCGATGACCGCATTTTGAATGGCCGGCGTATAATAGTCGATGGCGCCCACAAACCCCGAATACTTGTCCGAGTTTTCGTCACGGATGATCGTAAGAAGCGAGATGAACTCATCCCATGTTCCGGGCATTGCAATGCTGTCGCCTTCATAGAGATACCCCGTCATTTCCAATCTGTCGGAATATTTATTGACGAGTTCGCTGTACAGGTCGTAGTCAAGATTGATTCCGGCAATGGTATCCTCGTAGGGAAGCGTGGGGAACCAATGTTCGCCGTGTGAACCGTCGTCGAACTGCGAGCCGGCGAGATCATAGGTATCCCTGTGGAAAGAATTCATGCGGTCGTATAACGAATATTCCTGCTCGACAAAACCCTTACCGTCTTCCGTAAGTTTCAGATTGCCGTTCGCGTCGTAGACCTTTGCAAAGGCGAGCTCGGTCGCATCGTAGGCGACACCCATCGTCACGAACTGCGTCAAGTTGTTTCCTTCCGAAGTATAGAGGATGTCTGCCTTTTCCGCTCCCGTCTGCATCGAAGTCGCGGTTTCGTTGAAATTCTTATCGGGCGTAATGGAAACATATACCCCCTTCTTGCCGGTCTCGAAGGACACGTCTGCAAACGTCTCCTCGAATTTTTGTTTTGCCTCGCTGATCCAGTCTGAGCCGAGACCGCCATTGTAATAGTGAATGCTGATCACCGTTTTGTTCGCGCTTTCGTCCGCGCACCCTGCAAAAGAAAACATGGATGCGCCGAGCAACGCCGCAATGGCACACACCCCGGCCCTTTTCAAAAATCTTTTCATATTCAACAGCTCCTTAATTTATATTTCCTGATCATTCAATCTTTTCTATTTCACCTTTCGACGCAACAGCAAGGAGACCGCCGCCGCGGCGAGGAAAAGTACCGCTGTCGTTCCCAGCGCAGCGAACGACGTTCCGCTGCAACCGCCTACCGTTTCTTCGGGCAAGACGGTGATGCGCACAACGACCGCTTCCGCAGGGTTCCCCGCGCCGTCCTCCGCCGTGTAACGGATCACATACGTACCCGCCTTTTCCGCAACGAACTTGCCGTCGCTGAGCGCGACCTTTTCCGTGCCGAAGGAAACTTCGACCTGTACTTCGACATCCGAATCGGCGTTGTCCGTGACCTTTGCGACGGGAACGGTAACCGTTGTACCCTTTTCGACCGTTTGATCGGCGAACTCCACATCGATGACCGGCGCTTCGGTATCGGCGATGATCGTCACACTATACGATGCATAGCCGGCCGCGCCCTTGTCATCCTTGGCACTGTAGCTGACCGTGTAAACGCCTGCTCTTTCGGGAATAAATTTACCGTTCTTGACCTCATATTCCTTGCCTTCCGCATCGGTGACGGTGACCACAACGCTGACCTTTTCTCCATCCATGTCGATCGCCGTCGCGTCGGCAACGCGAATCTCGAACCCGGCATACCCTTCCGTAACGGATTCTTCCACCGTTATGACGGGCGCCGTGCGTTGTAAGACAGTGATCGTGCGCGTAACCGTGACGGTTTCGTTTCCGGCGCCGTCGTCTGCGGTGTATGCAATGGTATAGACGCCTTCTTCTGCCGTCAACTCGATCTTCTCTCCCTGCACCGCCGTCCATTCGCCGTCATTGAAGCGATAACGCACGGTGAGAAGCACGGTACCCTGCGCATCGTCGCCCGCGATGACATCCTGTTTGGAGATGACGAGCTTATCGCCCGCAACAAGTTCCGCATATTCTGCCACGCCTTCCGCGAACGCTATGCTCGGCGGCGTCACGTCGAGCCAACCGGCAAACAGCGTCATCGTGCCATGGATACTGTCGAGGGACCCGTCCCATTTCGTCGTAAGTTCTTGATCGGTATACCATCCGGCAAATTCCCAAAATGTGCGGACCGCGTCCGGCACGGAAAGCAGAAACCGGGTATTTTCCGAATAGACGATACTGTCTATTTTTTGACCGCCCGCCGTATCAAAGGTGAGCGTATACGGCGTTTCGATATGCAGAGTCAAAATCGTCTTTTGACCTTTCCACGCGTCGCCCCCTTCGTCCAAGGATATTTCCAACGAATACGTTCCTACTTCTTTTTCGGTCGAGCTATACTTGGAAAGGTTGTCTCGGAAAAACTCATGCTGAATGGCCCACGAACCTTCATACGCCTCGGCCACGCCCATAAAGGCAAGCGAATAAACGCGGCTGACCTCACCGGCATTCTGCCCTTGGGCAACATAGATGTTCTCTCCGTCAAATGCCGCACGGTCTGCGAAGAAGGTGACAAGGCTTGCATCGTCCGTCGCAAGTCCGTCTCTTCCTTCCAATGCAATGCCGTTGATGGAGAGGAACGTGACGGGCAAATCTGCATTGGTGACGGAGAAACCGACACTGTAACCTTTCGTAAGATCCGCGCCGTTTTCGTCCGAACCGTCCATCTTGGGCAACCCGTAACGGCGTTCTGCTGTCATATCAAGAATGATAGCATTGTTGATATCCAAATCTCTTTCGCTGTACGGCGCAGAGCCGTCAAATTTGGCTAACGGGAAGAAATTCCCGTTGCGATCGGTGACACGAACCGTGAAAACACTTCCTTCCCATGCGAGTTGCAGGCTACCGCTCTTGCCTGCTTCGCTGTACATGGTACCCAAACCGGGATAGACGAGGCAACGGTCACCGGTCGGGGCAGAATAAAACATCGTTCCTTTGTCTCCACTCCAACCGTCATATGAACCGTCTTCGATCCAGGCACGTATCGTATCGCCCATACGCACGGATACGCCGGTATAATATCCGCCCGTGTTTTCATAAACAATATCAAAAGCGGCTTTGCCCTCTGCATCGTATATTGTGTAAACAAACTTCGCGCCCAAACCGGTCGTCGAGGTGAACTCGTGGGGAAACTCGAACGAAATCGACATATCCCCCGCGAAGCTGCCGGCAATTTTTCCACTATAAGGGTTACCCCCCGATCGGACCGTAATGCCCGTAAGCCCGCGAATATCCCTTTCGTAC
>CALVHT010000011.1 GCA_944328645.1 uncultured Clostridia bacterium
GTATATGGCGCCCGGTATAAACGTCGACCATGTTGTGCGCGTGGTACGCCATGATGAGCTTGGTGGTGCCGTTCACGTTGAGAGTAAAAAAGGAGTGATGCCCGGGGCCCGCCACGTTCGGATTTTCGCCTATATCGTTATTGATGAGCATCCCGTTTTCGCTGTCTGAAAGTTTGCGGAAAGGCCCCAAGGGACTGTCGGATACGGCCTGCATGACGCCGTAAGAGGACTGGTCGTATGCGCCGATGCTGAACGTGAGATAATATTTCCCGTTGTGTTTGATCATGAACGGGCCCTCGTTGCAGTAAGAGGCGATTTGCTCGTAATAGACCGTTTCGACCGCCTCCCCGTTCATTGCCTTTACATAATCGTCGATCGTGTAATAGCCGCAGGCGGTCAGCGTTTTATATGTTGTCCAATCGGGTGTCAGCCAGTCGATCATTTTTACGCCCGCGATCGAGCCGGGCGTCTGGCTCCAGTACAGATATTTTTCACCCGTATCGGGGTCGACCCAAGGATGGAAGTCGATGGCACGCACCCAACCTTCATCGCCGTCAACATATCCCCCGTCGAGGGTATAAATGGACTCCCAAGCGGTGTCGTCGGGCAAGTTTTCCCTCTCGAACGCCTCTATGTAGGAAACGTTATCGAACAGGCAATACTTCACATAAAATTGGGGATATGTCAGGTTCCTGTCGTCAAAGGTAACCGGAACGAAAGGCCCCGCCGCCGATTCAGACGTCGCCACCATCGGCATATACGTCGGCGCGGATTCCGATTCGTAAGCGGCATCGGCCGGAGGATTCAACGTAAAGAATGCATAATAGAGGTCGGTATCCTCGTCATAGATGACCTCGGGCGCCCATGTATCGCCCGAGCCGCTCAGATCGGCGGGAAGCGACACAAAGCTGCCCCCGTTTTGCCATGTTGTAAGATCATCGGAATAATAATATGTAAAACCGGTAACATACGCATAGAAATAACCGCTCCTCGCCGTATCGTCGAGCACCATCGGATCGGCGCCGTCGATCGAAACATTGGCACGCCGCCACAATTCGCTGTTATACGCTGGCTTGAACGGATCGTCAAGCTCCTCGGTATAATTGCCGTCGTAATACGGCAGTTCGTATGCAACTTCGCGCACGGATTCCGTACCGCCGCATGCCGCAAGCGGCACGAGCAGGCAACCCGTAACGAGAAGAGCCAACCATTTTTTGATTCCTTTCATTTTTCGCTCCTTTTCATAATTTTTGTTATTCTTTGCCGCCGCCGATGTTGATGCCCTCGATGAAATATTTCTGCACAAATACATACAGCAGGATCAGGGGGAGCATCGCAAGCAATGCGGAGGCGCATTGCGCATTGGCATAGCCGCTGCCATCTTGCGAAACCATGGAAACCAATTCGGCGAGCGCAAGCTGCAACGTCCACATATTTTTGTTCGGGTATAAGTACAAAAGCGCCGTACTGTACGAATTGTAACCGCCCACGAACCCGAACAGGAACTGTGCGATCAGCGCCGGTTTTGCCAAGGGCAGTACCATCCCGAAAAATATGCGGAAACTTCCCGCGCCGTCTATCTTCGCCGCCTCAAGGACCTCGTTCGATAATGCGCTGTCAAAATAAGACCGCAAAAAGAATACAGTGCCTGCCCCGCCGAACAAACCGGGAATGATGATCGGCAAAACGCCGGCATCGCCCACCCAGCCGAGTTTCATATAGAACAGGTAACTCACGAACCCGAATGCTCCCATCGGCAGCATCATCGTCAGGACCGTCGCCATGAAAAGGACTTTTTTCCCCGGAAAACGGAATTTGGAGAAAATATAGGCGGAAAATGCCGATGTAAGCAAACCGCCGACCAGCGGGATGAGCGTCTGCCACATCGTATTGAAAAAGCCGATGAGCAGAGACGGCACCCCGTTGACCGCATTCGGATCGAGCATGAAGATCACTTCATACCCTTCGGTCGTCCATTCATGCGGGAAAAGGTAGAAACTCGGGCGGGAACCGATCTCCACATCTCCTGTAAACGATTCGAACAGTATGATGACGAACGGCGCGAACAATACGACGGTATAGATGAACAAAACGATATAAGTTACGATACTCGCAACGGGGACAGAGCGGCGGATCGGTTTTCTGTTTTCGGCCGTTCCGTTGCCGGAGGAAACGGAAAGTATCTGTTCTTTCATTTACATTTCCTCCACTTCTGCCATCCTCTTGCGGATGAAATAGACCGACGGGATCGCCGTGATCAAAAACAGGAACCAGCTCATCACAGAAGCATACCCCATGTTGGAAAACTGCACGCCCTCAACGTATATGTAATACATCATCGTCAAGCCGGCATCTTCAGGCCCCGCATATCCGTCGAACGACAGCGGCGCCATGATCGTCGCCTCATCGAAGATGGTCAGCCCCGCCAAAAAGCCGGAAAGGATCAGGAAGAACGTTATGGGTGCGATCCCGGGGAGCGTAATATTGCGGAACTTGTGCCACGCATTCGCCCCGTCGAGGCTTGCCGCCTCGTATAGAGCGGGATTGATCGCTTTGAAAGCCGAACAATACATGACGATGCCGTACCCCGGAGCCTTCCACACTACGGCGACAAAGATCGCCATCGTCAGCGAATACGGATTCTCCATGTTGTTGAGCCACTCGATGTTTGTGTTGAGGATCGCGTTCAATGCACCTTTGATCCCGAAAATATTGTTCCACATGACCGCCACGGCAACAGTAGAGCAAATATACGGGATAAAAAACAATGTTTGAAAAAGCCGCGAGCCCTTTACGTTCTGACTTAAAAATGCAGCGATGGCGATCGCAATGAACAGCGAAACGAACTGCGAACAAGCGAGGATCACCGTATTGCGCAGGGCGATCCATACCCTTTCATCCGTTCCGAAACGGATAAAATTCGCAAAATCGTTCCATTGCATCGTGTCGATGTTATTCCGCTCCATATCGCTGAACATCGCCATGAATGAGATGACGAGCGGGAAGCCGCTGAACAACAAAAATCCGAGCAGAGGTATCGACGCACCCACCCAACAAAACAAGTACATTTTGTTGAATTTTTTATTTTGCTTTCGTCTATTCACGGCATTCGCCAAGGGCGGAAGATCCTTCTCGGCCGCAGCCGCAAAATCTTCGGTCATCTCCTCACCTCCTGCCGTTCAATACGATATTTACCGCTCCGATCGTATTATTTGCCGTAATTTCCGTACTTTCCAAAAATTTTGTGATCGTCATATATCCCGTGCGGAGCTGGTTGTTGAAATAACCCGACCACGCGGTGACCCATTCGCCGTCCTCAAAATACGCCCAATCCCCGATGTCTGAATACTGCGCACTGTCGGCAAACGTATAATAATTCTTTCCCTCGCCGAGCGACGAATACGATTCGCTCATCGCAAGCTCCGTCTGGTTCGGTACGATGTTATTCATCTGCATCAAAATCGCCTGTCCTTCGGGGCCCGCCGCCCAGCGGATGAATTTCCATGCTGCCTCGTGCTTTTCGGCATCGGAATTGCGCGGGATGACGAGCGCGGAATAGCTCGCGCCGGCCGCACGCACTCCCGTAAGGGGCGTTCCCTCATCCGAAGTCGCCAATTCACCCGTATAGACGCCGTCGCCGTAATCGACGCCGATGACTTTGAGATATTCGTTTTCAAACCCGTCTGCACCGTCTTTCTGATAGGTGCTGCCGCCCTCGTATTCGCGGTACTGCGTCAGCGGGGCGATATCATAATTCCCCTGATTCGTGCTCTCCAGAGTCGTGATCGCGCTCATGTCCCAGGCGAACATGGCAAAGTCGCCGATCGTCAGGTTATTTACCGCTGTATCGCCGGAAGTGCTGGATATCCCGTATCCGGCAATGCCGTCATCCACTTCTTTGTCCGCCGGCGTCGTCAGGCGGTTGAATTCCGCTATCGCGTCATATTGCGACGGCAATTCGTAGAGCCCTTCCATTTGGTCGATATTTTCCGTATTGACCTTATCCTCATAGGTAACGATCTCCCCCGCAGCATAGGATGTCCCGTTCACCGTAACGCCGTCGGGATCCGTCACAAGATAGTTCGGCGTCTTATCCGCGACCGTAAATGTATATTTTTCGCCGTCATAGCCGATGCAGTCGCCGCCGACCGACCAACCGAAAGAGAACCAGTGGTGCGTCGCGGCGCCGTATGTGGTGGGGCTATCCGTGCGATAAGTCTTCGTA
Source organism: uncultured Clostridia bacterium (assembly GCA_944328645.1). Taxonomy (GTDB): domain Bacteria; phylum Bacillota; class Clostridia; order Christensenellales; family Borkfalkiaceae; genus Borkfalkia. Next base: position 4,226 of record CALVHT010000011.1, read on the forward strand.
AAGCATTTCGACAGATAGCGGAACTCCTCCCAATTCATCGGGATACGGTTATTGAACACTTTATACACTGTTTCGCCCGCGAGATTGGTGGAAGATACCGCGCCGTCGAACGGCGATTCCTTATATTCCGCATACCCGTGCGGCTGCACATTCGCATAGGTACCGGTCCCGTTCAATTCGTCTTCGGAAACAGAGATAATATTGATGCCGTATCCTTCAAAAGCGGTTTTGCTGTAATAATACGAGTGTACCGAGATCCCGAACGGAACGCCTTGGTTCGCCGCGCCCTCGCCGGCCATGCGCTTTCCTTCGGCATTGTCCGCCGTATCGAAACGGAACGCTTCCGTTGCCCCGTCGGGAATGTCTTCTTCGCTGTAATCGCCCGGCATCTGCTCGTAATAAGACGTCATGTCGAGCAGCAGATCGTCCAGCGCATACGACTTGAAATCCTCGTCGCTGACGACAAGCACTTCGGGCGGATTGACGTACAACTGCGTGGAATCCACGTTTTGCCTATTGTCGCCTTCCACCCATACGCCGTCTTCTACGCCCTGCCCGTCGTTATAGGTATTGATAAGTTCACGATAGATCGCGTTATTCGACAGAGACGCCGAATACCAAAAAGATATCTCCGTCGAACCTTCAGGTGCTCCGCCGCCACAGCCCGTCAGCCCGAACACCATACTGCCTGCCAATATCGCGCCAAGCATGGCAGCTGCGAATTTGCCAAATCTCCTCATTTTTTGCCTCCTTCTATAAATTTTATAGATTCCTTTATTTGCTGAGTTCGACGGGGAATATTTCTCGCACGATCTTCCCGTCGTACTTTTCAATCTTGCGGATCAAAAGTTGGGCGCTGCGTTTGCCAATGGAGCCGAGCTTGCCTCCCACGCTTTTCACTTTGCGACAATAGGGTAAATACTCTGAAAAACGATCCACTCCGTATATTTCGCCCTGAAAACGATTTTCCATATCCATAGTTTCCTGCACGCCAGCCGCAATTTCATCGTTGAAACAAAAGATAAAATCGTTTTCGTTCTCGTACACATTCTTTTTGATTTTCTCTAAACTTTGTTCTCTGTTATAATAACTGAATGAATATATATCGCACGGAAGTCCATGACTTCTCAAAACCGACACAAACCCATCCTTTCTGTCTTCATTGAGTTGGTCTTTGCCGGTTCCGATGTAACAAGGTTTCTTCGCGCCGCAAGCAACCGCCTCCTCCGCAACCAGCTTTGAGCACTGATATGCATCCGAATAGATGGCGCATATCCGATCACGCCGCGGTTTTAGCCCGCAAACAAGAAGCGGGATTTTATTTTGCTCACAATAATCGATCGCCTCGTCTTTCACATCCAAAAAAGACATGATGCCGCATGCGCCGTTTTGTATGCACGAAATAATATCTTCTACGTCTAACTCCTCTCGCACAATAGAAATAAGCGGACGATATCCTTTCTCTCCCATATAATCCGTACAGTAATCCATACAAATAGAAAAAAACGGGTTCGTCAGAGAATTGACCGCCACAGCAACAATATTAGAACGCTTGGAACGCAAAAAGCCTGCAATACGGTTAGGAACATATCCCATCTCCATTGCAGTCTGTTTTACTTTTTCTTTCATAACGGCACTGATATCCGAACAATCACGCAATGCACGGCTGACTGTGTTTTTTGATGTTCCGACTCGCTCTGCTATATCGTCTAATGTGATCACTTTCTTTTCCATGCACGCCTCATTTCTTTCGATTCTATTCTTCGGTTAAGTTTTGTTTCTGCTCTCCTTACAGAGAGCAGAAAGGGCGCCCTTTCTGCTTTTTTCTTATTCTAAAAAAAGCTTATCATACATTATCGGTAATGTAAATAGAAAACGAAAAAATTCTTGTAAAAATTTATAATCGTTTACCTTCCCCCTGTTTTATGCGTAATTTTAGCATATTTGCCTTGTTTTTATATGTGTTTTACATATTAACATCATGCAAATTATATTATCGGTATCGGCATAAAAACAATTTTTAGCTTTGTAATGTAAAAAAAGTCTGCCAAAATAGATTTATTATTATCGAAAAAGCAGTATAAATTATTTACTTCGCTTCTGATTCTAAATTTATCTTAATGACTTTTGTATTGTATAAAAATCGTAATTTATAAAGTAAGGGGAAGCCTCTCCGAAAGTTTATCTTTGGGAGGCTTCCCCTTTTATATTGAATATCTCTCTATTCCCCACTTACTGCATTAAAATCAAAAAGATGCAGTTTATAATCCTGCACCATAAGCGAACGGTTATTTACGCCGCAAGGGACTATCGTCAACCCTTCACTTTCAAGCCGCTCTTGTTGCAACTCACGAGACATTACTTTTGAATCAGATAATACTCCCCTTGTTGATAATACCCTCCACAGTGGCACTTCTTGACTTCGCTGCCAATCCTCGGTTCCGTGTACGAACTCTACTCGTTCCGCTTTGTACTTTCGGCAAAGATAATCGCATATGTCGTCATATCGCGTAATAAATCCCTGCGGCACTTGCGCTACCAAATCGAGAAATTCTTTGTATCGAACTCGCTTTGCAGGCTTTGCCGGAATGTAAGTAACCACTCCCTTTGTTCCCTTTCTGTCTTTCGGAAGATTGATATTGAAAGGAATACCGCCCTCCGCAACGATACGTTTCAAAAACGCTCGGATTACTGTGGGCATATCTATCCCTATCTTATCCAAAACCTTCATTGCATCTCTTTTTAAAGCCTCTTCTACTCGCACCTGTAGAATAGCACTCTGCTTCTCTTCCATTTCACCGATTCCTTTGTATTAGTTTTTCATACAGAATTATATCATATTTGGTTTCGGAAAACAATGAATTTTCAAAAATATCTTTACAACTTTATAATTCCCTCGTATAATAAAATCGAAAGTAAAAACCGACCTCGCAACAAAGTCGATCCGTGCTCGGCTATATTCTATTTCAGGAGGTTGAGTCCGATGCAAATTTTACTTTCCGTTGCTGATTTCGAGCAATACGAAAAATGACAAACGAGGTATTGTTATTCCTCTCAAATTGCCAAAGAAACAATTTTATGCTCTTCTGAACCTTTTAGGTCCCTGTTTGGAAGATCATCCGCACTACCATGTGCAACTCCAAAACGATGACCGCCAATACATCTATATAGCATAAAAATTGAATAGCTAATGCAATTATAAAAAAATCTATTTTAGCCCGCAAAATAACAAAAATCCTTGAAAAACTTATCATTTTTCAAGGATTTTTTTTGCCCGTAGTATTTTTCACCGCGAATCATGCTCTATGTGACGGGTCTTGAACTGACAACTTTGACGAATCTACTATTTATTATAATTCCCCAAGGCTATTTACCTTGTGCTAAACTTTTTACGTCATCCATTTGGATGTCCTCCTTTTGATTTTTGTGTTGCAACTGCCAGGTCGCAACCTCATTATATCAAAAGGAGTTTTTATTTCATCACTCATCGCTTAAGCTTTTCGTTACCCGCGGACTATCCGCGGGTTTTAATATACAAAAAATCGCGCTTCCCCGAACGGAAAGCGCGATTTTATCCTTTGCCGGCTCAATTATCTCTTGCAATAATTTTCGCAGCAGGTGCAGCGTTCGGCATTGCAGTCACAGGTATTACCCACAACGATCCTGTCCAACGTGCAATTTTTTCCTGCACTGTTGTACTTACAATCCGACACTTCACAACCGATTGCCTGATTCACTTTTTGCATATCGTTCACCTCCCCTGTCTCTATTATGCGCGTTTGCGCGCGGTTTATGAAACAAAGGGTTGACTTTTTTTGCATTCCGATGTACAATACAGGATAACAAGACACTACGAGGGTATTCGAATGAAAGTTATTTTAAAACAGGACGTCAAGGGTTCGGGCAAAAAAGGAGATATTTTGGAGGTCAGCGATGGCTATGCCAAAAATTTTCTGCTGAAAAAAGGATTGGCGGAACCGGCCTCCTCTGTCGCCGTCAACAGTTGGAAATTGCAAAAAGAAGCGGAGGAACGCCGTCGCGCCGAAGAAATCAAGGCGATCCGCGAATTGGCAAAAAAAATGGATAAAAGCATGGTAACTCTCAGCATCAAATGCGGCGAAAACGGCAAGATGTTCGGCAGCGTCACCTCCAAAGAGATCGCCGGCAAATTGGCTGATCTGGGATACGACGTGGACAAGAAAAAGATCCTTTTAAAAGAGCCCATCAAAGCCGTGGGAGAATATGCGGTGGAATTGCGGCTGATGGAGGGCGTCAGCGCCAAGATCATCGTCAACGTCATCCCCGAGTCATAAGTTTTTTGAAACAATTTCAGCCGCCGCCCATTCGGGCGGCGGCTTTTGTTTTGCCCGTTTTTCGCACAAAAAGCCCCCGATTTGCGAAGAAACATCCGCGCCGGAGAAGAGGGTTCCCCCTCCCCGTTAAAACGCTCTGCGTGCGCTTTGCAGCCGTATTTTTTGCTTCCGCCGCCCCCGCAAAACGCCGCGCACCACAGCCTTATATAGTTCTGCCAGCGGTAAGATCGAAAGCGCTGCGGCAAATACGAGCCCCCACTGCGCGCCGGTCAGCGATACGATCCCGAACGCTGCGCGAAGCGGCGCAAAGGCACACAACAATAAATTGACCGCGATCCCCACCGAAACGGTGACAAACAGCATCCGATTGGAGAAAAACCCCGGGCCGAAAGCGGAGTTTCGCTCGCTCCGAATATTGAAGGAATGAAACAGTTCCAAAAACGAAAGGACAAAAAATGTGATCGTCGTCGCCACCGCATTCCCGTATACATGCACGCTCCCGATGAATACCCCCACGCAAATCGCAGTTTGCAGCAGCCCATATACCGCGACCGATAGGAGCGACTCGGCACCGAACAGCGAAGCGGCGTTTCGCGGCGGCCGCTGCATGCTGTCTTTTTCGGCTATTTCCGCACCCAACGAAAGAACGGGCAGGCTATCCGTGATCAGGTTGATCCAAAGCAGCTGCGTAGAGGTGAGAAAATCATATCGATACAGCGCCAACGTGACGATCAAAATCGCCAACACTTCCGCCAAGTTGGTCGCCAAAAAAAACTGGATGGTCTTTTGTATATTGGAAAAAACCCGCCGGCCTTCGCGCACAGCCGTCACGATGGTCGAAAAATTATCGTCCGCGATCACCATGTCGGCGGCGCTTTTGGTTACGTCCGTTCCCGAAATTCCCATCGCGATGCCAATGTCTGCCTTGCGAATTCCCGGCGCATCGTTGATCCCGTCTCCGGTCATTGCCACGACGTTGCCTTCCTTTTGAAACTGTTCGACGATTAGACTCTTGTGCTTGGGGCTTACGCGGGCAAACACTCGCGATCGGGCCACACGCGCACGCAGCGTCTCGCCGGAGAGGGAATCCAGCTGTTCGCCCGTCATGACTTGGGCCTCCGACTGCGCTATGCCCAGTCGCGTCGCGATCGCGTATGCGGTTTCGCGGTGGTCGCCCGTGATCATGACGGGCATAATGCCTGCACGCTTGCATTCGGCGACCGCCTCGCGCACCCCCGGCCGGGGTGGATCGATCATCCCGCACAGTCCGACAAAAATCAAATTTTCTTCCGAAGGGGCGCCCGTATAATCGCAATAGGCAAATCCGAGCACCCGCAACGCCTGCGCGGCCAACCTTCGCGTCTCCTCCAGGATGACCGCCCGGTCTTCCTCCGTCATGGGGCGGATCTCCCCGTCGTAGCGCCGATCACACTTTTCCAACAAGACATCCGCGCCCCCTTTTACAAAACAAAAGCGGCCCTCCGATGTCTGCGCGGCAACCGTCATCATCTTTCGCTCGGAGGCAAACGGAATACCGCCCAGCCGGGTATATTCACAGGAAAATCCGCATCGCTGCGCATAAGCTACCAGCGCGATCTCGGTCGGATCCCCCGTCCAACGCCCGCCCCGCCGCCGCACGGTATTGCAGATATGCATGCATTCTAACATCTTCCTTTCACAGCCGTCCGCCGCGGAAAGAAGGCTTTCCGACGCGCCACCCCCACGTTGACAAAACAGTGCACCGGCGGAGAGCGCCATCTCCACGGTCATACGGTTTTCTGTCAGTGTTCCCGTCTTATCCGAACAAATGCAACTGCACCCGCCCAACGTTTCGACCGCGTGCAACTTTCGAATAATCGCACGCTCGCGACTCATCTTTTGCACGCCCATCGCCATAATCACCGTCACGATTGCGGGCATTCCTTCCGGGATCGCCGCCACGGCGATGGCGACGGAGGACATAAAATTCCCCAAAATCGTGTTTTGCTTGAAAAAAATACCAAATAGAAAGATCAACGCGGCGACAGCGACGACAAATCCGGTGATCATGCGGCCCAAAGTCGCCAGCACTTTTTCCAACGGAGTCTTGGTCGAATCTGTCTCGGCCAGCATCCCGGCAATTTTTCCGATCTCCGTCGCCTGCCCCGTATACACGACGACTGCTTTCGCTTGTCCTTTGACCACAAACGTGGAGGAATACAGCATATTTTTACGGTCGGATATGACCGCATTTTCCGCACACGGCCGCTCATGTTTGGCTACCCCGCGCGACTCGCCCGTCAATGCAGACTCGTCACAGCGCAGTTGCTCTGCCTGCAAAACCCGGCAGTCCGCCGGAACCATGTCGCCTTCCTCCAATAAGATGACGTCGCCGGGGACCAACTGTTTGCTGTCGAGCAACAAATCTTTGCCGCCGCGCAGCGTCTTGACTCGACAGACCGAGATTTTTTTCAGCTTTTCGATGGCCGTATCCGCACGATACTGCTGAATGAATCCGACAAAGGTATTCAGCAGAATGATCAATAGCAAGATCCCGGTATCCGCCAGCTCGCTGACATCCTCCGTCAAATATGCAATGACCGCCGAAACGGCCGCCGCACAGATCAGCAGGATGGTCATAAAATCTTTGAACTGCGCCAAAAACAACTTAAGTGTACCGCCCTTTTTGCGGCTCTGCAAGGCATTTTCTCCGTACTGCCGCAAACGTTTTTCAGCTTCGGATTCGGAAATCCCAAGCGCACCGCTATTCAATGCAGCCAAAACGGCGCTTGCCTCGAGAGAATGAAACGCGCGCATACGCACCTCGACAAAAAAAATTTACAGAGTATTGTATTCGCTACGGACCGCCGATATGCGCTCTCGCCTTTGTTCCGGCATACCATACGCCCGGAAACGCAGCCGCTTCAAGGCAATACGCAAAAAAATGCAAAAATACAACAAAATCAATTGACAAACCTTCTAAAAAAATGGTATGATATACAAGCTGTTAGCGGGGGTGTAGCTCAGTTGGTTAGAGCGCATGCTTGACATGCATGAGGTCATAGGTTCGAGCCCTACCATCCCCACCAAATCAAAATAATCCGAACCTTTTGGTTTTAACCGATCGGTTCGGATTTTTTATTTTAAGTCTATAACCCGGGGCTTGCGGATTTCCGCAAGCCCCGGGTTCTGGTCTGTTGGGTCCATGCTCTTCGGCACAGTCCCTCCGCTTTTGCGCGCATGCATTTCTATGCCGCACGCGGCTCGGTCTTTTGTATCTTGTACGAGCCCCTCGGCCCATTTTCCGGGGCATGGCTGCCCCAAGCTCTTGCCGCGCGGCGGCCGTTCCCTTTACAGGGAACAAACATAGACGCCGAACTCTTCCTCCGTCATATCCAGGCCCGAATCGATGGCCGCATATGTGCCGTCCGGCCCTTGCAGCCACAGATCATCCCCGCACAGGCGCACGGAAGTACCGGCGATGCGCTCGCTCGCAAAACGCGGAACGATTTCGCAAGATCCACCCGACGCGAGGCGAACGAATCCGTTTTTTTGCAGGGGCCGGTCGCATTCTGCGTGGACGGGGACGTATACTTCGGCCTCGCTTGCCTGTGTTTCGACCGCAACGCGCATCCCGCGCGCCTCCGATCGTACGCGCATCTGCACACCTGCCCCGTCAAAATCGGACAAAAACAGTACGATCTTCTTTTCTCCCTGTTCAAAAACAGTGTTTTCCCAAACGCACAAAAGTCCTTCGGCATACCGCATCGTACAGCAAAAATATGCTTCATACATCAGTACTTTCAGCTGTTTGTTCCCTTCATACAGACAGGAGTCGCATCCGGCCCCCCCGTTTGGACGCTGAGCTCGCCGAAAAGCGTTGCGGTAAATTCGATTGGCGATCTGCGCGTACGAATATTCCCCTGTCTCCCGAAACAGTCCGACCGCCAACAAAAGTGAATCCACGATCGCGCACGGCTCTGTCCAAAAAGGCTTTCCAAACCAATTAAAGTTCGCGTAATTGGCCGTCATGCCACAGGCGCAATACGTTCGAAAAATATTTTGCGCCAACGTAAAATATCTGCGTTCGCCCGTGCTCTTCCAAAAACGAAAAATACCGCGCGCCGCCGAAAGCGTTGCATGCGTTTGGCAACCATATTCGACATAGTCGATCCGTTCAAAGGCCTGGATCATGGTACGGATCACGCCGGAAAGCGTAGAATTTCCCGTAAGCGCATAAACGGCTGTGACCCCGTCTAACAGAATAAAAGCGCAAGCCACATCGCTCGAAAGCCGCCAGCCGTCCACACTTTTTTCCTGCAGGTGACCGTCTACGGCGCCCGCTTCTCTGCCCCCCGCCGGATAACGAAGATAGGCTGGGCCAAGACGAAGGAGCAACGAATGCGTGATCGTCTCGATCCTTTGCAGAATACGTTCCTCTCCGGCGATCTCGTACCAGAGGCACAGCCCGCGCAGAAACCAACTGTTTCCGGACAACAGCTGTTCGTTGACGCAATCTTCGCGGAGCAATTCGCCGAAATAGCCGCCCGCATTGGTATGTTCGGGCAATTCGTCCAAAATAGCCTGCGCCTGCGCGAAAATGCCTTCTCTTTCCGATGCGGTCGGGGCCATTTTATAGTGGCAACCCAAAGCGAGCAGGGCGCGGCCTTGCCAATCGCCCGGCCATTCTCCGCCCTGTTCAAAGATCTGCGGCGCCCGATAGATCTCGTTTGCCAGCCGATTTCGATTTCGAACTCGGCGCTCGTTTGCTTCTCCTTGTAGAATATTCATCGTCGTCTCCTCCCCGTCAAGCAAGTCTGTATTGATAATATAAATTTCCGAGCGGCGCGCTGTCTCCCTGCACATAGGTACTCAAAAGTCCTTCCGAAACATTGTCCGTCACGCGCACGGCAAGCATTCCCCCATGGTCTTTCAACGCTTCCAAGGGGATCTTCGCCCAAAACCGGTTCTTGTACACGTTCGTCTCGCAGGTCTGTATCCCGTCCGGTCCGGTCAGAAGTCCCTCCCCGGCACGGTTGAGAACATACGCCGAACCTTCGGTCCGGATCTGTACATTCAGACAGTTTTCCCCCTCGATGTGGCCGATCTCTTCCGCACACTCGACGAGTATGTACAGATTTTTCCGATCGTTGGAAAGATTGACGGAAACGATGTCGTGCCGCCCCGTATTTTCGGTATAGTGCAAACTCTCGACCGCACCCGCATAGTCGCGGGGAGCAGTATCTCCGCGCAGGTCCGGATAGGTCATGACCTTGTTCTCTCGAAACAGCGCAGCCAAGTCGCTTTCGACCCAAAGGGCGGCAGGTTCCAACGCGGGAACGCCGGCGCCGTCGGTTTGAAACTTTTGATTTTCCCGCACGGTCGCCAAATAATACGCGTCGCCGTCTGCGCGGGCCGAAGGTTCAATGTCTCGGCTGAATTCATAGTTGAACGCATCCGTAAAACAGACCTCCCGTTCGCCCGAATCGGGAAGTTTGAGCGCCATCCATTCGTTCCATCCGGTCAAAAAAACCATCTCTACCCCCTCCGTTTCTTGCGCCGTCTGCCACTGCGCGCAATAGTTGGAGCAAGACGAGATCTTTGCCGCGTCGTTTTGCCCGGATTCGTAATCGTATCCGCGGCCGCGGTTTCCGGACCGACTCATCGCCCCCGCCGTATGTTGTGCGACCGAAACGCTCATGATCCCGTTATGGTTGTATTGCGGATAATCGTAACTCATCCACGGAAAGCCTTCGTCGTAGGGCTCAAAGTACGGCCACTGCACGTGGCGATAACTGAAACGATCGATAATGGCAAGAAGCTGCGGATCCTGAAAATCGAAATCTGCTTTGTTCAGAACGATAAAAGGCTTTCCGTCCCGGTACAACCAAAGCCAATCATAATCCGCGTCTGCGTAGTAAAGTTCGTACAGCCGCAAAACCGTACTGCGCGAGGAAGAGTTGGTCAAAAAACAAATGCGCGGGTAAGCGAATCCCTGCTCCCGAAACTCCGCAAGCACGGAAAACAAATTTTTATAGACCGATTCATAAAGGACGGCATTCGTCGCGTCCAACCCCAAAAAATCGATCCCCGCATTGACGAACATCTCTATATGGCGCCGGATCACCCATGGATCGGCCGAATTGTAATATCCGTACAAAGGCTCGCCCCAAAAATGGTATTCATTCAACGGGCTGACTGTACTGTTCGGATCCCAAACGGCCGCGGCGTCTTTTTGCAAAAGCTGCGTAATATCGTACACTTCCGACTGCTCGTCGGGATGCTGCCCAAGCCAGGTAAAGTAAAACATTCCGGTCAATTTTTCTGCGTCTGCAACCCCGCCCTGAAAAAAATCGCCGTTCGCGTCCCAGCCGCAGACAGCCGCCCTGGCCCGTTCCTGCGCGTCCGCAGCAAGAAAAGCCTCCGGCGCGGGCGTACAGCCGCAACTGACAATCAGCAATGCAAGGCATAGCACCGCTGCACCAAGCCGCTTCATCCGCGTTTCCTCCGCACGGAAATCAGAACGACAAACACAGCCGCGGCAGACAGGATCGCCGCTGCCGCAAACAGGGTTTCTCCGGCCATGCTTCCGGAACAGCCGCCGCCCTCCGCTTTGACCGGTTCCGTATAATAAGTGAACGAAACAAAATTATCCTCATCCGAAACCTGTAAAGAAAAGACGCCATAATCATCGGAAATTTGTATCCATTCGGCCGGCATCGACACCTCCGAACCATTGAAGAGAATTGCCGTCACCAGGCTTCCGTTTTTCGCCTCGTCCGCCGAAATACTCGCCGGGGCGACGATGCTTCGAATGCGGGCAGACATATCCCCCACATTGTTTACGGTCAAGCCGAGAAAACCCGCATGGATCCCCGAAACGATCGAACCGACATCATTGTACGTCCACGCCCAAACCGCATATCCATAGTCGCGGATCCATGCCGCTCCGGAAACCGATACCAATTCGGACGCCAAAATATTGTCGATGAATGCATTGACCGGCGACATCCGCTGCAAGAAATCTGTTTTAGACAAGCTGTCTAAAAATCCGCGCGGAATATCCGGCATCTGTGCGGCAAGCTCGGGCAGAAGTTCCTCATAAAATGTAATAAAGAGCAGCCGGTCGCGCACATCCGGATATGCCTCGATCTTTTCTTGCAGCGTCGAAACGAGCGCCGCATTGTTGGCTTTAATCTCTAAGATCAACAATTTTGCAGAAAACTCCGGTTTCTGTAAAATTTCGAGCATTTCCTCCAGCGTAGGAATTTCGGATTGCCCGGCCAACATGACATTGTCAACAATTTTATAGCGGCGAATCTCTTCCAAAGTCATTTGCGCAATCGTTCCGGTTCCGTTCGTCGTGCGATCGAGCGTGGCGTCGTGCATGATAACGACCTCTCCGTCCGCAGTCAGATGCACATCGATCTCGGCATGCGTCGCTCCTGCCTGAAACGCCGCTTCGACACCGGCGGTCGAATTTTCATTGTATTTTTTCGGGTATCCGCGATGACCGGCCAAATAAACAGGGTGCAGGATCGCATCGTCTCGGAACATCGTCAAGACATCTCGTATGGCCGATCCGTTTTGGCCCATGACCCCGTAGCAACCGCTCGTCGCAGCGCCCCAAATCGTTTCCGCACAGTCGCCTGCCCATACCCATGCCAGCAAAGCCCGTGCTTGAATCTGCTCGATCAAAGCGCGGTCAACGCGGTTTTCCAGCAGAATAACCTGCGCCCCGGCGGCACAGGCCTTTCCGGCCAGCGCATAGCCGGCATTGGACGCGGTAAGATCCGCCGTCCGCGCATCGTATATACCGCGCGAAACCGGACAGCTTTCGCGCACAGAACGGATCAAATCGGCAGAAGAGGACAGAACAAAAAAGTCCGGTGCGCCGCTTTCGCTCAGATAATCGGCCAAGCTGTCCGCCTGTGCTTGCGTTTGGATGCGTACGGCCGGAACGGTCTCTTTGCACAGTCCGTACAAATCTTCAATGGAACAATCCGTCCGGTCCGAAAAGACGACCGTCCCCGCATCGTCGATCGAAAACGCCAAAACATCCGCAACTTCCAATGCCTCCGATACCGCGGTGTATTCCGAAACTTCCACCACGATGGACGGAGCCACGTTCATTGCCACCTCACCTTCCTCCGACTGAGCATCGACTCTTTGCGGCACAACGCCTATGGTGAGCAGCATACTGAAAAAACACAAAAAAATGACGAATCGATTCTTCATTCTCAAAATACCCTCTGTACAAACGCTCCGCTTTGTGTTATAATAAAAAAAACGGAGCAAATTCATGCCGCAACAAGTTTGTTACAACTGGAAAAACGAATATACACACCGCATCCACTGGCAATGCGCCGAAAAACACGTGCATTCTTTTTGGGAATTTGTTCTGCTGACCAAGGGCACGGCGCACCACCATTGCAACGGGATCGTGCGAGACATTACGGCCGGCCAGCTCGCCTTTATTCGCCCGACCGATTCCCATTATTATATCTTGGACGGCGTTCTGCCCAACAGCCTCTTCCCCGAGGGAAGCGGGATCCCGTACGAACACCGCGACCTATACGTCCAAACGGACGTTCTCAATCAGGCTGCGGCTTACGCCGATTGCCGCGAGGCTGTGGATTATCTGCTTAAGCCCAATTATCCGCTTGTCATCAACCTCACCACCGCGCAACGGACGACGCTGGAGGCAAAGCTCAATCTTTTGGAAATGTACAGCGAGGAACGAAAGGCTTCTTTTAAGATGCTGCATCGTTCACTCGTGTGCGAACTTCTTGGCTTGGTCATCGAAAAGATGTACTTTAACCAAAGCCAATATCCCGTTTGGCTGAACGAACTCATTCAAAAAATGCATACGGCAGACTTGATCGGCGGGACCTTAGACGATGTGGTCCGCGCTTCCAACTTTTCGCACGGGCACCTGTGCCGTCTGTTCAAAAAATATACCGGGGAACGCATCATCGATACCTTTTCGCGCATTAAAATGCAACACGCCTGCCGCCTTTTAAGCAATCCCGATCTGACCGTCTTGGATATATCCTCCCTCGTCGGTTACGACAGCCAATCCAACTTTATCAATCAATTTAAAAAATATACCGGCGTCACGCCCAGTGCCTACCGGAAAGGAATGAATTCCGGCTCTTGAACCATCCGATCTTGCAACGCGCCCGCCACAAAGGCGGGGTATTCAGTGAGAAACATTTGCCCGCGGGAATCTCCTGGCGGGCAAATGTTTTAAAAGAGACATGGACCCTGCGCACCGCATCATCTGCGGTGCGCAGGTGGCTTTTATTTGGCCTTTTTGCGCAATGCGATCGCCGCACAGGCGATCAGCAGGATCGCGCCGCAGAAGGATATCGCGTTGATATTGCTCTTGCAACCGCCGTCTTCTTCCGGCGTATACGTCACCGTGACCGATTGCGTTCCTATATTTCCGGCCGCATCCGTCGCCGTAACGGAAATGGTGTTTTCACCCTCGGCAAGCGTCACCGTATAACCGGCGCTGCCCGCCGTAACCGTTTCGCCGTTGACCTTGACAACGATCGTTTCCGCATCGTCGGCCGTGACCGTAAACGTGTATTCCGCTTGCGTCACCGTCTCCTCTTTCGCAGATGTCTCGATTATGGGAGCCCCGGATTCCAGCGTGATCCTGATGGAATATTCGCTCGTCGCGCTGCCGTTTTTCGCCGCAATGACGATGGTATTTTCGCCCTCGGCCAGCGTAAACGCATATGCGCCGTCCGCTCCCCCCGTAATTGCCGTACCGTTGAGTTTAACCGACGTGATCTGCCCGATATCGCAAGAAACCGTGATCTTTTGGTTGGGGATCTTGACCGTTACACCGCTGATAATGCCGCTCACTTCAATGACGGGTCTCGCCTCGTAAAGGACGGTGATCGTCTTTGTCGAAACATTGGCAAAAACAGATCTATCCGTTACCGTGACTGTGATCGTGTTTTCGCCCTCGACCAGCGTCACAATGTATTTCCCGTTCGTCGCCGCCACGGGCTCCCCGTTGTGTTCTACCCGCACCGTATACTCCGACGCATCCGTGACCGTGAATTTCACTTCATACTCCGCCTCGTGCTGCGTTTCCGTCACGCTTTCCATCGCAATGACCGGCGCGTCCACATCGTCCAAGCCCGGAACGATCTGGTCTTCCTTCACGTTTTGGTAGCGGTTCAGACCGAAACCTGCTTTGACGGTCACCACATCCGTTCCGTCCAGCTTCAAGAGATTGTACAGATCCGCATGCTCGTTGCCCGACGAGATCGTGATGCGCAAAACGTTTGCACCGTCCGCTCCGGCATGGATCTCGCATTTCCCCAGCATCGCCTTCCATTCCGTCAACGTCTTTCCGTTGAACACGATGTTATCGGTGATCTTGGTATTGTTCTGAATATTGATCTGGGCCTGTGTCCAAACATCCTCTTCGAATATGAATTGGATCCAGTCGTTCCCCGCTTCGATGTCTTTTTTGACCACGATTCCTGCAATGTTTAGGTCGATCTCTTCCGGGCTTTCGCCGGGCTCGTAGACCACCCCGTCGATCGCATCATATGTATAATCGCCGAAGCCCTGACCCAAGCCCAAGTTGGTCATCGTGATAAAACTTGCATTGACCGCCACGACATTTTCCCCGTTTCGGTTCCACATGCTTTCCGGCACGTTCGCGTAGAAAATGTCGATGCGAACATACGGATTCGAACTCGTCACCCAGTAAGCCGTCGTTCCGTTATTCGCGTTCCAGAACGCCTGCAAATTGTATCCGTTGATGAGAATGGTCCCCGTATTGAACAGCAATACCCCTTCCGTCAAAGCCGCGGAACCGAGAATATCGACATTTTCGTTGAAGAAAATATGGATCGCGTCTTTCTGCTTGCCTTCATGGTCCCGTTCCACGGCGACTCGCTGCACCGTGATGTAGCCCTCGCCCAGATACTCCGGCTCGCTCTCTCCGCGAGTCACGTTGTAGACTTGCCCGTCCGACGTGATCTTCAGCGTATTGACTTCTGCCGTCACGCCTCCGACCTCGATCTCATCCGTACCATCGTATCGATAGATCCCCGAAGCCGCCGTCTGCCCTTCCTGGTAGAACAGCGTCCGTACGTCTACCTGGCGCCCGTCTGCCGACCATACCAACGACACGTTCGTGCCCATGGACGATAGATCCTGCCCGTTGATGCGCAGGGTTAAGTTCGCCTGGGCTTCCGCATCGATCACGTTTGAGAACCGGAGACTGAGCTGATCCGCGTATGTCGGCCGCCCTGTCACGTTTCGATCAAAACTTGCGACGCTCACATAGATCGGTCCTTCCACCACGCTGTCTGCGTATTCAATGGTGATCGTCTTTTCCACAAAGGCGTTGGGCGATTCCACATTCTCCGCACGGAATACGAGCAGGCTTCTGCCGTATCCGTATTCGGCCGTATACTTTCCGTTCTCATCCGGGCTCAATGCCACCCCGTTGAGTTTTACCGATATATTCCGCACTCCGGTCCCGTAACCGGCTACAAATTCCGGCGTGAATTCCAAAACGCCGCTATCCACCGTTATCGTTCCGTCGAATACGTCGATCTCTTCCGCAAATCCGTAGTCTACGGTCGGAATCTTCAGTTCAGAAAGCGTCTGTACATAATCCCCTTCCTGCGGCGTTCCGTCGAAACCTACTTTAAATCCGTCCAGCAACGTGACTGTATCCGTTCCGTCCAGTTTTAAAATGTTTTCCGCATACTTCGGAAGGTCGATGCGCACGAGGTTCGCTCCCGCCAAGCCCGTGTCATAAACTTGCACGATCGCCTTTTCCGCCATCCATTGAGCGAGCGTCTTGTCGTTGATCTTCACTTTCGTCGCATCGAACGAGCCGTCCGTGATGCCTTCGCCCGTCAAATGGATCCGGTACTCAGCCTCCGAGTCGTCGCGCGCTGCCGCAATCGTACAACCCGTTTTGTTTTCCGCCGCAGAGGCGATGGACGTTACGCCCAAAACCAGGCAAACGGCCATAACCATGACGAAAAACAAGAGCCAAAATTTTCTCATAGTTCTCCTCCAAATTATTTTTCTATACGCTGACGCGTTTTTTTATTGAACCGCACGCGGGCAAAACATATGCATCCGACGGGTTAACCGCAACGCGATATACAAATTCGCCGCCTTTTTGCGAAACCAGCCGCGCGTCTGAATCCCCAAAGTCAAATCGCACCGACACGCCTTCCGGACAATGCGCCTTAAAAAGATACTCTTCTTTTACAAGCTCCCATCCGACGCGGATCCTGCCCGCACGCGAATCGTAATGCCCTTCCGCAAACGTAATGCGGCGGACTGGATCAAAATGCGGTGCGAGAACAATTTCCGAAAATCCCGGAGCCCCTTCTCGGATGCCCAACACATAGCGATACATCCATTCCACGCAGCTTCCAAACACGTAATGATTAAACGAATTCATGCTTGCGTCGCCAAAGCCGCTCTCTTTCGTGTAGCTATTCCAGCGTTCCCACATTGTGGTCGCACCGTTGGCAATGCTGTATCCCCAACTCGGATATTCTTCATTGAGAATCAGCGTATAAGCAATCGAATCCAATCCCAGTTCGGCCAGCACGGTGAGCAAATACCTTCCGCCGTTGAATCCGGTTGTCAAACGCATGCCGTTCTCCGCAAATTTCCGGCGCATCTGTTCTGCCGTTTTTTGTTTTTCCAACAGGCCGAACGCATATCCCAGCACATACCCGGTCTGCGTGTCACCCGCAATCTTTCCGTCCGGCAAAACAAATTTTTCCTGGAAAGCGGCATAGACTTTATCCTTTTCTGCCGCCGCTTTCGTGTCTTTTTCGCCGATTTGCTCCAATAAATACAGATAGAGCGAGAGACTGTGATAGTAATAAGCCGTACAGAATACTTCCAACGGTGTATCTTCGCCGATATTCAGCCAATCCCCGTATGTACTTTGGTTGCGCACACCGTCTTTGGCCGTGCGCATGTATGCGGAAATGTGCTTTCGCATCACCGGCAAGTTTTCTCGGATGATGCGCTTGTCCCCATACATGCGGTAATGAAAATACGGCAACAGCACCGCGCAATCCGCCCAGCCGCCGTTATTTCTCCCAAAAATATGGACGTACGGGGCATAATCGGGCACCCCTTCTTCCGTCGTGGCATCCGAAACATCGCGCATGAATCGCGCGTAAAACTTTTGACAATCGGCAATGTACATCGCCGTGCGCGAAAATAAGTGCGCATCCGCCAGCCAACCGAGCCGTTCGTCACGCTGCGGGCAGTCGGTGGGAATGGACACAAAATTTGAACGCATACCCCACAGCGTATTTTTATAGATCTGGTTCACCAGCGGCGAAGAACAGGAAAAATCGCCCACCCTTTCCAGTTTATTATGCACTGCGCGCGCTTCCGCTTCGAAAATTTGGATCGGTGCAT
>CALVHT010000012.1 GCA_944328645.1 uncultured Clostridia bacterium
CCGGCATGGGCATCGTGGAAGACAAGGTCATCAAAAACCATTATGCCGCCGAGTATATCTACAACCGGTATAAAGACACCAAGACGGTCGGCGTCATCGAAGAGGACACGGCTTACGGCATCAAAAAGGTCGCCGAACCCATCGGCGTTGTGGCGGCGGTTATCCCGACCACGAACCCCACGTCTACGGCCATTTTTAAGACGCTTATTTGCCTGAAAACGCGCAACGGCATCATCATCTCGCCGCACCCGCGCGCCAAGAACAGTACGATCGCCGCGGCGAAAGTGGTGCTGGATGCCGCCGTCAAAGCGGGGGCGCCCGAAGGCATCATCGGCTGGATCGACGTTCCTTCTTTGGAAATGACCAACACGTTGATGAAGACGGCAGATATTATTTTGGCGACGGGCGGTCCCGGCATGGTTCGCAGCGCGTATTCCTCGGGCAAACCGGCGCTGGGCGTCGGCGCGGGCAACACTCCTGCGATCATTGACGAGACGGCGGATATTACCCTCGCGGTCAACTCCATCATCCATTCCAAGACGTTTGACAACGGTCTCATTTGTGCGTCCGAACAGTCCGTGATTGCCGAAAATTCGGTCTATGACGCGGTCAAAGCCGAATTTATCAAGCGCGGCTGCCATATTCTGACGGACGAGGAGAAGGACAAAGTCCGTTCGACCATGATCATCAACGGCGCGCTCAATGCCAAGATCGTCGGCCAAAGCGCTCCGAAGATCGCGGAGATCTGCGGATTCAGCGTTGAGCCGACGGCCAAAATCCTCATCGGCGAGGTGGAGAGCGTGGAATTGGAAGAAGCCTTCGCGCACGAAAAACTTTCGCCCGTTCTCGCGCTGTATCGCGCGCAGGATTTCGAAGAGGCGGTGGCCAAGGCAGAGCGCCTGATCGCCGACGGCGGATACGGGCACACCTCTTCGCTGTATATCAATCCTGTCACCGAACAGGAGAAGATCGCCTGCTGGCAGGAAGCGATGAAAACCTGCCGCATGATCATCAATATGCCTTCTTCGCAGGGCGCCATCGGCGACATTTACAACTTTAAACTCAATCCTTCGCTTACGCTCGGTTGCGGAACCTGGGGCGGAAACTCGGTTTCCGAAAACGTCGGCGTCAAACACCTTTTGAACATCAAAACCTTAGCGGAGAGGAGAGAAAATATGCTGTGGCTCAGACTGCCGGAAAAAGTTTACCACAAAAAGGGTTGCCTGCCCGTCGCTCTCGACGAACTCAAGTCGGTCATGGGCAAGAAAAAGGCGTTCATCGTTACCGACGAGTTTCTGTATAAAAACAATTATATCAAGCCCATCACCGAAAAGTTGGACGAAATGGGGATTCGCTATACCTGCTTCTACAACGTCGCGCCCGATCCGAACCTCGCCTGCGCGAAAGAGGGCGCAAAGCTGATGCGCGAATTCGGGCCGGATGTGATCATCGCCCTGGGCGGCGGCTCCGCAATGGATGCCGGCAAGATCATGTGGGTGCTCTATGAGCATCCCGAAGTGGACTTCCTCGACATGGCGATGCGTTTCATGGACATCCGAAAGAGGATCTATACCTTCCCGAAGATGGGCGAAAAGGCATACTTCATCGCCATCCCGACCTCGGCCGGCACAGGTTCGGAAGTGACGCCGTTCGCGGTCATTACCGACGAGACGACGGGCATCAAATATCCGCTTGCCGACTATGAACTGCTCCCGAAAATGGCGATCATCGATGCGGACTTCATGATGAACATGCCCAAGGGCTTGACTTCCGCGTCCGGTATCGACGCATTGACGCATGCGCTCGAGGCGTACGCCTCTGTCATGGCGACCCCGTATACCGACGGACAGGCGTTGGTCGCAGCGAAGATGATCTTCGAATATTTGCCGCGCGCCTACGCCAACGGCGCGAGCGATCCGATCGCCCGCGAGAAGATGGCGGACGCGTCTACCATGGCAGGTATCGCGTTCGCGAACGCGTTCCTCGGCGTCTGCCATTCGATGGCGCATAAGCTGGGCGCCTTCCATCACCTGCCGCACGGCGTAGCCAATGCGCTGATGATTTGCGAAGTGATCCGCTTTAACAGCGCCGAAGTTCCCGTCAAGATGGGTACCTTCCCGCAGTACGCTTATCCGCAGACCAAGAGAAGATACGCCGAAGTGGCGGAATTCCTCGGCTTGGGCGGCAGAGACGACGATGCCAAAGTGAAAAACCTGATCAAGGCCATCGAAGATCTGAAAGAGAAGATCGGCATCAAAAAGACCATCAAGGATTACGGCGTGGACGAACAGAACTTCCTCGACCGTTTGGACGAAATGTGCGAACAGGCCTTCGACGACCAGTGCACGGGCGCGAATCCGCGGTATCCGCTCATTTCCGAAATCAAACAGATGTATCTCAAATGCTATTACGGTAAATAAGGGAGGGAAATACCATGTCGGAAATCATTCAGAAAACAGCCAAAAAAACCATTTATCGCGAAGGGAAAACGCTCGTCAAATTGTTTAACCACGAGTATCCGAAATCAGACGTCTTGAACGAGGCGCTCAATACGGCGCGCGTTGAAGAGGGAACGACCCTCAACGTCCCCGCCGTGCATGAAGTGACCAAGGTCAACGGCGAATGGGCGATCGTTTTGGACTATGTGGAAGGCAAGACCCTGCAACAGCTCATGGACGAAAATCCGGACAAAATGCAGGATTATTTGGAAGAATTTGTTGACCTGCAAGTGGATGTGCTCAAACAGAAAGTGCCGCTCCTGTCTAAATTGAAGGATAAGATGCACCGCAAGATCTCCTCGACTAAGTTCGATAAGACCACCCGCTATGACCTGCATATCCTGCTCGACTCGCTTCCCGCGCACGATAAACTTTGCCACGGCGACTTCAATCCCGGCAACATCATAGTCAGTCCCGACGGCCGTAAATTTATCATCGACTGGGCGCACGCCACCCAAGGCAACGCTCGCTGTGATGCCGCCCGCACCTATTTGCTGTTCAAGTTGGAAGGCAAGGACGAAGTTGCAGAAGAGTATTTGAAGTTGTTCTGCGAAAAGACGGGCATCGCCAAACAGCTCGTGCAGAAGGCTCTTCCCATCGTTGCGGCCAGCCAGACGACAAAGGCGGTCCCCGAAGAACAGGCGTTCCTCGAAAAATGGGTCAACGTCGTAGACTACGAATAAGCCGGTTGCGTTTTGCAAAAACAAAAACTACCTCGGTCTGTCCGGGGTAGTTTTTTTGCCTTCCGCCCGAACAACTTCCGGTGCATGCGCAGCGCGGTCCGCGGCGCGGGGGCACGCCTTGACGATTTGGCGGCGCGCGCCAAACGTTTGTGCCGTTCGGCCGCCGTTATTGCCGGGCGGCTTGCAAAAAAATCGGACGAAAAAACAAAAAGCACTTGCTTTCGCACAGGAAATGAGTTAATATAATGTATATATCATACGATATATACATTTTGGTTTGCAAGGAGGCAGATCATGCGGAGAGGATGGTGCTTGCTTTTGGCCGCCGTGTTGTTGTTTGCGGCGGCGGGGTGCGTTCCGAACCAGGAAAAAGACGGAAAAGTGGAAATCCTGCGGGATACCGAATTTGAAAACGGGTTCGGCGCCATGGGGGTGACGAGCGAATACGGATATATTGTCAAGCGCGTGTTGGAAACAGAGGAAGGGAAAGAGAACTACGATTGGCTGATCGCGCAGTGGGCGACGCGGCATTCCTTCGAAACGGAGATGACCCGTACGGAAGGGGAGGATGCCGCGGGGACCCCTTATGTCAAGTTCAGCAATGAAGCCAAAGAGGTCATCGCGTATCCGGGCGCGGGAAAGTTGCAACTCAACGCCTATGCAAGCCGAGAATACGAGGCGCCGCGCACGGCGGATCAGGCCTGGGTGCATTTGTTGGCCGAACAAGTATTCGAAGGGGAACAGCGCGTGCCCTTTGCGAGCATGGAACGACTGGAAATGTCGCTGACGTTCTCGGTGGATCGGTGCGAAAATCGAATGAGCGCGGCGGAATATGATCCGTCCGTTCATGCGGCGCAGATCTCTTGGTACATTACGGTCGAAAACTCTGCTTCCGCCGAGGTCACGCCGGGCCGGATTATTTGTGGTTTGGCCTTTCCTTGTTCGACAACCGCTCGGACTGCATGGACGGCGGACAAATGCTGGATATCGGAACGAGAAAGCTGATCTACGCGGTCGGATTGCGCGAGACGCTGGGCGAGCCCGTGCAGGTAGGGAACACGTATACGATCTGTTACGATGTTTTGCCCGAGATCCGCAAGGCCTTTGCGACCGCGCAGGCGGGCGGGCTGTTGGTCGGCGCAACTTTTGGAGATCTGGTCATCGGCAGTATGAATTTGGGCTGGGAACTTCCCGGTACGTTCGATGCGGAGTTTACGATCGACGACATCAGCATTGCCTATACGCCGCAGTAAAAATTGCGCCGCGCCGCCCCTGAAAAGGGCGGCGCGGCTTGACTTTTGACCGTTCGGCCGCTATAATAGGAACACAAAGCTGTTTGCGTGCCGAAGAAGTATAGTTTATGCGGCCGCGGCACACAATAAGCGTACGGAGGGAGAGGGATCCATGACAATCGGAGATATTTTACAGGCAATCCTGCTCGGGGTTGTGGCAATCGTTTTGCTGGCGATTTTCTTGAAGCTGTTGAAGTTCAGCGTCAAAACCATCTTAAAATTCGTCATCAACGCGGCGATCGGTTTGGTTTTGATCTTTTTGCTCAACCTCATTCCGGGCGTCGCCATACCGGTGACGTGGTGGTCGGGGCTTGTTTCCGGCCTGTTCGGCGTACCGGGTGTGATCGTACTGCTGATCGTCAGTTTTTTTCTTTGAGGGCAAGTGCGCGTTCGAATTTTGTCAAACGACCCCCTTCCGCAACGGAAGGGGGTCGTTTTTTTACGCTTGTTCGGCGGCACGCGCCTTGATGATCTTATCCGCTTCGGTTGCGGGAACTTCTTCGTAACGCACTGGCTCGGCGAGGAATTTCCCGCGGCCCTGCGTCATGCTGCGCAGGTCCGTGGCGTACTTTTGGATCTCCGCCTGGGGCGCTTCGGCATTGACGATCTGCAAATTTTCCAGCATGTCGATGCCCAAGATGCGGCCGCGGCGTTTGTTCATGTCGCCCATGATATCGCCCAAATAACTTTCGGGAATGGCGATCTTCAATTTCATGATCGGCTCAAGCAGTACGGGCTTGGCGTTTTTCAATCCTTCTTTGAAGGCCAGCGCCGCTGCCAGTTTGAAAGCCATTTCAGACGAGTCGACGTCGTGGTAGCTTCCGTCGTAGAGCACGGCCCGCAGTCCGGTAACGGGGTATCCCGCCAGTACGCCGTGGGGCAGACATTCGATCAGGCCCTTTTCGACGGCGGGGATGTACTGTTTGGGAACGCTGCCGCCCACCACCTCTTCGGCAAATTCGAATTCGCCTTCAAACGGTTCGAAGCGCACCTTGCAGTGCCCGTATTGTCCGTGTCCGCCCGATTGTTTCTTGTGTTTGCCTTCGGCTTCGACCGTCTTGCGGATGGTCTCGCGGTAAGCAATTTTCGGCGTTTTGAGCAGGGCGGATACGTTGAATTTGGCTTTGAGTTTTTTATTGATCACGTCCAAATGGGTCTCGCCCTGTCCGCTGATGAGCATTTCGCCCGTCTCGGCATTTTTGGCGACGGTATACGAGTAATCCTCTTCGGCCAATTTGTTCAAGCCCTGGAAAATTTTGTCTTCGTCGCCCTTTTTCTCCGCATAGATCGCCATCGAGAGTACGGGGCGGGGGAAGTGGATGGGGTCGAAGCGGACTTTGGCGCTCTCGTCGCAGAGGGTATCGCCGGTGTTGGTCGCCGCCAGTTTGTTGACCGCGCCGATGTCTCCTGCGCCCAGCTCGGAAACGGTTTCCTGTTTTTTGCCCTTCAGCAAATAGATTTGGTTGATGCGCTCGGTCTTGCCGGTGGTCGCGTTATAGACGGTCGAACCGGACTTGAGCGTTCCGCGGAAGACCTTTAAAACGTTGAGCTTTCCGACAAACGGGTCCACGACCGTCTTGAATACCTGGGCCGCAAACGGCGAATCCTCTTCGCAGGTGATGCTGACCAATTCGTCCTTGTCGATCGCCGAGGCGAGCATTTCGCGGCGCTCTTCGGCGCTGGGCATGTATTTGACGATTTCGCCCATCAAATTGATGATGCCGCGGTTTTGCAGTGCCGAGCCGGCCATGACCGGAATGGTATTTACGTTGTAGATGCCCTTGCGGATGCCGTGAATGATCTCGTCTTTGCTCAAGACCCCGTCGCCAAAGTATTTATCCAGCAAGGCGTCGTCGTTTTCGGCGGCGGTCTCGGTCAGGCTCGCCTGCATGTCTGCCAGCGTCTGGCGCATGTCGGCCGGAATATCGATCTCTTTGAGCCCTTCTCCCGTAAAGCGGAAGGCTTTTTCGGTCAGCGCGTTGATGTAGCCGACCATCTTGTTTCCTTCCATGAGCGGGATTTGGATGGGCGCGATCTTCCCCGCATATTTTTCGGTCAATGCCGCCACCGTTCCCGCGTAATCGGCATTTTCCTTGTCCATGCCGTTGATGAACAAAACCATGGGGATCTTGTTTTTTAAGCATTTTTCGATGGACTTTTCTGCACCCACGCTCACTGAACCGGAGGCGCTGGTCACGATCAGCGCGCCGCCTGCCGCGCGCAGAGCTTCGTTTTCTTCTCCTTCGAAGTCATAAAAGCCCGGCACGTCCAAGAGGTTGATCTTGACTCCGTCCCACATGGTGTACGCCAGGGCGAGCGAAATACTCATTTTGCGCGCGATCTCTTGTTCATCGTAGTCGGTAACGGTGTTGCCTTCGGTCACTTTTCCCAGACGATCCGTGGACCCTCCGTTGAAGAGGATCGCTTCACAGACGGAGGTCTTGCCCTCGCCGCTGTGTCCGATGACTGCGATGTTCCGAATGTCTTTTCCGTGGATGCTCATAATTTTTAACTCCCTTATCGGCGGACGGTAGCTGGTATTTTGTTGGATGAAAGTCCGCTTCTCTACTATTATAATATAAAACCGAGCGCTTTTCAATAGCTCGTTGAAAATTTTCCGCAAAAACTGAAAAAATTTTTGGCGGAGCATCCGTTTTTTTACCAAAAATTCGAATTTCAGGCGAGTTTCCGGCAGAAAGACGGTTGAAATGCGCTCGGCCGTATGGTATAATACAGGAAAATGTTTCGCGGCAAGCGCGGGCGCAGCCTCCCGAAGGAAGGCTGCGCCCGCCGGGGAGGAAGCATGCAGGAAGCGTTCGTGCGCGAGATCGCGCTGATCGGGGAAGAGAATTTTGAAAAACTTTGGCGCGCGCGTGTCGCGGTGTTCGGCATCGGCGGCGTCGGTTCTTTTGCGGCGGAAGCGCTGGTGCGCGCGGGGATCGGCGCGCTGACCTTTGTGGACGGCGACGTCGTGGCGCAATCCAATCGAAACCGTCAGTTGATCGCGCTGCAATCGACGCAGGGGCGGAATAAAGCGCGCGTCATGTGCGAGCGCGCGCAGGATATTTCGCCGCAGTGCCGCGCGGAAGCGGCGGAAATTTTTTACGGGGAAGACACGGCGGCGCAATTTGACT
Organism: uncultured Clostridia bacterium; assembly: GCA_944328645.1. GTDB lineage: Bacteria > Bacillota > Clostridia > Christensenellales > Borkfalkiaceae > Borkfalkia. The sequence goes on from CALVHT010000012.1 coordinate 7,608, forward strand.
TTACGCAGTTCGACTGCGTGGCCGATTGCATCGACAGCGTACCCGCCAAAGTCCATCTTCTGTGCGCGGCGCGGGCGGCAGGCACGGCAGTCGTAAGCTGCATGGGGGCAGGCAACAAGCTGGACGGCACGGCGTTTCGCGTCGCCGACTTGGAGCAAACGCGCGAGTGCCCGCTTGCGCGTATCTTGCGCCGGGAGATGAAGAAGGCGGGCGTGACGGGCGTGCGCGCGGTCTATTCGGAGGAAAAGCCGACGGCTCCCACCGGCTTTGCGGACGGGTCGCGGCAGATCGGGAGCATCTCGTTTGTGCCCTCCGCGGCGGGCCTTTTGGTCGCGGCAGAGGTCGTGCGGCTGTTGTTGCGGGCGAACTGACCGCTCGTTTGTTATCCAAAGCGTGGCGGGCGCACGGCCGTGCGCGCTCAGCCGGCGAAAAAACCAGAACGGCGAAAAAATGAAAGAAGGCGCCCCCGACAAGATCGGGGGCGCCGTTTGCAGGCGGCGGGGCTTTTGGCCCCGCCGAAATGGATGCCTCGAAAGGCGGTCAGGCGGAAGTCGGCCTTCTCCAAGTAAAGCTGACGAAGGTGGTGTTTAACAGAGTGGACACGAGGCCGGCATCGGCGATTTGCGCCTGCTCGATGGCAACGCCCGCCGCCGTGTCGGAAGCGGCGCGCGACCAGTTGTCCGTCCGCTCGAACACCGCCGATTGCAAAGAAGCGCAATTTCCGAACGCGTACTGACCGATGAGGGTGAGCTTGGCGGGGAAAGTTACGGTGTTCAGCTCCGTGCAGCCGTTAAAGGCGTAGGCGCCGATTTCCAGCAGTCCGCTGCCGAACGAAATCTGTTGCAGGGAACTGCAGCCGATAAAGGCAGACGTGCGCAAATACCGGGTCGCATCGCCCAGATCCACGCTTTGCAGTGCCGTGCATCCGCTGAAGGCATATTGATCGATGGTCGTCGCGCCGACTTGCAGGGTAAGGAAGCGAAGCTGTGTGCAGTGGTCGAAGGCGTACAGGCCGATGGTCGAGAGCTCGTTTGCAAACGTTGCGCCGGTGATCGGTTCATAGTCGTAGAACGCGTAATTGCCGATGCTGGTCACATCCGCGCCGAAGGCGACGTTCCCGACGACAGCCGAGCCGTCAATGTAGAGGGTAGCGCTGTCCAAATGAATGGGATTGGCAAAGCCGTTTCCAAACTGAACGACGCACCACTGGGCCAGCGTGCCGCCGTAATAGACCGCGCGCAGTTGGGTGCAGTTGGTAAACGCTTCGCTTTCCACCGAAACGATGGAGGAGGGGATGGAGACGGAAGGGATCTTTTTTCCGCCGAACGCGGATGCCGTGATGCCCGTAACTTTGCAGGGCGCAAAGTCCGAACGTTCGTCCGCATACAGGGAAGGAATGACGATATCCCAGCTTTCGGGAACAGTCCCCAATCCGGCGACGCTGAAGGTGCCGGATCCGGCGTTCCAAATATAGACGAGACCGGGCGTAAACGAACCGCAAACATTGCCGCAGTCGTTGCAGATATTTTCGCCGGCAGGGTATTGGTGCGTTTCGCGGTTGACTTTCTTGCCGCAAACGTCGCATTCGTGCCAATGCGAAAAATCATCGCTCTGCCAATAGCCATCCGTTCCGGGGGCAGGGTATCGGTGCGCTTCCTGGGCAAAGATCCCGGCGCATTTGGTGCAGACTTGCCAATGTCGGTCGTCGTCGCTTTCCCAACGCGTCGCGGCGTGCGTTTCGTTGGCGAATTGTTCGCCGCACGCGTCGCAGATTTTCCAGTGTTCGGCGCTGCCGGCCGTCGTGACCCAAACGTCGGAGGCGTGGGTGCCTTGTCCAAACGGTGTGCTGCAAGTATCGCATACTTTCCAGTGTTCGGTTCCGTTGGTCTGCCAATGATCCGAGGCATGTGCCGTCGTGCCGAACACGGCGTTGCAGGTATCGCATACCTTCCAGTGTTTTTCGCCGTCGCTCTGCCAGGTGTTCGAAGTGTGGGCGATGGGGGCGGAATCGCGGTGGCATATCGTGCAAGTCCGCCAGTGCCCGTTCGCGTCGCTTTGCCAGCTGCCCCACGTGTGGGCTGTGGTGCCGAACGCGGCGTTGCAGGTATCGCACACTTTCCAGTGCTCTTCGCCGTCGCTTTGCCAGGTGTCCGAAGAGTGGGAGACGGAGGCGGAGGGGCGGTTGCATACAGTGCAGTTGCGCCAATGCTCGCCGGAGTCGCTCTCCCAGCGGCCCCAGGTGTGGGCGGTGACGCCAAATTGTTCGCCGCAGGCGGCGCAAATTTTCCAATGTTCGTCGGCGTTGCTCAACCAAGCGGAGGATTCGTGCGCAAATGTTGCGGAACGGCGGTTGCACAGGAGGCATGTATGCCAGTGTCCGCTCGCGTCTCCCTCCCAGTCGCCCCAAGTATGGGCTTGCGTGCCGAATCGCATCCCGCACACGGTGCAGGCGCGCCAGTGCTCCGTTTCGTCGTTCTGCCAAAGGGTGGCGGAGTGCGCACCGATCTGTGTGCGCGTGCCGCACACCGTGCATTCTTTCCAATGCTCGGTGCCGTCGCCTTGCCAGTCGCTCCAGGTGTGTTCAAGCATGGGCAGCGTTTCGATCACGGTTCCGCCGCAAACGGCGCAAAGGTGTGTGCGTTCCCCCGTCGCGGTACAGGTGGGTTCTCGTACGACGATCCCTTCGTCCAGCGTATGCGAATAAGTCTGCGCGCGCGTTCCGCATACGGTGCAGGCACGCCAATGGCCGGTTTCGTCGCTCTGCCAGGTTCCCCAAAGATGCTGTGCGGGCGAGGTGCTCTCGCGCTGCGTGTCGTTGCATTCAATGCAAGAGCGCGTCCGCACTCCGCCGGCCGTGCAGGTGGCGGGCGTCTCGATCTTCCAAGGGCCGTAGCAATGGGGGAGAAGTTCGATGGCTTGCGAGTCGGTCTCGCCGCAGTCAAAACAGATGCGCACGCGTTCGCCCGTCTGGATGCAGCTTGCCGGCGTTTTGACCGACCAGGCGCCGAAGGTATGGCCGGTGGCAGGGATGGCCTGGGTGGAACGCGCGTTGCAGGCCGTGCATACGCAATTTAAAATGCCCGGTTCCGTACAGGTCGGTTTTTGGATCACGCTTCCTGCCGCCCAGGTGTGCGCGGAGCGATCCAGGGTCGCGTGGCAAGTCGTGCAGTAATGCCAATGCCCGCTCGCGTCGCCCGTCCAGCCTTGGAAGGTGTGGCCGGTCGCGGGGAGGATCTCCGTTTCAACGTAGTCGCAGTCGGCGCAGACGTGATGCCGTTCGCCCGTTTGGGTACAAGTCGGCAGGCGGTCGATCTCCCATTCGCCGAAGCGATGCTCGCCGGAGGGCAGGGTCTCGGTCTTGGTTTGATTGCAGACGGTGCAGGCATAGACCTTTTCGCCTTCGCTCTCGGGCGTGGGAACGACGCTAATCGTGCCCGAATTCCAAGTGTGCGCATACGTTTCGACGACATTGCCGCAAACGATGCAAAGATGCCAGTGCCCGAAATCGTCGTGCATCCATTCGGCGGAGGGGGTATGTCCCACGGGCGCGATCGATTCCGCCCAGACCTTGCCACAGACGGTGCATTCGCGCCGGCGTTCGCCCGCTTGGGTACAGGTTGCGTCTTTCGTCGTTCGCCAGGCGGACCGCGAGTGGTCGCCGGTCGGCTGCACTGCGCGCGTATCCGTTTCGCCGCAAACGCAACATTTGCGCTGGTACTCGCCCGCTTCCGAGCAGGTGGGCGCCTGCGCGATGATCCAGGATCCGAAATAATGGCCGGCGGCGGGGATGACCTCCCGCTCTTCGGCCCCGCAGTCGAGACAGGTATGTATGCGTTCGCCCGTTTGGGTGCAAGTGGGCTCACGCGTCACCTCCCAGGCGCCAAAGATGTGTTCGCCGGAAGGCAGGGCCTCCGTCTTGGTTTGGCCGCAGACGGTGCAAACAAAGTCTTTGGTCCCCGTCTGTTCGGGCGTGGGAACGATGTCCGTGATCCCCTCGTTCCACTGGTGGTCTTCCGGTTTGGTCGCCATGCCGCACACTTCGCAGATCTGCCAGTGACCGAAAAAGTCGGTTTCCCACTCGTCCGGATAGGTATGGCCGAGCGCGGGGATGGGTTGAATTTCGGTTTCGCCGCATATATTGCAGGTATGCCGCTGCTGCCCGATGTCGGTGCAGCTGGGGTCGCTCACGATCACCCATTCGTCGAAGGAATGCCCGGCCGCGGGCACGGGCTCGGATTCGGTATAGCCGCAGTCAAGACAGGTATGCTGGCGATTTCCGTTGTCCGTACACGTCGGCTCGAGCGAAGTGGTCCATTCGCCGAAGCGGTGTTCGGATTTTTCAGAGGGTGCGTCGCAGTCTGTGCATAGATGCCAGTGATATTGATCGTCGCTGACCCACTCGGAAGAGTAGGTGTGTTCGGTGTGTTCTTTGGGTTGGCAGCACTGCAACCACAGCAGGATGATCAAGACGATGATCAAAACCGCCACAAGCAATAAGACCCATGCGACCCAGCGCCGTTTTTTCTCTCGTGGTTCACCGTTTTTGCCTTGGTTTTCGGGGGCGGAATTGCGTTTCGCCATAGTTACCTCCTTTCACCGCACGCGCCGTTCGAGCGAACGAAACAGCGGCCTTGCCGACTGTGCGCGGGCGCGTTTGAAATTGAATGTATTATACCACAAACGGGCGGCCGAAACAAGCGCGGCGTTGCCGTATTTTCTGTAGAGAATGCAAGAAAAAAGGGGAATCGCTCGGCTTTTTTAGCTGGTCCGAATGAGCTTGACATTGCGCCGCTCGATGTCGATCAGGCCTTCCTCGCACATGCGCCGCAGTTCCCGCGCCATCGCGCTGCGGTCCACGCAGATGTAATCGGCCAGGCTGGTCTGCGAAAAGGGAAGGGTAAAGTACGAACTTTTTTGTTTGGCCGCGAGCATGGAAAAGTAAGCGAGCAGCTTTTCGCGCGTGGTGCGGCGGCTGAGGATCTCGAGATGCTCGGAGAGCGCCTGCGTCTTTTCGCCCATCAGGCGCACGAGATTGGAAACGACCACGCTGTGATGCGTGCAGGCATTGGGGCACCGCTTTACGATGTGTTCGTAATCGATGTAGAGAACGTCGCATTCTTCGTCCGTCCAAAGATAAAAAAAAGCGTCTGCCCAGGCAAAACCGAGTACGTCGCCGAACACGCCGCCCTCTCTGAATTGTTCGAAAATGGTGCGTACCCCGTTGGCGTCCGTCTTGATCAGGCTGATCCTGCCCCGCTGCACGACGCCCACGCGCCCCGCCGGCAAGGGGATCTCTTCCCCCTTTCCGTACGTCTTGACCGTCGCTTTAAAGCAGGTCATCATCGCCGCATATTCCGTTTTGGATACCCCGTCGAACAGGGAAGTCGTAATGGTTTCCATAATTTTGATTCCTGTTGCTTTTGCAACAATATAATAGCGAAAATAACAAAAAATGTCAATCGATTCGCAAAAATTCAAAAAAATTTCCGCATGGCGCCCATGCGGAAAGGTCGGAGCAAAACTCAGTTTTTCGACGGCTCGGCGGGATGGTCGAGCGGCTGGCCGGCGCGATTGTCGCAGAAGGCGGAAACGCCTCTCTTTTGCAGGGAACGGATGCCGAAAAACAGGGGAACGCCCAATGCATACACCCAAACGGATTCGGTGGCCACCATAGACGCGAAGTTTGCCCAGTAGCCGAGCTCCGTCGACCCGGCCAAGAGCATGACCAGCGGAATGACGAATGCGTTGACGAGTACCGGAAACAGGCCGCCCACGATCAGCTTTGCGGGCAGATTGCGGATGTATTTCCCTGCGACATAAGTCAGCGCCGCGGCGACGAGGGAGCACAGGCTTCCCAACCCGATGTCCCAACCGCCGTAACCGGAGAGGAGGTTTGCCAACAGGCATCCCACATACAGAGCCGGCACGCTCTCTGCATACACCAAAGGGAGGATGGTCAAGGCCTCGGCTGGGCGGATCTGTACAAATCCGTTGTAGGCCAAATATCCCAGCGGCCAGGTGAGAACCGCGTACAGGGCGGCAAAAATACCGGCCCGGCACAGCATCTTGGTTGTGAATCGCTTCATATTCAATTACCTCGGTTGTTTTTAGGTAGTGTTTTCCGAAAACCTACCGCGCAAAAGGATAGCAGAAATTGTTCCGAAAGTCAACCAAAATCCGCCGCTTTTGCGTTTCAAAGGATGATTTGTTCGAGCAGCAGATAGTCGAAGTCGATCGCCTCGACAAAATCGCGCGGATAAAAACGCACGTGATTGAATTTGGCAAAGTTGACGATGTGCGATTTCAGCAAAACGGGCGTGGGCGTATCCAGCTCGCGGCAGATGTCGAACAGGTAATCCAAAAAATGCGACCAAGTCAATTTTTCTTGATTTTCGTACACGAATTGGCGCACGATTTTCCCTTCTTTCATGATTTTTGCCCAAATTTTGAACATAGCTGCCCGCTCTCCCGCAATCCACGCCGCCGCGTGAAAAATTTATGATTTTCAGAATAGAGTATAGCGAAAATTTTCAAAAAAGTAAAATATAATTGACTTATTCGCCGCAAAAATATATACTATATAGAAAAATACGGGCCGACGAAACGGAGGAGCGCGGCTGCCTTTTTTGGCGCGGCGGCTTTTTTGTTTTCTGTGCGGGCCGATGCAAGGAGATTCGTATGGATAAGCTGGAATCGCAGATCTTGCAGATCTTACAGGAAGATTGCCGCTACACGCCGGCAAAGATTGCCGTCATGCTGGAAAAGACGGAAGCGGAGATCGCCGCCGCCATTCAGCAAATGGAAAAGAGCGGCGTCATCGTCAAATATACGGCCATCGTCAACGGCGAACAGATGCCGGAGGAAATCGTTCAGGCGCTCATCGAGGTCAAAGTTTCGCCGCAAAAAATGAGCGGATTTGACGCGATCGCCGAGGAGATCTATCGGTTTGATGAGGTGAAAAGCTGCTATCTGATGAGCGGCGGCTATGACCTGGCGGTCTTTATTGAGGGGAAGACGCTGCGCGAGGTGGCCCAATTTGTTTCCGAACGCCTGTCTACCCTGGATGACGTGCTGTCCACTTCGACGCATTTTATCCTCAAAAAGTACAAGATCGAAGGGACGATCACGGATACGGAGGACGATAACCGCCTGCGGATATCGGTACATGCATGAGGAATTTTATCAATCAACGCACGGAGCACCTCAAGCCCAGCGGGATCCGCAAATTTTTCGACATCGTGTCGGAGATGAAGGATGCCATTTCGCTGGGGGTGGGTGAGCCGGACTTCATTACGCCCTGGCAGATCCGCAGCGCGGCGATCAAGAGCATCCAGCGCGGATATACCCAATATACGGGCAACCGCGGCTTGCCTGCTCTGCGCGAACAGATCGCGCGCTATGTGCGCGAACGGTTCGGCGCCGAGTATTTGCCCGAGCACATCATCGTGACCGTGGGAGCGAGCGAAGGGATCGATCTGGTCATGCGCGCAATCTGCGAGCCGGGAGACGAGATCCTCGTTCCCGATCCGGGATACGTTTCGTATGTTCCCTGCATCCAGCTTTCGGGCGGTACGGCCGTTCCCGTCCGCTGTACGCAGGAGAACGGCTTTATTTTGACGCCCGAATCGCTGGAGGCGGTCATTACGCCGCGTACCAAGGCGCTCGTATTGCCCTTTCCCAACAACCCGACGGGCGGCATCATGACCAAATCGCAGCTGGAAGCCATTGTTCCCGTGCTGCAAAAACACGACTTGCTGGTCATCTCTGACGAGATCTACGCGGAACTGACATACGGCGGGCGGCATGTTTCCATCGCGTCTCTGCCCGGCATGCAGGAGCGCACCGTGGTCATCAACGGTTTTTCCAAGGCTTTTGCGATGACCGGTTGGCGCATCGGGTTTTTGTGCTCTCCCCCGGCCGTGGATGCGGCGGCGTTTAAAATCCATCAATATACGCTGCTGTGTGCGCCCAGCGCTTCCCAGTATGCGGCGCTGGAGGGATTAAAGGACGGCTTTTCGGACGGATTTGCGGTGGTCGAACAGATGCGCGCCGAATACGATAAGCGCCGTCGCTTTATGGTGGATTTTTTCAATCATTGCGGCCTGCCTTGTTTCGAGCCGCGCGGGGCCTTTTATGTGTATCCCTCGCTGGCCGAGCGGAAGATCACGGGGGAGGAGTTCGCCAACGGACTTTTGCGCGCAGAGAAAGTGGCTGTGGTGCCCGGCGACGCCTTTGGCGAGGCAGGAAAATACCACGTGCGCTGTTCGTACGCGACGAGCATGGCGCATCTGGACGAGGCGACCGAGCGCATTGCGCGTTATTGCAAACAGTTGCACCGCTGAACCGCATTTCGCGCGCCCGCGCGAATATAGCTTGACATTTGGGTGCGGCTGCGGTATAATATTGCACGAAAAAGTGATTCCGCATTCGGTGCGGAATCACTCTTTTACAAATAAAAGACGGGAAAGACGGACAAAATTTATCAAAGAGGTGTTGTAAAATGGCGGAAGAATTCATCATGACGCAAGAGGGGTATGACGAAGCGAGAGAGCGTTTGAAATACTTGCAGACGGAGAAGAAAAAAGAGATCACCGAGCGCATCAAGGTGGCGCGCGGGTTCGGCGACCTGAGCGAAAATGCGGAATATGATGCCGCAAAGAACGAAGAGGCCCTCAACGAGAGCGAGATCCGCGAGCTGGAGAACAAGATCAAGAACGCAAAGATCATGGAAGAGAGCACGGACAAGAGCAAGGTGCACTTCGGCAATACGGTTACCGTATACGATTACGATTTGGAAGAGACGATCACTTACAAGATCATGGGCTCGACCGAGGCGGATCCCGACAAGAACATCGTCAGCATCGATTCTCCGTTCGGGGCGGCTTTGGTCGGCGCGCGCTGCGGCGACAAGGTGACCGTTCATGCGCCGAACGGGTTCGATTACGAAGTCGAGATCAAAGAAATACAATAACACCGGCGGCCGTCGGGCCGCGAAGAAAAAAGGAATCAAGGGTTCATGGACGCAAAAATCACAAAAAGCCGGCTGGGACTGTTGCTGTCGTACGACTGGATCAAAATTTTATGCATCTGTTTGGCCGCCGTTTTGGTCTGGATGCTCCTGTTTACGACGTTGGCCACCCGCGCGACCAACGGCCAGCGGTTCGAGATCTATACCTATCCGGGCGTGCAGATTAAAAACGTTTCTCCCTCGTTGGAGATCCTGCACCAAAAGAACGCGCTTTCGTACGATGTTTTGGAGGTGACCGTCAACGATTTGGAGGATAACTCCTATAAAGACACCATTTTGCAGGCGCATTTTGCGGCCGGGCAGGGGGACGTGATGTTCGTGGCCGACTCGCCGGAAACGTACGATGACAGCGGCAATCTGGAAAGTTTGGGAAAATTGCAGGACTTCCTTCTGCGCTACCGTTCGAATGCGATCTGGTTGGGAGAAGAGACGTTCGACGAGGCGACGCTCGGGATCGAGTATGCCTCCACCTTTCCCAGTTATTTTGCCGATTGCGAGGCGTATTTGAACCGCTTTTACGGCGGCGATTTCCAAAACGGCAGCTTGGATCGAGACGCGGTGCGAGAGAACTTTGAAGCGCGCATGGCCAAGGACAAGCGTTTTAAGACGCAGGAACAATGGGATGCCGGGCTGGAACAGGAATACGAGCGCATTGAAAATTTGTGCGCGTCGTACAAGCGGGTCCGGGAATGGGTGAGCAACGATAGCCCGGACGACCCGATCGAACTGCGCAAGAGTTTGGTCCCGATCGACCGAAACAACGACGGCGCGATCGAAAAGGGCGAATGGTACGAAGGCACGTTCGCGTTTGATTTGGGGAACATCCAAAACATTTCGCAGTTTGCCGTCAACGAGACGGGCGAGAGCGCGACGGGTGAGGATCTGTGCATGTGTGTCCTGCAGACCGGGTCTTCCGGTGAAAACGATCTGCGCTATGAGCCGTTCACTTTCTTGACCTATCTCGTGGACACCTACGATTCGTGATGCATAAGCTGCACATCTACGGGGCGCTCAAAGCATACAAAACACCGCCGTTTGCGCGCTTCCACATGCCGGGGCATAAAGCGAACGCGCGGCGTTTTCCGTTTGCGGGGGCCGCGGCCGACATCACCGAGCTGTCCTTTTCCGACTGCTTGGAAGCACCGGACGGGATCATTGCGGCCGCGCAGTCGGAGATCGCGCATGCGCTGGGCGCGGCATTCAGTCATATTTTGACAGACGGATCTTCCTGCGGCGTCTTTGCGATGCTGTACGCTGCGCATGTGCGCAAAGTCGTGGCGGCGCGCAACTCGCACAAGAGCGTCTATCACGCGTGTGCGGTGTTGGGGATCGAGCCGATCCTCTTGCGCAATCCCTGCAAAGACGGCGTGTTGTTGCCGCCGACGGCGGCCGACGTAGCGGCGGCGTTGCAGACAGCGGGCAACGATTGCGCCGTTTTGCTCACTTCGCCCGATTACTTCGGGAACGTAGCCGATCTGGCGGGGATACGCGCCGTATGCGAGGGCTTCGGCGTGCCGCTGCTCGTAGACGGGGCGCACGGGGCGTACCTGCGTTTCGATGCCGCCGCTCCCGGCGTTTATGCCGGTTGCCATGCCGACCTTTGGGTGGACGGTTCTCACAAGACCATGCCCACGCTGACGCAAGGAGCGCTGTTGAACGGGCGGGATGCGCGTTTCGCCGCGGCCGTGCGGGAAGGGTTGAACATATTCCGCACGACCAGCCCCTCCTATCCGATCATGGCATCGGTGGAATATGGCGTACAATACATGGCGCAAAGGGGCGCGTCACTCATTGCGGCCCGGCGCAAAGATCTTGCGCGCGCGCGGCAGATCCTGCAAAAATTCGGCCTTTTTGCGTACGATGGGCAAACGCTTTCGCTGGCCGTCGATTTCGGCCGGGCGGGCATCGCCCCTCGCGCCGTGCAACGGCGGCTGGAAGCGTGCGGGATCTATGCCGAAGCGGAGGACGGGCGGTATTTGTTGTTTTACGGCTCTCCGCTGCTGCCGCAGGGCGCGTTCGCGCGATTGGCCCGGAGGATCGGCCGGATCGTGCGCGATCCCGCGCTACAGGGCACGGCCGAATTGCGCGCGGAGGAACCGGTTTACGGCCAGCCGGCTTACGGTTACGCGGCGGCGCTTGGGGCAAAGCGCGCGTTGGTTCCGTTGGCAGAGTCGGCCGGCAGGATTGCCGCATGCAATGCGGGGATCACGCCGCCATGTTGTCCGTCCGTCGTGGCGGGCGAGCGGATCACCGCGGAAGTCGCCGCGGCGTTGGCGCAGGCCGAGCATGTGTTCGGGCTGCAGGACGGAAAGATCGCTGTCGTTTTGGAGTTATGAACGGGAAATTTATTACATTTGAAGGTTGCGAAGGCGCGGGAAAATCTACGCAGATCCGCCTTCTGTCCGAATATCTGCGCCGGGCGGGCGTTGCGCATATCGTCACGCGCGAGCCGGGCGGCGGCGAAATTTCGGAGGCCATTCGGCGGGTCATTCTCAACGGCAAATTTACGGCCATGACGGACGAATGCGAAGCGCTTCTGTATGCGGCGGCGCGCGTTCAACATTTGGCAGATACCGTCGTTCCCGCGCTGGAACGCGGAGAAATGGTTTTGTGCGATCGGTATATTTTTTCATCGTTTGCATACCAGGGCTTCGGCCGCGGCTTGAGCGAGATCTTTTTGCGCAACATCAACAGCTACGCGATCGAGCGGTTCATGCCGGATATTACGCTGTTTTTGAATATCTCCCCGGCCTGTGCGTTTGAACGCAAACATGGCGCCGACCAAAACGACCGCATCGAACAGGCAGGTTCGGCTTTTCATCAAAAGGTATACGAGGGATACCAACATTTGCTCGAAGAATATCCGGAACAGATCGTTTCCGTCGATTGTTCGGGCACGAAATACGAGACGAACGAAAAGATCCTTGCGCTGCTGCGCCGGCGCGGCATCATCGAATAACGGGGCGCGAACAAGCGTGAATACGGGGCGAGGGAGATATGGAGATTTTTCAAAACAGCAAACCCTACCGATTGGTCGCCGGAGACGCGGCGAGCGGCAGGCTCTCGCACGCCTATCTGCTTGTGTGCCCGGACGAACGGAATTTGCGCAATTTTTTGAAGCAGCTGGCCAAGCTCATCCTGCGTGCAGACGCGCGTGCGGCGCGGCTGATCGACGCAGAGGGATATGCCGATTGCCGGGTCTTTCCTGCGGCAGGGCAGCGCGCGAGCGTGGCGGAAATAAAAGAGCTTTTGGACGATTGCTATCTCAAACCGGTCGAAAATGATCGCAAATTGTTTGTTTTGGACCGCGTGCAGGATATGTTGGCGCCGGCACAGAACAAATTGCTCAAAATATTGGAAGAGCCGCCGGCCAACGTCTATTTTTTACTGGGCGCAACAAACGAGTTATCCGTGCTGACCACGGTCCGTTCGCGCACGAAACGGCTGGAATTGTTCTCGTTTCCGGAAGAGGAGATCGCCGCATACCTTCGAAAGAAATATCCGTTTCGTTCGGATGTGCGGGAGATCGCGGCGTTGAGCGGCGGCGCGATCGGTCGGGCAGAGGAGCTGGCCGAAGGCGGGTCCTTGGAGGGGGCCGCCGAGGAAGCGGCGCAATTTTTGGCGGCTTTGTCACCGGCCGGGATCCCGGCGGCGGTGCGCCGCTATGCGACAAAAGAGCAGTCGGCGCAATTTCTGCCGTTGTTGCGGCTGGCCGCGCGGGATGCATTGTTGTACAAACTCGGCCGCGCCGATCTGATGCTTTCCGGCGCGCGCGAGGAGAGCGTGCGGCGCGCGGCAGAGCGGTTTTCGGCTGCGGCACTGGTTCGGGCGCTGGAGGCCATTGCAAAGACGGAAAAAGATTGGAAGTCGAACGCCAACGTTGCCATGAGTTTGGAAATGTTGTTTGTGGATATTTTGGAGGGACGATGAAAGTAATCGGGATACAATTCAAAGAGGGCGGAAAAGTATATTATTTTGCGCCGAACGAGCACGAAACGTACCAGGAAGGGATGCAGGTCGTCGTGGAGACGAGCAAGAGCACAGAGTTTGCGTATGTCGCGTTTTTACCCAAAGAAGTGGAAGACGCCGAAGTTGTGCAACCGCTGAAACCCATCCTTCGCATCGCGACGGAGAAGGACCGCGAACAGGTGCGGCGCAATATCGAGCGCAAGCCGCAGGCCATGAAGATCGCGCAGGAAAAGATCGCAAAGCACAATTTGGATATGAAGTTGATCGATTGCGAGTTTTCGTTTGACGGAAACAAGGTCATCTTCTATTTCGCGGCGGAAGGGAGAGTCGATTTCCGCGAGTTGGTCAAAGATTTGGCCGGCACTTTCCATATCCGCATTGAGCTGCGGCAAATCGGCATCCGAGACGAGACGCGTCTGTTGGGAGGCATAGCGCCCTGCGGGCGGGAATGCTGTTGTGCGGGAGCCATGCCGGAATTTAAAAAAGTTTCCATCAAAATGGCCAAAGTGCAGGGGCTTTCGTTGAATCCGGGTAAGATCAGCGGTCTGTGCGGACGGCTGATGTGTTGTTTGAGTTACGAAAACGACTATTACAGCGAGGTATACAAGAAGATGCCGAAAATCGGTGCGGAAGTGAGTACGCCCGAGGGGAAAGGAAATGTGGTCTCGAACAATATGCTCAAGATGGTTGTGCGCGTGAAGATCGAAAAGGACGGCAGCCTGGTCTACAAAGATTTCCCGCTGGAAAAAATTCGGTTCAAAGCCGGCAAGAAAGAGGAAAAGCCGGAAAAAGCGGAAAAATAGACCCCGCGCTCAAAGATATCCTCGATTAACGGGAAGGCAAGAGCGGAAAAAATCAAAAAAATCGTAAAAAAAATGCGGAGAAATCTTTACTAATTCGCAAAGGTATGTTATAATATTAGAAACGGTAGGTCGTTAGTATAGTAGGGAGGTAATCAGTAATGGCACATAAAATTTCCGAAGAATGCATTTCTTGCGGCGCATGCGCCGAAACTTGCCCGGTCAGCGCGATCTCGCAGGGCGACACGCAGTATCAGATTGATCCGGACGTATGCATCGATTGCGGTGCGTGCGAGGAAGGATGCCCGGTGGGCGCCATCAAGCCGGAGGACTAAGAGATCCGAAATGAGAACGAGCGGGCGCGGAGCGGTTGCTCCGCGCGCGTTTTGTCTTGTTAAAAGACAACCTCCCGCTATGCGGGAGGGAAAAGGGAGCGGAAGCGTTGCAAAGAAAAACCTCCAATGATAC